>NZ_DAIQAT010000057.1:0-19016 GCF_036781545.1 Tabrizicola sp.
GAAATCTGCACCGGCGAATATGCCGAAGGCTGCAAGGCGCTGGGGATCACCCAGTAATCCGGCCAGGCCCGGCCCCCGTCGCGGGGGCCGGGCACCATTTGGGGGAGAAAGACATGCAGGCACGCGAAAGACTGCCCGCGAAGGGCGAGCGCATCCTGTCGCTCCGCGGCGTCTCGAAACGCTTCGGCGCGGTCTCGGCGCTGACCGACATCGAGCTTGATGTTCATGCGGGCGAAGTGGTGGCCCTGGTCGGCGACAATGGCGCGGGGAAATCGACGCTGGTCAAGGTGCTGGCGGGCGTCCACCAGCCGACCGAGGGCGCCATCGAATACATGGGCCGCCCCGTGTCACTGGATACCCCGGCGAAGGCGCTGGAGATGGGGATCGCCACCGTCTTCCAGGACCTCGCGCTGTGCGAAAACCTCGACGTGGTGGCGAACCTGTTCCTGGGGCACGAACTCGCCCCCTGGCGGCTGGACGAGGTGCAGATGGAGGTCCGCGCCTGGACGCTCCTGAAGGAACTCGCCGCGCGCATCCCGTCCGTCCGCGAACCCGTCGCCTCGTTGTCGGGCGGCCAGCGCCAGACGGTGGCCATCGCCCGCTCGCTGCTGCTCGACCCCCGCATCATTATGCTGGACGAACCCACCGCAGCCCTTGGCGTCGCGCAGACCGCCGAGGTGCTGAACCTGATCGAGCGCGTCCGCGACCGCGGCCTCGGCGTCATCATCATCAGCCACAACATGGAAGACGTCCGCGCCGTCGCCGACCGGATCGTCGTGCTGCGGCTGGGCAAGAATAACGGCGTCTTCACCGCCGAGACCTCGCATCAGGACCTCGTCGCCGCGATCACCGGGGCCAGCGAGAATTCCGTCTCGCGCAGGCAGGAACGGCTGGCAGCCGAAGCAGGGGGGACACCGGCATGACCGAGAAACCGACACTCGACCGGGCCGATGCCCGCGTCCGCCACGACGACAGCCTGAAAGGCGCCCTGAAGGACTTCACCGACCGGCTGCGGTCCGGCGACCTGGGGATGCTGCCGGTCATCGTCGGGCTGATCCTGATTTCCACCGTGTTTTCAGCGCTGAACCCGGTGTTCCTCGCGCCGAACAACCTCGTCAACCTGCTCTTCGATTGCGCGACAGTGGGCGTCATCTCCCTTGGCATCGTCTGCGTGCTGATGCTGGGCGAGATCGACCTGTCGGTCGGCTCGATGAGCGGCCTTGCCTCGGCGATGATCGGCGTCCTCTGGGTCAATGCGGGCGTCTCGCTGCCGCTGGCGATCCTGGCGGCACTCGCCTCCGGCGCGCTGATCGGCGCGGTCTATGCAACGCTTTACAACCGTCTGGGTATGCCGAGCTTCGTCTCCACCCTCTCGGGCCTGCTCGCCATCCTCGGGCTGCAGCTTTATATCCTCGGCCCCACCGGCTCGATCAACCTGCCCTTCGCCTCGCCGCTGGTGGGCTTCGGCCAGCTCTGGATTCTGCCGGCATGGCTCTCCTATCTCCTCGGCCTGGTGCCCGGGGCGGTGATGGTCTGGGTCGGCCTGTCGGTCATGAAGCAGCGCCAGGCAGCGGGCCTGTCCTCGCAACCCCTCACCCGCCTTGTCCTGAAGGCCGTCGTGCTGACCGTGGCGCTGGAAGGCGCGATCTACTACCTGCACCTCGGGCGCGGCGTGCCGGTGATGTTCGGCCTCTTCGTCCTTCTGGCCGTGATCCTGAACTACGGCCTGACCCGCACGAAATGGGGCCGGTCCATGTTCGCCGTCGGCGGCAACAAGGAGGCTGCCCGCCGCTCGGGGATCAACGTCCGCCGCATCTACCTCTCGGCCTTCATGCTCTGCTCCACACTGGCCGCGCTGGGAGGCATCCTCTCGGCCTCGCGCCTTGCCTCCTCCAGCCAGCAGGCCGGGACCGGCGACGTGAACCTGAACGCCATCGCGGCGGCGGTGATCGGGGGAACCAGCCTCTTCGGCGGGCGCGGCTCGGCCTGGTCGGCGGTGCTGGGGATCATCGTGATCCAGGCGATTTCCAACGGGCTGACGCTGCTGAACCTGTCGTCATCCCTGCGCTACATGATCACCGGGGGCGTCCTTGCCATCGCCGTGATCGTCGACAGCCTGGCCCGCCAGTCGCGCGTCAGCCATGGCCGCGGATAAGGAGACGGCAATGACCGGAAAACTGCACGGAAAAGTGGCCGCGATCACCGGCGCGGCCTCGGGGATCGGCCTGGAATGCGCCCGCGCGATGCTGGCCGAAGGCGCAAGGGTCGTGCTGATCGACCGCGCCGGGGACAGGCTGCAGGCGCTGTGCCAGGAGCTTGGGCCAGAGGCGAAGCCCCTTCAGGTCGACCTCCTCGACGGGGCGCAGGTCAGCGGGATCCTGCCCCGCATCCTGTCGCTGACCGGCCAGTTGGACATCTTCCATGCCAATGCCGGGGGCTATGTCGGCGGCCCCGTGCAGGACGGCGACCCCGACGCCTGGGACCGGATGCTGAACCTGAACATCAACGCGGCCTTCCGCTCGATCCATGCGGTGCTCCCCCACATGATCGAGCGGAAGACGGGCGACATCGTGCTGACCTCCTCCATAGCCGGTGTGGTGCCCGTGGTGTGGGAACCGATCTACACCGCCTCGAAATTCGCCGTGCAGGCCTTTGCCCATACCATCCGCCGCCAGTTGGCGCCGCACGGCATCCGCGTCGGCGCGGTGCTGCCCGGCCCGGTGGTCACGGCGCTGCTGGACGACTGGCCCAAGGCGAAGATGGAGGAAGCTCTGGCCAACGGCAGCCTGATGCAGCCCACGGAGGTGGCCGAGGCGGTGCTTTTCATGCTGAGCCGCCGCAAGGGCGTGGTGGTGCGCGATCTGGTGATCCTGCCCAATACGGTGGACCTGTGACATGCTGATCGGGGTCGATGTCGGGACGGGATCGGCGCGGGCCGGGGTGTTCGACCCCTCGGGGCGGCTTCTGGGCGTGGGCAAGCATCCCGTCACCATGTGGCAGGAGCCGGGCGAGATCGTCGAGCAATCCTCGGACCAGATCTGGCAAGCCGTCTGCGCGGCGGTGCGCGAGGCGATCGCGGCCTCCGGCATCGACGCCGGGACGGTCAAGGGCATCGGCTTCGACGCCACCTGCTCGCTCGTCGCCGTGGGCGACCGGGGCCAGGGCATCCCCGTCGGCCCCTCCGGCGACCCGGCCCGCAACGTCATCGTCTGGATGGATCACCGCGCGCAAGCCGAGGCCGAGGAGATCAACGCGGGCAGCCATGCCGTGCTGGATTATGTCGGCGGCCGCATCTCGCCCGAGATGGAGACGCCCAAGCTTCTCTGGCTCGCCCGTCACCTGCCCGACAGCTTCGCCAAGACCACGCATTTCTTCGACCTCTCCGACTACCTGACCTGGCGCGCGACGGGCCGCCTTGCGCGGTCCTCCTGCACCGTGACCTGCAAATGGACCTATCTCGCGCATGAGAGCCGCTGGGATGCCGCCTATTTCCGCGCCATCGGCCTCGGCGCGCTGGCCGACGAAGGCTTCCGCCGCATCGGGACCGAGGTGGTCCCCCCCGGCACTGCGCTCGGCCCCCTGAACGCCATGGCCGCGCGCGACCTCGGCCTGCCGGAAAGCGTCACCGTCGCCGCCGCGCTGATCGACGCCCATGCCGGGGGCCTCGGCACCCTTGGCGTCATCTTGCCCGGCAGCGACCCCGACCCCACGCGCCGCCTCGCCTATATCTTCGGCACCTCCGCCTGCTCCATGGCCTCCACCCAAGGAGCGACCCCGGTCCCCGGCGTCTGGGGCCCCTACTACGACGCCATGCTCCCCGGTCTCTGGCTGAACGAGGGCGGGCAATCGGCCGCGGGCGCCGCGCTCGATCATCTCGTCCACCTGCATCGCGACGCAGGGACTCTCGCCGGAGAGGCCGCGCAGCAGGGCCGTAGCCTGATCGCCCATGTTGCCGACCATGCCACCCGCATCGCCCGTGACCCGCTCGCCGCCGTCCGCGCGCTGGAAGACCTGATCGTCGTGCCGGAGTTCCTCGGCAACCGCTCGCCCTTCGCCGATCCGCAGGCGCGCGCGGTGATCTCCGGCCTAGGGCTCGACAGGGGCATCGACAGCCTTGCCCGCCTCTATCTCGCCGGTCTCTGCGGCATCGGCTACGGGCTCCGCCAGCTTCTCGACCGCTTCGCCGAGCGCGGCATCGCCCTCACCACCCTCATCGCCAGTGGCGGCGCCGCACAAAGCGACCTCGCCTGCCAGATGCTTGCCGACAGCACCGGCCTTGCCGTCGCCCTGCCCGAGGCGCCCGAGCCCGTGCTCCTTGGCGCGGCCATGCTGGGCGCGGTTGCCAGCGGCACCCACCCCGACGCAAGGGCCGCGATGGCCGCCATGTCCGGCACCGCGCGGCTCTTCCCTTCCGCCACCGGAGACCTCGCCCGCCTGCACGACCGGCGCTACGCCGCCTTCGCTGCCCTGCAACAGACTGCCCGCGAGATCCAGACCACGCTCCGCGCCCCGTGAGCCCCTGAACGCCCCTGTCCGCCAGTTTCATCGGGCACACTTATGCTGCAGCGTCACCTGCTTGAGCCGCTGGTGGCGGGAAATGACGTCAACCCAGCGCCCGTTCGGGGGCGGAGGTGGCAGAGCAGACGGCAAGGTCAGGATCCGTCACGAGCGACGAGGGTTTGGGTGTGTCCATCTACCGAGAGGGCCTGTCCCGAGATATTCCTGCCGAGGTCCGAGCAGACGAAGACGACGAGGATCGCGCCAGTTCCGCAAGCGCCGTCCGGTCCATCTCGCAGACCTGCACCCTCGCGCCCGCCCGCTGCATCGCCGTGGCGATGGCATGGCCGATACCGCTGGCTCCGGCGGAGACGATGGCGCGCTTGCCGGTCAGGTCGAGTGTCGCGGGTCTGTTCAAGGCCTGGCCTCTCGTTCACGGGTGAAGAAGGCGTCGACGTTCCTCCCGTTCGCCTTCGGGGCATCTTGCCGGAAGGTCTGTCCGGGGGGCGGATGCCTTTCTGGCGGCGACAGCGCCAAGCCCGCCTTAAACATAGTGCCCGCACATCCGGCGACTGCTGTCTCATGATTCGGATCATCTGATCCCTGTTGAGCACTATATTTGATCAACTTTATCCGGCAAGTGAACGAGGGGCCGACCCGTTCGTGGTGTGTAAGCAGGAAGCGTAGAATATGCTTAATTTTTAGCAGTTTGTTGAAGGTAAGAGCTATATACGTCGCTTCTTGACCAAACTTCAGTGGCATCACTCGATCAAGATCGTTGACTCGCTTCGCCTGGAGTGCAACGAGTTGATCAACTTTGGGGGCGAAGATGCAGGACCTTCTTGTGAATGCCGATCTGGATGCGGCGGTAGCCGATGCCGAGGCGCGCTATGTCGCCTCCAATCCGCAGAGCCAAGCGCGACACCTGGCGGCGCGGGCCAGTCTGCCCGGCGGCAACACCCGGTCGGTCATGTGGTATCACCCCTTCCCCGTCGCGCTTTCCGGGGGCCAGGGTGCCCGCGTCCGCGACCTCGACGGCCACGAGTATGT
Source organism: Tabrizicola sp. (assembly GCF_036781545.1). Lineage (GTDB taxonomy): Bacteria > Pseudomonadota > Alphaproteobacteria > Rhodobacterales > Rhodobacteraceae > Tabrizicola. The sequence goes on from NZ_DAIQAT010000057.1 coordinate 5,548, forward strand.
GGATTTCGTCAGCGAGTATTCGGCGGGGCTCTACGGCCATTCCGACCCCGCGATCCAGGCCCGGATGATCGAGGTCGTGCAGGGCGGCATCGCACTGGGCGGGCCGAACGTCTTCGAGGCGGCACTCGGCGCCGCACTCGTCCACCGCTTTCCGGCGCTGGAGCGGGTGCGCTTCACCAATTCGGGGACCGAAGCCAACATCATGGCGATCTCGACCGCCCGCGCCGTGACCGGGCGGTCGAAGGTGGTGGCGATGCGCGAGGGTTATCACGGCGGCGTGCTGACCTTTGCCCATGGCGGGTCAGAGCTGAACCTGCCCTTCCCCTGGCTGATGGCGGACTACAACGACGTGGCCGGGACCGAGGCGCTTTTGCGCGAACATGCCGGCGACATCGCCTGCGTGATCCTGGAGCAGATGCTGGGCGGCGGCGGTTGCATCCGCGCGACGGACGACTATCTGGCCATGCTGCGCCGGGTGACGCAGGAGATCGGGGCTCTCCTGATCTTCGACGAGGTGATGACCTCGCGGCTCAATTTCGGCGGCCTGCACGCGGTGACCGGCGTCACGCCCGATCTGATGACACTGGGCAAGTATATCGGCGGCGGGGCCAGCTTCGGCGCTTTCGGCGGACGGGCCGACCTCATGGACCGTTTCGACCCCACGACGCCGCATGCGTTCAGCCATGGCGGCACGTTCAACAACAACGTCCTGTCGATGGCGGCGGGCCACATCGGGCTGACCCAGGTGCTGACGGCCGAAGCCTCGGCCCGGTTCAATGCGCTTGGCGACCGGCTGCGTCTAGCGATGCAGGACCGCATTGACGCCCATGGCGTGGCTGCCTGCACCACGGGCTGCGGCTCGCTGTTCAATCTGCATTTCCTGCCGAAGGGCGGGGTCACCCCGGCGACGGTGGAGCGCGCGGACCTGCGCCCCGGGAAGCTGTGGCATATGGAGATGATGATGGCGGGCCAGTACGTCACGCCGCGCGGCATGATCGCGCTGTCGCTGCCGCATACCGACGCGGATGCCGAGGGGCTGGTCGCCGCCTTCGACCGTTTCCTGGAAGATCACCGCAGCATCCTGCCGAAGCAGGGAGACATGGCATGAGCCGCCCCGTCATCATCACCTGCGCCCTGACCGGCGACAGCGACACCCCGGGCAAGAGCCCGCATGTCCCGGTGACGCCGGAAGAGATCGCCCGTGACGCGATGGCCGCGGCCGAGGCCGGGGCGGCCATCGTCCATATCCATGTGCGCGATCCCCAGACCCGCCGCGGCAGCCGCGAGGTGGCGCTTTATGCCGAGGTGGTCGAGCGGCTCCGGGCGGCGGACTGCCCGGCGCTGATCAACCTGACGGCGGGCATGGGCGGCAAGCTGATCTTCGGCCCCGACGATCCGCTGACGGTGGCCCCCGGCACCGATGTGGTCGATGCCGCGACCCGGCTGGTGCATGTCGAGGCGCTGCGGCCCGAGATGTGCAGCCTCGACTGCGGCAGCTTCAACTCGGGCCTCGGCGACGAGATCTATGTCAGCACCTGGCCGATGATCCGCGCCATGGCGACCCGGATCCGCAACCTTGGCATCAAGCCGGAACTGGAGGTCTTCGACCTCGGCCATCTGGTCAGCGTACTGGCGTTGGTGGACGAGGGGCTGGTGGCCCCCCCGCCCTTCGTGCAATTCGCGCTCGGCCTGAAATGGGGGGCGCCGTCCGATCCGCGTATCCTTCTGGCGATGCGCGACATGCTGCCGCCGGGCGCGCCCTGGGTGGCTTTCGGCGCCGGACGCGAGCAGATGTCGGTGGCGGCGCTGTCGGTCGTCCTGGGCGGGCATGTGCGCGTCGGGCTGGAGGATAACCTTTACCGCAGCCGCGGTGTGCTGGCGGCGAATGCCGAACTGGTGGCCGACGCCGTGGCGCTGGTGCGCACGCTCGGCCACCATCCGGCCACGCCTGAAGAAGCGCGGGCGATCCTGGGCATGGGCGCCGCGGGGCAAGGTCGATGACCGAAACGGACCCTGACATCGACCTCGTTTCTGCCGACGCAGCCGAAGCCGCCCCCGATGGGCAGAGCCACGAACCCGTGTACCGCGCCCTGCGCGAGGCGCTGATGCGCGGCGACGTACAGCCCGGCGAGCATATGGTGGTCAAGCGGCTGTCCGACGAATACGGCACCAGCGCCCTGCCCGTGCGCCACGCCCTGCAGCGGCTGGTGGGCGAAGGGGCGCTGAGCAACGAGCCCTATCGCGGCGCGCGGGTGCCGATCCGTTCGGTGGACGAATTGCTGGACCTGCGCCGCATCCGCTGCGCGATCGAGGGGCAGGCCGTGGCCTGGGCCGCCGAATGCATCACCGGCGCCGAGCTTGAACAGCTGCACCGGCTTCAGTCGCAAATGACCAGGGTCGAGGATGCCCAGCATGCCACGCAATACCTGGACTGGAACTACCAGTTCCATTTCACCGTCTACCGGGCGGCGCGTTCGCCGCTGCTGATCCCGATGATCGAGCGGCTGTGGCTGCGCGCGGGACCCTATCTCAACGCCATGCGGACCGAGCTGACGCTAGGGGTGGGGCTGGACAGCCACGACCTTGTGATGGACGCGCTGGCACGGGGCGATGGCGACGCCGCCCGGCAAAGCATCACGACCGAGATTTCCGAGGCGACGGGTTTCATGGTGCGCGCCCTGCTGGCCAGCCCCGACGAAGGGTCGGGCGCATGAGCGGCCCGGTTCTTTCCCCGTTCTGGTGGGAGGCCGCGCCGCGCGACCTGCCGTCCGATCCGCTGCCGCAGACGGCGGATGTTGCAGTGATCGGCAGCGGCTATACCGGCCTTTCCGCCGCGCTGCGGCTGGCCGAGGGCGGCGTCCGCGTGGCGGTGATCGACGCAGGCCCGCTGGCGGCGGGCGCCTCCAGCCGTAACTTCGGGCTTCTGGGCCGCCAGTTCGTCCCGCACCTTGCCGATCTGGCGGAAAGGCTGGGGCTGGACAGGGCGGTCGAGCTCTACAACCTGTGCAACCTGGCCTTCGCCCATGTAAACAGATTGATCGACCGGCTGGACATCGATTGCGACCGCCGTCCCGCGGGCCGCTTCATCGCCTGCGCCACGCCCCGGCATCTGGAGGCGCAGAAACGCGAACATGCACTGCGGGCGGAACATCTGGGCCATGGCTACCGTGTGGTCGAGAAGGCCGACCTCGGCGGCGAGTTCGGCAGCCCGCTCTATCACGGCGGCATCGTCGTGCCGGAACACCTGACGCTGCACCCCGGCAAGTTCTCGGCCGGGCTGGCGCGCGCGGTCCGGGCTGCGGGCGCGACGCTGACGGGGGAAACGCCCGTCACCGCAATCGCCCGCGACGGGGCCGGCTTCCGGCTGGCCTGCGGCGGGACGGAACTGCGGGCGGCGGAGATCGTCATCGCCACCAACGGTTATACCGGCCAGCTGGTGCCGGACCTGCGCCGCCGCATCGTGCCGATCCAGGCCTACATGATCGCCACCGAACCGCTTCCGCCCGAGGTGATCCGGCAGGCGCTGCCCACCGAACGCGCCTTCCATGACACCGCGCGCGACATGATCTATGGCCGCCCCTCGCCCTGCGGCACGCGGCTGCTGTTCGGCGGCGCGACGGGCGAACGGCACGACGACATCGCCTTGGCGGGCGAAGGGCTGAGGCGGCGGCTCCTGCGGCTGTTCCCGCACCTGCCGAAGGACCTCGCGCTTGGCCATGCCTGGACGGGCCAGTGTGGCGGCACCTTCGACCATCTGCCGCACCGGGGGCAAAGCGGCCCGCTGCACTATGCCATGGGCTACAATTTCGGGGCGGGCATGCCGCTTGGCACCTATCTGGGCGACAGCCTGGGCCGCGCCCTGCTGGGCGAGACGGTGGAACTGCCGCTGGACGCCCTTCCGATGCAGACCCGGCCGCTTTACCGCGGGCGGCCATGGTTCCTGCCCGCCTACCTCGCCTGGGGGAAACTGCGCGACCGGCTGGACGGCGGCCGGATCGCGGCCTGAACGATGCCGAAACCTGAACAACCGGGAGACCTGAAAATGAAAAAGCATCTTCATTACTCGGCGCTGCTTGCCGGAATCTCGCTTTCCACCATCCTCGCGCTGCCCGCTGCCGCCGCCTGCCTCAAGGTCATCGGGACCGAGGGCGGCGGCACCAGCCTGACGATGGATCCCGCCTTCAACAACCTGAACGACGACAGCTACCAGCAGAACCTCGTCTTCAACAAGCTGGTGAATCTCGACGCGAACTTCCAGCCGGTGCCCGAACTGGCGAAGTCCTGGTCGGCGTCGGAGGATGGCAAGACCTGGACATTCGTGCTTGAGGAGGGCGTCACCTTCCATGATGGCAAGCCCCTGACCGCCGCAGACGTGGTCTATACCTTCAAGCGGCTGATCGACCCGGCGACCGGATCGCCCGGCACGCCGCTGCTGAGCTTCCTCGACCCCGCTGGCATCGTTGCGGTCGACGACCACACGGTCACGATGACGACAAAGGACGTGGTGGCCGAATTGCCGCTGCTGATCGCCAACAAGTACACGATGATCGTGCAGGATGGCGCCACCTCCGAGACATTGAAGGCGAAGGGCGTCGGCACCGGCCCCTTCGTGCAGGATGTCTATGACCTGGCGCAGGACACCCGCATCTTCCGCAAGAACCCGACCTACTGGCGCGCGGGCCTGCCGGTGGCCGAGTGCATCGACCTCAAGGTGATCACCGAGGAGGTCAGCCGCGTCGCCGCGATCCAGTCCGGATCGGCGGACCTGATCCTTTCGGCCGGGCCGGCGGCACTGACGACGCTGAAGGACGACCCCACAGCCCAGCCGGTGCCTGCGGCCGGCGCGGGGGGCTACATGACACTGTCGATGCAGACCGACGCGCCACCTTTCGATGACCTGCGCGTCCGTCAGGCGATGAAGCTGGTGGTGGACCGGCAGCTGGTGGTCGACACCGTGCTTCTGGGCAACGGCATCGCGGGCAACGACAATCCCATTGCCCCGAACAACCCGCTGGCCTACCGCAGCGATACCCTGCCGCGCGACGTCGAACGGGCGAAGGCGCTTCTCGCCGAGGCCGGCTATCCCGACGGCATCACCGTCGACCTGAACACCGCGGACGCCGGGCCGGGCTATGTGATGCTGGCGCAGGTCTACCAGCAGATGGCGGCGCCGGCCGGGATCACCGTGAACGTGGTGAACAATCCCGCCGACAGCTATTGGGACCTGATCTGGATGAAGTCGCCGTTCTTCTCGTCCAGCTGGAACGGCCGCAGCGTGCCAGAGGCGCTGGCCTATACCTTCATCAGCAGCGCCGAATACAACGAGGGCCGCTGGAGCAATGCGGAATACGATGCGCTGGTCACCGCGATGCGGATCGAGACCGATACCGAGAAGCGCGTCGAGATGGTGAAGCGGGCGCAGCAGATCCTTTCGGAAGAGGGTGGTATCATCATCCCCGTCTTCTTCGTCGACACGGCCGTGCTGCGCACCGGATGCTCGGGCTACGTGCCGCATCCCTCGGCGGCGATCTACAACTTCGAAACGCTGACCTGCACCCAATAAGCGCCCCGGCGGCCGGCAGGCGCCCTGCCCCGGCCGCCGGTTTCCTGCGGAGACCCCCATGAGTTTCGTTCGACTGATCATCGCCCGGCTCGTCGCCTCGGTCCTGACGCTGCTTCTGGTCTCCGTGGTCGTATTCACCGGGGTGCAGGGGCTGCCCGGCGATGCGACGGCCCGTATCCTGGGCCGCGAGGCCCCGCAGGAGGCGCGGGACCGGCTGCGGGCGGAGCTGAACCTCGACGATCCGCTGGTGCAACGCTACGTCCGCTGGGCGGGCGCCGCGCTGAAGGGTGATTTCGGCACCTCCTTCGCCTCACGCCAGCCGGTGACCGACTATCTTGCGCCGCGGCTGGTCAACACGCTCGCGCTTTCGGGGCTGGCGCTGCTGTTCTACATTCCGCTGTCGATCCTGCCCGCCATCGCCCAGGCCCCCCGTCCGGACCGGGCGCTGGACCGTTCGATCACGGTGCTGACGGTGGCGATCCTTTCCGCGCCCGAGTTCCTGTCGGCCACGCTGATGCTTTTCGCCTTCGCGGTGATCTGGCCGATCTTCCCGCCGATGGTGCAGTTGACCGCCGGGATGGGCTGGCCGGCTTACCTGCATGCCCTCACGCTGCCCGCGCTGACGCTGGGGCTGCTGCTGGCGACCTATGGCGTGCGCCTGCTGCGCGAAAGCCTGCTGGAAATCTACCGCTCGGATTTCGTGCGCATGGCCGAGTTCAAGGGGCTGAGCGACCGGCGCATCCTGTGGCGGCACGTCCTGCCGAATGCCTTGATCCCTTGGATGAACGCCACTGCGCTGAACATCGCCTTCATGATCGGCGGCGTGGTGGTGGTGGAGAAGGTCTTCGCCTTCCCCGGCTTCGGCTCAGCGCTGGTCAGCGCACTGCAACTGCGCGACCTGCCGGTCATCAGCGCAGGCGTGATGATCGCGGCAGCGATCTTCATCCTGGTGAACCTGCTGGCCGACATCGGGGCGCTGATCGCCAATCCGCGCCTGAGGAGCCGGCAATGAGCTTTCGCGCCGGCACTCCCGCGGCGCTGAAATGGGGCCTCGCCATCCTGCTGCTGCACGGGCTGATGGCGGTGCTCGGCCCCTTTCTCGCGCCTTATGCGCAGGACCAGATGATGGCTGGCCTGCCGATCCAGGGGGCGAGCCTCGGCCATCCGTTCGGAACCGACCAGATGGGCCGCGATATCTTCAGCCGGGCACTGGCGGGCGGCTGGATTGTCATCGGCCTCTCTGTGGCCGGAACGGTTCTTGGCGTGCTTCTCGGCTCGGCGATGGGGCTGTTCTCGGGTACGGTGGGCGGCTGGCCCGACGAGGTGCTGATGCGCCTGACCGAGGCCTTCCTCGCCATCCCCTTCCTGATCTTCGCCCTGCTCATCGTCTCGCTGGCCGGGCCGGGACTGCAGGGGTCGCCCTGGTTGTTGATCGGCGTGGTGGCGGCGGTCTACCTGCCGAGGGTCGCCCGCATGTCGCGGGCCGCGGCGCTGGACGTGGTTGCGCGCGACTATGTGCTGGCCGCCCGACTGCGCGGCGAGGGCGCCTGGACCATCTCGCGCCGCGAGGTGCTGCCGAATGCGATGGGGGTGCTGCTGGTCGAGTTCGCGGTGCGGGCGGGCTATGCGCCAATCCTTGTCGGCACCCTGGGATTCCTGGGCTTCGGCCTGAAGCCGCCGACGCCGGAATGGGGGCTGATGATGGCCGAATACCGCAATCTTCTGACCACGCAGCCGATGGCCGTGTTCGGTCCGGGGCTGATGCTGGCCACACTGGTCGTCGGGCTGAACCTGTTCACCGAGGGGCTGTCGGCGATGGCCAGTCGCGGCAGCGCGGGGCGCACGCCATGACCGGGGTTCTGGACATCGAGGCCCTGACCATCGCCTACCCGGTTCCCGGGGGCTGGCATGTCGCGGTCGAGGAGGTATCGCTCTCGGTCGCGAAGGGCGAGATCCTGGGGCTGGTGGGCGAAAGCGGGTCGGGAAAGAGCACGCTTGGCCAAGCAGTGATGGGCCATGTCGCCCCGGGGACGCGGGTTAGCGGCGAGATCCACGTCGGTGGCACCAGGGTCCTGGCCCTGCCCCGCCCGGCGCTGCAACGGCTGCGCGGCGCGACGATCGGTTTCGTGCCGCAGAACCCGACCACCGCCCTGAACCCGGCGATGCGGGTGGGGGCACAGATCGCCGAGGTCCTGCGCCGCCACAGCCCGCTGAACAGCGCGGAGATCGCGGCGCGCTGCATCGAACTTGCAGCCGATGTGGGCCTGCCTGAGCCAGCCACCCTGCTGCACAGGTTTCCGCACCAGCTTTCGGGCGGGCAGCAGCAGCGCATCGCCATCGCGATGGCGCTGGCCTGCCGTCCCGCGCTGATCGTGCTGGACGAACCGACGACCGGGCTGGACGTGACGGTCCAGCGCCAGATCGTCGACCTGCTGATCCGCCTGCGTGCGGACCATGACGTTGCCATGCTGTACATCACGCACGACCTGCCGCTGCTGGCCTCGCTGGCCGACCGCATCGCGGTGATGCAGCGCGGCCGGCTGGTGGAAAGCGGCGGGACCAAAGCCATCGTCCGGCACCCGGCCGAGGCCTATACCCGGGCGCTGATCGCTGCTGTCCCCGACCCTGACAGCCCTGCCCCTTCACCCCGCCACGACCCCGCAGTCCTTGAGGCGCGCGGGCTGGCGATCACCTTCCCGGCCGGTTTCCTGCGCCGCCCGCCGCCGCCGGCGGTCGCGGATATCGACCTGACGCTGGGCGAGACGGAGACGGTGGCGCTGATCGGCGAAAGCGGATCGGGCAAGTCCACCACCGCCCGCGCGCTTTGCGGGCTGATCCCGCGCTCGGCCGGACAGGTGATGTTCGACGGCCGCCTGCTGGCCCCGGCGCTGGCGCAGCGCGACGGGGCCGACCTGCGCGACATCCAGTATGTGTTCCAGAACCCCGACGCCTCTCTGAACCCGCGGCGCACGGTGGCCGAAATCCTCGCCCGTCCCCTGCAGGTGTTCCACGGCCTTCGCGGCCCCGAGTTGCGCCGTCGCGCCGCCCAGGCGCTGGCAGGGGTGGAACTGGCCGAGGAGCATCTCGACCGCCTGCCGGCCGAGCTTTCGGGCGGGCAGCGCCAGCGCGTCGCCATTGCCCGCGCCCTCTTGGCCGAGCCCCGGGTGATGCTGTGCGACGAGGTGCTCTCGGCCCTCGACGTCTCGGTCCAGGCCCGGATCATCGAATTGTTCCTGCGCATTCGGGAGGAAAGGAAGATGGCGATGCTCTTCATCTCGCACGACTTGGCGGTGGTGCGCCGGCTGTCGCACCGGGTCGCAGTGATGCAGGCGGGCCGGGTGGTGGAACTGGCCGAGACCGAGGCGATCTTCACCCGCCCGCAGCACCCCTATACCGCAAGCCTGCTGGCCGCGATCCATCACCTCCCGAGGGCGGCATGACCGGCTGGCCCCTTGTCGCCGATCCCGCGCTGGCGGCCGAGTTCCGGGCCTGCCCGCTGGGCCACCACAGCCCCGCGCTGCAAAAGCTGCTCCGCGTCTTCCGCACGCTGCCGGTGCCGGGCAAGCATGCGGCGCTGCGCGTCGACCATCGCCGCGCCTGGAAGATCGTCGCACTGAACGGGGTGAAGGGCCAGCCGCTGACCGAGGTTTCGCCCGAGATCTATACCGACTGGAACGAGGTGGAATGGGCGGTCTTCAAGCTGCGCTGGCAGCAGGTGTTCGGCACGCCGGTGCCCGGGGAGATCGGCTGAGATGCGCAGGATTGCAGGCTATACCGACCGGATCAGCGCCCGCCCGGGCGACCGCGTGGGGTTCAAGGTCTCGGCCGACCCCGATGTTGCCCGCTACCGCGCCGATCTCGTCCGGCTCTGGTGCGTGGACGATCACCGCGACGGCCCCGGAGTCGAGGAAGAGGTGGTCCCGGCCAGCTTTGCCGGCGACTGGCCCGCCCGGCACCAGCCTGTCCGACTGGGGTCGGCGATGGAGGTGCGGGGCGCGGCGCTGATCGGGCTGCCGCGCTTTGCGCTGCGATTGACCTTCCTGTCGACGCTGGAGAACGACCGCCCCCAGACCCTTGCCGCGACGGATCAGTGGCTGGTCGCGCTCGTTTCCGGCACCCTGGTGCTGGAGGCCGGGGGCGAACGGGCGACGCTGTCGGTTCCGGTGCTGCCCAACCGCTGGTGGCAACTCACGCTGGCCTGCGACGGAACGGAGTTGCGCCTCTCGGCAGGCTGCCAAGACGGCGGGCGGGACACTAGCGCGAGCCTGCCCGCGCCACCCGGCGGTTTTGCCCGCCTGCCCCTGCTGACCTTCGCCTGCGATTCCACCGGCTGCTGCTGCTTCAACGGCAAGATTGCCTCGCCCCAGCTATGGGACGGTCCCCTTGCTCAGGGCGCCTCCTTCGCCAGTTGGGACCTTTCAGCTGACATGGGTTCGCTTCAGGTGCCGGACCGCGGTACACAGGGGCTGACTGCATATCTGGTCAACATGCCGTTGAGGGCGGTGACAGGTCCGCTCTGGGACGGCAGCGTTCAGGATTGGCACGTCAATCCCGCGCATTACGACGCCATCCACTTCCATGACGACGATCTGGGCGATTGCGGTTGGCAGGACGATTTCACCTGGCAGGTGCCCGAAGGCCTGGAAAGCGGCGTCTATGCCGCAAGGCTGCTGCCCGAAGGTGGCGGTGATGCGGAATATATCCCGCTGTTCCTGCGCCCCTCGACGCCTGCGGCGGACGCGGTCTTCCTCGTCTCGACCTGCACCTACATGGCCTATGCAAACTACCGGGTGATGAACCGCTCCAACCTGTACGAGATGTATCTTGGCCAGGTGCCCGAGGTGGTGGACAGCGACCTTTACCTGAACCTGCACCCCGAACTGGGGGATTCCCTCTATACGACCCATTCCGACGGATCTGGCATGGCGATCTCGTCGCGACTGCGCCCGATTTTGAACATGCGTCCCAACTCAACTCTCTCGGCCTTCAGCGACGATGGCTGGATCTGGTCCTTCCTGCGCCACGAGGGGCTGGCTTGCGACATGCTGACCGACGAGGATCTGGACCGCGAAGGCGTAGCAGCGCTGGCGGGGTATCGGCTGGTCGTCACCGGCAACCATCCGGAATATGTCAGCACCCGGATGTGGGATGCGCTGCTGGCCCATCGGGCGGCTGGCGGCAGCCTGCTCTACCTCGGCGGCAACGGGTTCTACTGGCGCGTGGCCTTCCACACCGAGGTGCCCGGAGTGATCGAGCTGCGCCGGGCCGAAGACGGCTCCCGCCCCTGGGAGTCGGCGCCGGGGGAATATTACCACGCCTTTACCGGCGAATATGGCGGCATGTGGCGCCGCTGCGGCCGGCCACCGCAAACCCTTCTGGGGATCGGCTTCTCGGCTTCGGGCTTCGACATTTCGCGCCCCTACCGCCGGCTGCCCGCTGCAGCGGACCCTCGCGCCGCCTTCCTGTTCGAGGGCGTGGACGGGGATCAGATCGGGACCGAAGGACTGGCCGGAGGTGGTGCAGGCGGTCAGGAGATCGACCGCTATGACACGGCCCTCGGCTCGCCCCGCCATGCGCTGGTGGTGGCCCGGTCGGATGGTCACACCGAGGAGATGATGATTTCGAAAGAGGATATGCCAGCCGCGAACTATATGATCGGCGCGCCGGACAACCCGCTCTGCCGCGCCGACCTGACCTTCTTCGAGACCGGGGCGGGAGGCGCGGTCGTCTCGACCGGGTCCATCGCTTGGGCGGCGGCGCTGCCAACCCGACGCTTCGACAACCCGGTCGCACGACTGACCGCCAACGCCTTCCGCAGGTTGTCCGACCCCGCCGCCTTTCCCCTACCAGACGGAGCCGTGCCATGATCATCCGCCACAATCCCGCCAACCTGCATCAACCCATCGGCACCTATGTCCAGGCGGTCCGGGCAGGCGACTGGGTGGTGACCTCGGGTCAATCGGCGCTGGATATCGAGGGCAAGATACGCTTTCCCGGCGAGATCGCCGGGCAGACGCGCGCCACCCTGGAAAACTTGACGGCTGCGCTGGCTGGGGCGGGAGCAGGATTGCGGGATGTGGTCCGGATGACGGTCTATCTGGCCGACTATGCGGAATATGGGGCCATGGACCGGGTGTTCTCCGAATTCTTCAAAGACCATCCTCCCGCCAGGGCGACCCTGCTGGCCCCCATCATCTATCCCGAGCTGCGCGTGGAGATCGAAGCCTGGGCCTGGGCTCCGCAGGCTGCGATCTGATCACTCTTTGGCCCGCAAGGGAGATTCCGGAGCAGGCTGGCAGGCACGATCATCGGGCTCTGACATGTCGACGGCTGCGGCCCTATGGCAGCAGGATGACATCGCGCAGCGAAAAGCTGATCTCGGCCGAACTGCCGATAGATGGCGGCGGCTGATCCGGGCGGTTGAACGTATCGAGAGCGACGATCGTGTCCATGACACGCGCCCGCACGCGGATCACCGAGCCTAGAAAGTGCACTTCTTCGATCGTCGCGGGTATCACGACTTCGCGGCCCTCGGCGCTGCCAAGCTGGATCGCTTCCGGCCGGAGCGCCAAGGTCACGGTGTCACCAGCACGCGCTGCAATCCCCCCCGTGGGCAAGGCCACTCTTTGCCCCGCGACTGTCAGCAGCCCCTGCTCGGGCACCTCGACTGTCGCGGTGAAGATGTTGAGAGTGCCAACGAACCCAGCCACGAACCGGGTGCGCGGATGATTGTAGATTTCGAACGGCGCGCCCGCTTGCTCTGCAATACCGCCGTTCATCACAACGATGCGGTCGGAAATCGACATCGCCTCTTCCTGATCATGGGTCACGAAGATGGTGGTGATCCCCAGCTCGCGCTGGATTTCCCGGATCTCGTTGCGCAAAGAGACGCGCACCTTGGCGTCCAGTGCTGACAGGGGTTCGTCCAGCAGGAGAACCCGGGGGCGCGGTGCCAGGGCGCGTGCAAGGGCGACGCGCTGTTGCTGACCGCCCGACAACTGGAACGGGAAGCGGCTGCCAAGATCGGGCAGGCCGATCAGCCGAAGCATCTCTGCCACGCGGGCCTCACGCTCGTCGCGCGGGACACCCTTGATCTTCAAGCCGAAGGCCACGTTGTCGGCCACGGTCATGTTGGGAAACAGGGCGTAGGCCTGAAACATCATGCCGATGGCGCGCTGGTTCGTACGCTGGCCGGTGACATCCTGGCCATCAATACGGATCGAGCCGGACGTGGGTGTCTCGAACCCCGCCACCATCCTCAGAACGGTTGTCTTCCCGCAGCCAGAGGGCCCGAGGAGAGATACGAACTCTCCCTTTTCAATGCCCAAGCTGAAATCGGTGACAACCCGGTTCGCGCCGAAGACCTTTTCAAGGTTGGTCAGATCAAGAAAGGCCATCAGACCTTCGCCCTTTCATGTTTCGAAAGCCGTGTGACAAGCTGGATAAGGCCCATGCAGCCCCAGGTGATCGCGAAGGCGATCACGGCCAGGGCCGGCGGCTCATAGGCGCGGTTGGCGCCCAGAAGCTGCATGAACGGCCCGAAAGCCGGCCGGTTCAGAAGTGCGGCCATGGTAAACTCGCCGATCACGATGGCCAGCGTCAGGAAAGCCCCCGACAAGACCGCGACCAGCACATTCGGCAGAATGATCCGCGCCAGGATAGTGAACCAGCCCGCGCCCAGCGACTGCGCCGCCTCGGTCAGGGTGGCAACATCGATGGTGCGCAGCCCGGTATCGACCGCGCGGTACATGTAGGGCAGCGCCAGCGTGGCATAGCCCATCATCAAAAGGATATCGGTGCCGAAGGCCGAGCCGGTCAGCGGCAGGATCGACGAGGTGTTGTACAGCCGGATATAGCCGAAGACGATGACGATGGCCGGGATGACCAGCGGCAGCAGGGTGATGAA
>NZ_DAIQAT010000058.1:0-19009 GCF_036781545.1 Tabrizicola sp.
CATCCGCTTGCGGGGCGGGGCGGGGGCGGCTAAACGGGGCCAAATCCAGTGGAGAGCCGTCATGGCCATTGACATCGACACCGCCCGCAAGGTTGCAAAGCTGGCCCGTATCCGGGTGGAAGAGGCGGACCTGCCAAAGCTGGCGGACCAGCTGTCCGGCATCCTGGGCTTCATGGAAGAGCTGAACGAGGTCGACGTGGAGGGCGTGGAGCCGATGACCTCGGTCACGCCGATGCGGCTGAAGCGGCGGGCGGATGTGGTGACGGATGGCAATATTCAGGCAGAGGTGCTGAAGAACGCGCCGGATGCGCGCGAGGGATTCTTTGCCGTGCCGAAGGTGGTGGAATGAGCGCGCCAATGACAAGTGCCAACTCCTGGACCATCGCGGCGGCGCGGGATGCGCTGCGCAAGGGCGAGATTTCGGCTGTCGACCTGACCATGTCCTGCCTGACGGCGATCGACGCGGGCGACGGGCTGAATGCCTTCGTGTACAAGACCCCCGAGATCGCGCTGGAGCAGGCGCGGGCGGCGGATGCACGGATCGCCGAGTCCCGGAAATCGGGGGGCGAGGCCCCGGCGATGTGCGGCATTCCCCTGGGGATCAAGGACCTGTTCTGCACCAAGGGCGTGCCGTCGCAGGCGGCGTCGAACATCCTGAAGGGGTTCCGGCCCGAGTACGAATCGACCGTGACCTCGAAACTGTTCGGGGCGGGCGCGGTGATGCTGGGCAAGCTGAACATGGACGAATTCGCCATGGGAAGCTCGAACGAGACCTCGTGCTATGGCAATGCCGTCAGCCCCTGGCGGCGGAAGGGCGCGAACGTGCAGCTGACGCCGGGGGGGTCCTCGGGCGGGTCGGCCGCGGCGGTGGCGGCGGACCTGTGCCTGGCGGCGACGGGAACGGATACCGGGGGGTCGATCCGGCAACCTGCGGCCTTCACCGGGATCGTCGGGATCAAGCCGACCTATGGACGGGTCAGCCGCTGGGGGATCGTGGCCTTTGCGTCGAGCCTGGACCAGGCGGGGCCGATGACCAAGAGCGTGCGCGATGCGGCGATCATGTTGCAGGCGATGGCGGGGCATGACCCGAAGGATTCGACCAGCGCCGATATTCCGGTGCCGGATTTCGAGGCGGCGCTGACCGGGGATATCCGCGGCAAGGTGATCGGGATTCCGAAGGAATACCGGATGGACGGTATGCCGGAGGAGATCGAGGCGCTTTGGGCCAAGGGCGTCGCGATGCTGCGCGATGCCGGGGCGGAGGTGCGCGATATCTCCTTGCCGCATACGAAATATGCGCTGCCGGCCTATTATGTGATCGCGCCGGCGGAGGCGTCGTCGAACCTCGCGCGCTATGACGGGGTGCGCTATGGCCACCGGGCGAAGCTGGCGCAGGGCGACGGGATCACCGAGATGTACGAGAAGACCCGGGCCGAGGGCTTCGGGCCGGAGGTTCAGCGCCGGGTGATGGTCGGGACCTATGTGCTGTCGGCGGGGTTCTACGACGCCTATTACAACCGCGCGCGCAAGGTCCGGGCGCTGATCAAGCGCGACTTCGAGACGGCCTTCGCCGAGGGGGTGGATGCGATCTTGACCCCTGCCACGCCAAGTGCTGCCTTCGGGCTGGGCGAGATGGCGGATGCCGATCCGGTGAAGATGTATCTGAACGACGTCTTCACGGTGACGGTGAACCTGGCGGGCCTGCCGGGCATCTCGGTTCCGGTGGGGCTGGACGCGCAGGGGCTGCCGCTGGGGCTGCAGCTGATCGGGCGGCCCTGGGAGGAAGGCGCGTTGCTGAATTACGCACATGTGTTGGAAAGCCGTGCGGGCTTTGTGGCCAAAGCGGAAAAATGGTGGTAAGGGGCCGCCAAACGACGCTTTCGAGGCAGTGATGAGCCCTACCTTCCTTCCCGCCGCTGGTGCAGCCGTTGCTGCGCTGATGCTGGCAGCCTGCACCCCCTCGACCACCGACAGGGGGGCGGGCGTGGGCTTCCAGGACTACAACAGCTATATCCGCGGGGCCTCGCCGGCCCCGGCGGGCGCGCCGGTGACGGTGGTGCCGCCGGGCGGGGGCTTCGATCCCGCAGCGGCTGCGGCGGCGATCGACCGCTCGCAAGGCGCGGCGCCGGTGGCTGCGGCCCCCGTTGTGGCGCCGACGCCGACGGCGACACCCCTGCCGACCCCGATGCCGACCGACAGCAGCGCCCGCCCGCGCGGCGGGGCCCCGGCCGGGATCAAGGAGGAATCGGGCGAGGTCGCGAGCCACACCGGGATTTCCGACGAGCAGGATTTCAACGCGGTGTCCTCGCGCGAGACCATCGAGAGCGACAAGGAACGCATCGAGCGGAACCGGGCGGAATATGTCGTGGTCCAGCCGAAGGACCTGCCGCAGCGGCCGGGGGATACCGGGCCGAACATTGTGGAATTCGCGCTGGCGACGACCCATGCGCCGGGCGTGCAAATGTACAAGCGCTCGGGGATGAGCATCCGCAGCGCGGATTCGGCCTGCGCCAAATATGCCTCGCCCGACCAGGCGCAGCAGGACTTCCTGGCCAAGGGCGGCCCGGACCGCGACCGGATGGGCATCGACCCGGACGGCGACGGCTTCGCCTGTTCCTGGGACCCGCGCCCGTTCCGCACCGCGCTGCAGTGAGCCTGACGCATCCCTCGCCGAACTTTGGCGAGCGGCGGGGCGGGGCCAGGGTGGACCTGGTCGTGCTGCATTATACCGCCATGCCCTCGTGCGCCGCGGCGCTGGAGCGGCTGTGCGATCCGGTGGCGGAGGTTTCGGCACATTACCTGATCGATGGGGATGGCAGCGTTCTGTCGCTGGTGGATGAGGCTGCGCGGGCCTGGCACGCAGGGGCCGGGGCGTGGCGCGGGGCGGGGGATGTGAACTCGCGCTCCATCGGGATCGAGCTGGCGAATACCGGATGGGAGCCCTTTGCCGAGCCGCAGATGGCGGCGCTGGAGCGGCTCTTGGCCGGGGTGCTGGAGCGGCACGGCCTGGGGCCGGAGACGGTGATCGGACACAGCGACATGGCGCCGGAGCGGAAGGGCGACCCCGGCCCGCGCTTCGACTGGCGGCGGCTGGCGTTGCAGGGGCTTGCGATCTGGCCGGAGGATGCCCTTGCCGCTCCCCCAGCCCAGCCCGCGCCCACGGGGCACGCGGAGGATCATGCAAGGTTCCTGGCCGACCTGCGGGCCTTCGGCTACCCGGAGGCTTCGGCAGAGACGCTGCTGACCGCCTTCCGCCTGCGCTTCCGGCCCTGGGCCAGGGGACCGCTGGACGGGACCGACCTCGCGCTGGCGGAAGGGCTGCGGCGGTTTGGCATTGACGGAAGCCGCGCCGATGCCTAACTGACCCCCGCGCGGAGGGCTGGATGGCCGCGGTCCCGAAAGGGGTCGAGGAAAGTCCGGACTCCCGTTGGCAAGGGTGCCGGGTAACGCCCGGCGGGGGCAACCCCAGGGAAAGCGCCACAGAGAAGAGACTGCCCTGTCGTTTGAGAAGGTTCGCCTTCGGCTTGGCAGGGTAACGGTGAAACGGTGGGGCAAGAGCCCACCGCGGGACTGGCAACAGGACCGGCACGGCAAGCCCCACCCGGAGCAATGCCAAATAGGGGCCTCGCGCGGGGGCCGGTCCGCAAGGATACCGCCCGCAGGGATGCCAACGCCCGAGAGGCCCGGGTTGGCAGCTTGACCGCCGTGGCGACACGGTTGGCAGAGGAATGGTCATCCATGGCCGCAAGGCCAGGACAGAATCCGGCTTACAGGCTCTCCGCGCAAATCGACCCCGGGCTTGCCGTTTGGCGGTTGACTCTGCCGACTGCGTGGCTAAAAGGCGGGCTTCAAGGATTTGACCGGGGGCCGCTGGATTCCCCGATGCAGAGGAAACGACCATGGCAAAGCCCGCCACCATCAAGATCCGCCTGAACTCGACCGCGGGCACCGGCCACTTCTATGTGACCAAGAAGAACGCTCGCACCATGACCGAGAAGATGGTCATCAAGAAATACGATCCCGTGAAGCGGGAGCATGTCGAATACAAGGAAGGCAAGATCAAGTAAGATCGCGCCGGATTGCGACAGGACGGGCCGCGCCTTCGGGGGCGGCCTTTTTGCTTTGGGGGCGGCGATGCGACGGATCATGATCGTGGGCCAGCCGGGATCGGGCAAGTCGACACTGGCCCGCGACCTGGGCCGTCTGACCGGTCTGCCGGTGGTCCACATCGACCATATCCACTGGATGCCCGGATGGGTCGAACGGCCCCGCGACGAGAAGACCCGCCTCTGCCACGAGGTCGAGGCGGGCGAGGCCTGGATCTTCGAGGGCGGACATTCGGCCACCTGGGCAAACCGGCTGGCGCGGGCCGACATGCTGATTTGGCTCGACCTGCCGGTGGGTCTACGATTGTGGCGGGTGCTGCGGCGGACGCTGCGGGGCGGCAACCGCCCTGACATGCCGGAGGGGTGCCCCGAAGGCTTTCATCGCGAGACCCTGCCGTTCTGGCGGTTCATCTGGCGGACACGGCACAGCGCGCGGGCCAGGATAGAGCGACTGGCCGCCGGGGCGCCGCGGGGGATGCCGGTGATCCACATGCGCTCCCAGGCCGAGGTGCGGGCCTTTCTCGAAGGCTGGCCGCAGGGAGGGTCAGAAGGGCAGGAAGCCCTCGGTCAGGCTGGCGACACGGGCGTCGGCCACGGCTGAGCGAGGCAACGCCGCCAGCCCCGGAAAACCGCCCCAACGGAACGACAGCCGCAGGTAGGCGGTGAAGCGGAGGGCAAAATCATCGCCGATGAACATCGGGTCCGGGTCGGGATCGGGCAGGCGCAGCCCATAGGGACTGCCACCGCTGATGTTGGCCTTGTGAAGCGCATCGGGGGCAAGATCGAGCGGGACCTTGTCTCCAGGGCCGATCTCGCCAGCTGCGCGAAGCTCCTTCCATTCCTTGGCGAGGAAGGGCAGGGTCTGGGGTGCGTCGATGCAAAGCGGGTCCAACTCTTCTATCTTGTAACCGCCGAAAAGATCGGGAGCTGGCCCGCGCTTGTAGTCCCAGACGAAGTCCAGGCCGCCGACCACTTCCCAGAAGGCGGAAAGGGCAAGTGGAAGCGGGCCGAACTCCTCGGCCTCTGCTTCACCCGGAAAGGGGCGGGGCGTTGGCGTGCCGACCATGGGTGGCGTGAGTGGATGCCACCCGAGACCGGCCAGCCGGTCTGCCAGAAGGAAAGCATTGTGACGAACGAGCCGCATCACGGCGCGGGCGACCTCACGCTCTTCGTCGGGGTCGTACCTGAGGAACCCACCCCGCGCGAAGCAGACGCTTTCCCAAACCGCGCGCGGTGGCTCAGTTTGCAGACGCTTCAGCAGATTTTCGCGCTGCGGTATCGTCCAGTTCATAGAAACCTCCGCCAGCGGCAACGGTATCGGTGTCGGGATCGGGCGCAACAAAAAAGGCCGGTCCTGCGACCGGCCCTTTCGGATTCTGGTTCTGCGCCTATTCCCGGTTGCCCATGAATTGCAGTAGGAACATGAACAGGTTGATGAAGTCGAGGTAGAGGTTCAGCGCGCCCATGATGGCGGCCTTGCCCAGCCATTCCTGATCCATCGCCGCGGCGTGCTGGATGTAGGTGTTCTTGATGTTCTGCGTGTCGTAGGCCGTCAGTCCCGCGAAGATCAGTACACCGATCACCGAGATCGCGAAGGCCAGCGCCGAAGAGGCGAGGAAGAAGTTCACGATCATCGCGACGATCAGACCGATCAGGCCCATCATCAGGAAGGTGCCCATGCCGGAAAGATCGCGCTTGGTGACGTAGCCATAGAGCGACAGGCCCGCGAAGGCGATGGCGGTGATCAGGAAGGTCTGGGCGATGGAAACGCCGGTGAAGACCTTGAAGATCCAGGCCAGCGACAGGCCCATGACGCCCGCGAAGGCATAGAAGAACACTTGCGCGGCGGCGGCCGACATCCGGTTCAGCATGGCGCTGAAGGCGAAGACCATCGCGAGGGGGGCGAACATCACCACCCAGCCCAGAATATTCGGACGCAGCGTCATCGGGTCGCGGAAGATCGCCAGCAGCGCGTCGGACGTGCCGACCGCCCAGGCGACGCCTGCAGTCACCACCATGGCTACGGACATCAGCCCGTAGACCTTGTTCATATGGGCGCGAAGCCCTTCGTCGATCTGCGTGCGGGCGCCAACGCCTACGCTGCGGATCGTGTCATAATCAGCCATTGAAGCCTCCGATGTTGTCCCTAAGGGCAACGCCGGGGGAACCGGCGCGACCTCATGCGTGAAATATTGGAAATAGGACTCGTGATTTCAAGCACCTTGGTCGATTTGGCGGGCAAAACCGGACCAGTTTCAGCCCTTCCAATGCGCCGGGGCGTCCCAGGGGGCACGTTCGGCTTCGGAAAGCGCCTCGGCGCGGGTAAGGCCGATGTCGCGCAGAAGGCGGTCGTCCAACTTGCGCAGGTCGTGGCGCGACCGGGCAAGGGCGATGGCGGCGAGCAGACGTGCGGGCAGGCGGGACAGGGCTGCGGAGCGCAGGAGGGCGAGCGGGCGGGTGCGGAGATGGGCGGACATGACGGCTCCTTCATCGGTTTCAGTGATAGAGAGATGCGGTTGCATCAGGATGCTTGAACAATGCATCCGGGCCGTGCATTATGGAAACGAATGATTGTGCGATGAATCATCAGGATCTGTGATATGCCCCGCAACCTCGACCTTGCCTCCCTGCGCTCCTTCGTAACCGTCGCGGATGTCGGCGGCGTGACGCGGGCCGCGGGTTACCTGAACCTGACGCAATCGGCGGTCTCGATGCAGATCAAGCGGCTGGAAGAGGCGCTGGGGATGTCGCTGTTCCTGCGGGCGGCGCGGAAGCTGGCGCTTTCGCCCGAGGGGGAGCAGCTTCTGTCCTATGGCCGCCGGATGCTGGCCCTGAACGACGAGGCGCTGTCGGCGCTGTCCAACGCCTGCGAAGGGGAAATCCGGCTGGGCGTGCCGCATGACGTGGTTTATCCGGCGATCCCGGGCATCCTGCGGCGGATGGCGCAGTGCTATCCGCGGGTGCGGATCAATCTGGTGTCGTCCTTCACCGTGCTGATGAAGCAGGAATTCGCGAAGGGCGAGTTCGACGTGATCATCACCACCGAAGAGATGCCCGATCCGGCGGCCGAGGTGCTGTCGTCGCGCGGGCTGGTCTGGGTGGGTGCGCCGGACGGGAATGCCTGGCAGCGCCGACCGCTGCGGCTGGGGTTCAAGGACACATGCATCTTCCGCCCCCATGCCCAGGCGGCGCTTGAGGCTGCGGGGATCGCCTGGGAGATGGCCACGGGCGGCGAAAGCGAGCAGGCGGTAGAGGCGACGGTGGCGGCGGACCTTGCCGTGTCGATGCGAATGGTCGGCAGCATCCCCGAGGGGCTGGTGCCGATCGCGGCGGACAACCAACTGCCGCAGGTGGCGCCGATGAAGCTGGCGCTTTACCGCGCGAACCGCCGCAGCGACGAAGCGCTGGAGATGCTGGTCAGCGAACTGCGCTGCGGCTACGGCGCCTGAACCCGGATCACCACCTTCCCGGTGGCCTTGCGCTCGCGCAGGAGCGCGAGCCCCTCGGGAAAGGCCTCGAAGGGCATGACGTGGCTGACATGCGGGTGGATCAGCCCCTCGGCCCGCCAGCGCAGCAGTTCGGCCATGCTGTCGGCCACCAGGCCCGGCGCATGGGCCTCATATCCGCCATACCAGAAGCCGGACACGGTGAGGTTCTTGACCAGAAGCAGGTTGGCGGAGATCTGCGGCACCTCGCCCGAAGCGAAGCCGATGGCCAGAAGCCGCCCCTCGGGCCTGCAGGCGCGCAGGGCCTGGTCGAAAGCGGGGCCGCCGACCGCGTCATAGACGACATCCACTCCGCCCTCGGCCTTGAGCCGGTCCTTGAGTCCCGGCGTCTCGCTGTCGATCAGCACATCCGCCCCGGCCTGCCGCGCGACCTCCAGCCGCGCCTCGCCCCGGGCTGAGGCGATGACACGGGCCCCCAGACGCTTGCCGATCTCGACCGCCGTCAGGCCGACACCCCCCGCCGCGCCGGTGACGAACAGCGTCTCGCACCGCTTCAGGCGCGCGACATGGGTCAAGGCCAAGTGCGAGGTGCCATAGGCGATGGGGAAACCGGCGGCCTCCTCGAAACCCAACGTGTCGGGCAGGGGTGAAAGACGGTGCGCGGGAAGGGAAATGCGCTCGGCGAGGGCGCCGGCGGGGCAGGTCGCCAGCACCCGCGTACCCGGGGCCGGCCCCTCGACGCCGGGCCCCAGCGCCTCGACCACGCCCGAAAGCTCCATGCCGGGAACGAAGGGTGGCGCCTGCCGGACCTGATACTTGCCTTGAATCGCAAGCATATCCGCGAAGTTGAGCCCGACTGCTTCCACCCGCAAGACGACCTCGCCTTTAACGGGAATTGGGGGCGGAAGACTTGCCAAAGTTGGCTCGCCCCCGAGTTCCATCACTTGCCAGGCGCGCATCCTGAAGCCTTTTCCCTGCTGTTGTTTCTACTACCTACGGTGTATGGTTGTTAACCAGTGTACAGTTTCTTGCAACGCAATGATCCAGTTTTTCGCAAAATGCGATAAAGCCGCTGAGGGAAGTGCAAAATGCAACGCAAAATGCGATACCACCTTAGGGAGAGCGCTGATTCGGCCTCGACTCTTCCGCGGGCAATTCGGGACAACCCCGCCGTGTGTTATACGATTGGATAATTCGACATATCCAAAAGGACAGGTTTTGGCACCCCGGGAAAATAATTTGTTAACACATCCGGGATCGCCGAGTTTGGCACGATACTTGCTTATAGATCACCGAGGGGAACGGACACACCGATCTTGGAGTTTAGTTAGAATGAAGCATCCCGTTGACGCACATGTTGGTAAGCGTATTCGCCACCGCCGCTGGATGGTGGGCATGACCCAGCAGCAGCTTGCCGACAAGGTCGGCATCAAGTTTCAGCAGATCCAGAAATATGAAACCGGTATGAACCGGGTCAGCGCTTCCCGCCTGTGGGATGTGGCCGATGCGCTGGGCGTGTCGATCTCGTTCTTCTTCGAAGGCCTTGGCGAAGGCCAGGCCGCGCCAGCCTATGCGCATGGCGACATGATGTCGGACAAGGAAGCGCTGGAACTGGTCCGCTCCTACTACGCGATCCCCGAGGCGCAGCGCCGCCGGCTCTTCGATCTGGCGCGGGTTCTTTCCGAAGCCGCCTGACTGAAGTCTTGACCTCGTCTCCCTGGGCGTTTAGCGCGCCCGGGGACGGCCCCCTCACGCGGGACCGGCAGGAAGAGGGACAGGATGCGGATTTCCGAAGGTTTGGCGTCAGAGCTGGTGGCTGTGGCGCATGAATTGGCGGATGTGGCGCGGGTCGCCACTCTGTCGCACTTCCGGACGCGGGACCTCGCGGCCGAGACCAAGGAAACCCAGCGCTTCGACCCGGTGACTGCCGCAGACCGCTTATCCGAAGAACGTATGCGCGAAGTCCTCGCCCGGCGCCGTCCAGAAGACGGTATCCTAGGCGAGGAGTTCGGCGTCCGCAGTGGCTCTTCCGGCCTGACCTGGGTGCTTGACCCGATCGACGGTACCCGCGGCTATCTTTCCGGTACGCCCACCTGGGGGGTGCTGATCTCGGTCCGCGATGCGGAAGGGCCGCTCTTCGGCATCATCGACCAGCCTTACATCGGCGAACGCTTCGAGGGCGGTCTGGGCCGTGCGCGCGTCACTGGCCCGATGGGCGAGGCGGCTTTGGCGGTGCGTGGGGCGCGGCCCCTGTCGCAGGCGATCCTGTTCTCCACCTTTCCCGAGGTCGGCACGCCAGAGGAAGGCGCCGCCTTCCGGCGCGTGGCATCGGGGGCGAAGCTCGTCCGCTACGGCACCGATTGCTACGCCTATGCGCTGATCGCGGCAGGCCAGATCGACCTGGTGATCGAGGCGGGCTTGCAGGCCTATGACGTCCAGGCCCCCATCGCGGTGATCGAGGCGGCGGGCGGGATCGTCACCGACTGGCAGGGGCGCCCGGCGTATGAGGGCGGGCGCATCCTGGCTGCAGCAAGCCGGGAGCTGCATGCCGAGGCGCTGGCGCTGCTGAACGCCTGAGGATTTTCGCCCGGAAGGGCTGACTGAGCATGGTCTGGCTTGCCGACACCGGCCTGTGACGGATATGCTTGCACCGTCTGCCGTGTCCTTCTCCCTTCTGACGGCGGGCAGCGGTTTCCCAGAAACCGAAGGGTGTGCGAAAGGTGCACCCATGCCGGACCTGCTGATCCGCAATGCCGATGTTGTCGTGACGATGAATGCGCGCCGGGACGAACTTTCCGGCGCCGACGTCCTTGTGCGGGACGGGGTGATCCGCGCCGTGGGCAGCGGGCTGGTCGCTCCCGGCGCGGAGGTGATCGACGCGGGCGGCTGCGTGGTGACGCCGGGCCTCGTCAACACCCACCACCACCTGTACCAGACCCTGACCCGCGCGGTGCCGGGCGGGCAGGATGCGCTTCTCTTCGGCTGGCTCAAGACGCTGTATCCGATCTGGGCGCGGTTCGGGCCGGAGGAGATGTTCACCTCGGCCCAGGTCGGGCTGGCGGAACTGGCGTTGTCGGGCTGCACGATGACCTCGGACCACCTGTATCTTTACCCCAACGGCGCGCGGCTGGACGATACCATCGCCGCGGCGGAGGAAGTCGGTCTTCGCTTCCACCCGACGAGGGGCGCGATGTCGATCGGGGAAAGCGCGGGCGGCCTGCCGCCGGACAGTCTGGTGGAGCGGGAGGCGGCGATCCTGGAGGACATGATCCGGGTGGTGGACCGGTTTCACGATCCAAGGCCGGGGGCGATGCTGCGGGTGGGGCTGGCGCCATGTTCTCCCTTCTCGGTCAGCCGCGAGCTGATGCGGGATGCGGCGCTGCTGGCGCGGGACAAGCGGGTGATGCTGCACACCCATCTGGCCGAGAATGACGAGGATGTGGCCTATTCGCTGGCGCAGTTCGGCTGCCGTCCTGGCCAGTATGCCGAGGATCTGGGCTGGACTGGCGCGGATGTCTGGCACGCCCATTGCGTGAAGCTCGATGGTTCGGAAATTGATCTTTTCGCCCGCTCCCGCACTGGGGTTGCCCATTGTCCCTGTTCGAATTGTCGCCTTGGCTCCGGCATCGCCCCGGTCCGCGCCATGCGGGACGCTGGGGTGAAGGTGGGCCTCGGGGTGGACGGCTCGGCCTCGAACGACGCGGGCAATCTGGTGGCCGAGGTGCGGATGGCGATGCTCCTCCAGCGCGTGGCGCGGGGCGCGGATGCGATGAGCGCGCGGGAGGTGCTGGAGATCGCCACGCTGGGCGGGGCGCAGGTGCTGGGGCGGGAGGATCTTGGGTCGCTGGAGCCCGGCAAGCGGGCGGATCTGGCGGTCTGGGATATGCGCGGGGTCGAGGCGGCGGGAAGCTGGGACCCGGTCGCGGCGCTGGTCCTGTGCGGGCCGACGCGGGTGCGACACCTGGTCGTCGAGGGGCGGCAGGTGGTGCGGGAGGGACAGATGCAGACGCTGGACCTGCCGCGCGTGCTGGAACGGCAGCGGCAGTTGGCGGCGCGGCTGGCGGGATAGGGGCGGGTTTTCCCGCCCTTTCGCTTTCCTTGTGGGGGAGGCATGGTCGCGGCATCCGAAACCGGGAGAGCCGAATGCGTCCGATTGCCAGCCTTGCCCTTTTTCTCGCCTGCGCCCTTCCCGCCGCGGCAGAGACCGTCCTGTCGGAGGCCAGCGGAAACTGGGCCGGGACCTCGGGCGACGGTTTCACCTTCCTGGCCCGGCTGTCGCAGAACGAGGACATGGCCCGGCTGGTGATCTGGGGCGGCAATCCCGGCAGCCCTGCGGTGGCCGAAGGCGAGCCGCAGTTCGACAATCCGGCGATCGCGCTGGGGGCCTTCGCGACGACACAGGCGCTGGAGGTTGTGGAAACGGCGGACGGCAGCACGCTGCAGATCGTGACGGAATATGCCGACGAAGAGGGAACGGGGCGGATCGTCACCGAACTGCAGTTCCTCGACAACCAATTCACGGTGGTGGGCTACCATCACAAGGGAGAGCTGGCGGGGCAAACCTTCGCCTGCGACGTCGATCTGTGGAACATGACGGCGGTCGAGGATGGCGAGACGCGCGTGCTGGAGCCGGTGGGGTTCGAGGCGCTGAATGCCAGCGACTGGACCTGGGACGCACCCTATGAGCGGGGCTTCTGTCACCGCACCGAGTGAGGTAGAAGGCGGGCAGGAGGCCCGTCATGGACCACAATTTCGAAGCCCAGCGTCGCGAGACTTTCGACACCTTCCGGCAGTCGAAGGGGATCAGCCTGCCGAAGACGGCGGTGGTCGAATACGCGTTCTTCATCGAGGAGATGGATGCGTCCTGGCCGGCGCTGGAGCGGGCCTTGCGGATGGAGGGGTTCCAGACCCGCAGGTTGAAGGACGGGGAGACGCTGGTGGCCTCGATCGGGCCGATTGCGGTGACGGCAGAGGAGGTCTGGAAATATGAGCGGATCTCGACCTCGATCGCCTTGAAGCATGATTTCTACCCCGATGGCTGGGAGCTGGCGGAGTAGCCTGCCCACGCGGGAAAGGGGCTTCGGGTTCAGGGAAATCAATGGGTTAACATGCATCGTTAGGATGGTCTTTACCCTGCTGACCGGTCCCCCACCCCCGGCCCCTCCCCACGGAGGGGGCAGGAAGGCGTCCGGGGCTGGTGCTGCGCGATGCGACCGTCGGCATCAAGGGTCGGGAGCGGGTGTCGAATTGAGCGCCTGCGGCGCGCGGCTTTTGTCTCGGTCCTGCGCATGAAGGACGCGCAGACCCTCGGCCGTGCCTCCGGCGGGGATATTTGGGCAAATGTGAAAGGCTGAAGGGTCAGTCGGGGATGCGTTTGCCGCCGACCCAGACTTCGGCCACGGCGCGGTCGTCGCCCATCATGATGGTGGGGAAAAGCTGCTGCCACAGATCCTCGGCCCGGCGGGTGGCCTGTTCGATGGCGGGGGTGGAGGCAAGGTCGATGACCACGAGGTCGGCCTCCATGCCGGGTGCGATGTTGCCGATCCGGTCCTCGCAGCTCAAGGCGCGGGCCGACCCTTGCGTGGCGAGCCACCAGAGCTGCGCGGGATGCAGCGACTGGCCGCGGAGCTGGGCGACCTCATAGGCGGCGGCCATGGTGTGCAGCATCGAGAAGTTCGAGCCGCCGCCCGTGTCGGTGGCGAGGCCGACGCGCAGCTTGGTCGCGAGGGTCATGTCGAAGAGGCCGGAGCCGATGAAGGTGTTCGAGGTCGGGCAGTGGACGAGGCTGGCCCCGGCCTCGACCAGGCGGGCGCGTTCGCGGTCGGTCAGGTGGATGGCATGGCCATAGACCGCGCCTTCGCGGAGCAAACCTTGCGCCTCATAGGTGTCGAGATAGTCGCGGGACTGCGGGAAGAGGTCCTTCACCCAGGCGATCTCATCCGTCTGTTCTGAGAGATGGGTCTGCATCAGACAGTCGGGATAGTCGCGCCAGAGGGCGCCGAGGGCCTGCAACTGTTCCGGGGTGGAGGTGGGCGAGAAGCGGGGGGTGATGACATAGGAGAGCCGGTCAATCCCGTGCCATTTCTCCAGAAGCCGCTTCGAATCGTCATAGGCGGTCCGGGCGGTGTCGCGCAGGCCCTCGGGGGCGTTACGATCCATGCAGGTCTTGCCGGCGAAAAGCCGCATCCCGCGCGTCTGGGCGGCGGTGAAGATGGCGTCGACGCTGGCCGGGTGGATGGTGGCGTAGGAACAGACGGTGGTGGTGCCGCGGGCGAGGATCAGGTTGAGATAGCGGTTCGCGATCTCTTGCGCATAGGCGGGATCGCTGAAGCGCATCTCTTCCGGGAAGGTGTAGGTGTTCAGCCAGTCGATCAGCCGCTTGCCCCAGGAGGCGATGATGGCGGTCTGCGGATAGTGGACATGGGCGTCGATGAACCCGGCGGAAATCAGCTTCCGCCCATGGTTGTGCAGCCGGGCCCGGGGGTAGCGGGCACGCAAGTCGGCGGCTTCGCCGACGGCAGTGATACGGCCTGCCTCGATGGCGACGGCGCCCTGGCCCAGGATCTGGGCGGCGGAGAGCCCGTCGACGAAGGGATCGCCGGCGTAGCGGAGGACTTGGCCCAGAATGAGATCGGTCATGACATGCCCCTTGAACCGGGTCAGACTAGGCGCTTTCCGGGCAGCGGTAAATTTTCTGTTGCAGATCATGGCTTGAAACTGTTTCGCAAAAGCGCGAAGGCCCGGAAACCGGAAGACCTGGGCGGGTGACAGGCTTTGCCGTCACCGGAAAAGCGGCCTAAGGTCGGCGGAAGAGCAGGGGGTCGCATGACGGAAACGACGGTCAGGACGACGCCGGACGCAATGGATGCGGCAACGCTGGAAGCGACGCTGGATGCGGCGCTGGATGCCGCCCGCGCAGGCGACAGCGCGCGGGTCGAGGCCCTGCTGGAGCCGGTTCACCCCGCCGACGTGGCCGACCTTCTGGAGCAGGTCAGCGATACCGACCGCGAGGCGCTTCTGGCGATGGGCTCGGCGGTCATCGACGGCGAGGTGCTGTCGGAGATCAGCGATTCGATCCGCGAGGAGGTGCTGGACGCGCTGCCCGACGACGTGGTCGCGGATGCGCTGCGCGAGCTGGATTCCGACGACCTCGTCGACATCGTCGAGGACCTGGAGGCCGAGGATCAGGGCCGCCTTCTGGGCGCGATGGACGCGGCCGACCGGGTGGCGGTGGAGCAGGCGCTGGCCTGGCCAGAGCATTCGGCAGGCCGGTTGATGCAGCGCGAGCTGGTGGTGGCACCGGAGCATTGGACGGTAGGGGAAGCCATTGATTTCCTGCGGAAAGCCGAGCATCTGCCGGACCAGTTCTACCATGTGATCCTGGTCGATCCCCGGATGAGTCCGGTGGGTTACGTCACGCTGGGGCGGGTGCTGTCGGCGGCGCGGGGGGTGAAGCTGAAGGTGATTACCGAGGACAGTTTCCGCACCGTGGCGGCGACCGACGAGGAGGCCGATGTCGCCTATATCTTCAACCAGTATCACTTGATTTCCTGCCCGGTGGTCGATGGCTCCGGTCGGCTGGTGGGGGTGATCACCATCGACGACGCGATGACCGTGCTGGACGAGGAGCATGAGGAAGACATGCTGCGCCTGGCCGGGGTGGGCGAGGAGGCGAGCGTCAGTGACGGGCCGGTCGAGACGGTGAAGCAGCGGCTGCCCTGGTTGGTGATCAACCTTTTCACGGCCTCCCTGTCGGCCATGGTGATCAGCCAGTTCCAGAACACGATCGCCACGCTGGTAGCTTTGGCGGCGTTGATGCCGATTGTCGCCTCCACGGGCGGGATCGCGGGGACGCAATCGCTGGCGGTGGCGGTCAGGGCGCTGGCGACGCGCGACCTGACCCGGGCGAATGCGGCGCGGGTGGTGCGGCGGGAGTTGCTGGCCGGACTGATGAACGGGGTCGGGCTGGCGCTGATCCTGGGGGCGGCGGGGGTGCTGATCTTCGGAGACTGGCATCTTGGGGCGGTGCTGGCGCTGGCGATGATGGTGAATCAGGTGGTCGCGGCGCTGGGGGGGGTGCTGGTGCCCCTGACGCTGGAGCGGATGGGTCTGGACCCGGCGCTGGCGAGCGGGACATTCGTGACGACGCTGACGGATGTGATGGGGTTCTTTGCCTTTCTGGGGCTGGCGACGGTGATGCTGACATGACGGATGTGAAAGCGGCGGCACGGGCGGAAGCCTTCGCGCGACGGGCCCAGGCTTTCGCCCTGGGCCAGGGGCAGGCGGCAGAGATCCTCGCGGATTACCTTGCGCCGCATCGGGGCAAGGCGCTGTCGGGCTATATGCCGATGCGATCAGAGATCGACCCGCTGCCGGCGATGGCGGCGCATCAGGGGCCGGTGGGGGTGCCGGTGATCCTGGCCAAGGCTTCTCCGCTGCGGTTCCGGGAATGGTCGCCGGGCTGCCGGCTGGTGGAAGGGGCGTTCCGCGCGCTGATCCCCGAGGAGGGCGCCTGGGTGGAGCCGGAGGTGATGATCGTGCCGATGCTGGCCTTCGACGCGCGGGGATACCGGCTGGGCTATGGCGGCGGGTTCTACGACCGGACGCTGGAGGGGCTGCGAGCCAGGGGCCCGGTGTTGGCGGTGGGATTTGCCTTCGCGGCGCAGGAGGTGGAGGCGGTGCCGGTGGATGAATATGATCAGCGGCTGGATGCGGTGGTGACGGAAAAGGGTGTCACGATCTTCGCGTAACGCCCGAAAATTCCGCTCAGTGTGCGATGTCTTCCTGCCGGACGAACATGTTGCCCCAGGCGCGGTCGATGAGTTCCGGCGTCATCTGGTAGGGGATGTTCTCGAATTCGCAGACGGCGATCATCTGGTCGATCAGGAAGACCGGCTGATAGTTCGCGTAGTTGTTGGCGATGGTCGGGAACTTGACCTTCATCAGGTGCATCAGCGCGGTTTCGTCCAGCGGCATCTTCTTCTTGCGCGCGACCATGGCGAAGATCTTCAGGAAGTTCTCCTGGCTGGGGCCGTCGATCTTGATCTTGAAGAAGATACGGCGCAGGGCGGCGCCGTCGAAGATCTCGTTCGGGTGGAAGTTGGTCGAGAAGATCACCAGCGTGTCGAACGGGACAGTGAATTTCTCGCCCGATTGCAGCGCGAGGATGTCGCGGCTTTCTTCCAGGGGCACGATCCAGCGGTTGACGATCTTCTGCGGCGGTTCGGCCTGGCGACCGAGGTCGTCGATGATGAAGATGCCGCCGGTGGCCTTGAGCTGGAGCGGCGCCTGATAGGTGCGGGCGGTGGGGTTGTATTTCAGGTCGAGCATGTCGAGCGACAGCTCGCCCCCGGTGATCACGCTGGGACGTTCGCAATAGACATAGCGGTTGTCGAAGCGGTTCGAGGTGCGGCGCAGGCTGTTCGGGTCATCGACCGCGGCCTCGGCGGCGGAATGGACGATGGGGTCGTAGACCGAGATGATCTGGCCGGAATATTCGATGGCGCGGGGGACATAGACCTTGTCGCCGAGGGCCGCGCGGATGCCGTGCGAGATCGAGGACTTGCCGTTGCCGGGCGGGCCGTAAAGCAGGATCGAACGGCCGGAGGTGACGGCGGGGCCGAGGTTGTCGATCAGGTCGGGCGGCAGGATCAGGTGACCCATGCCGGACAGCAACTGCTCGCGGTTCAGGCGGATATCGCGGACCGACTGGCGCTTGATCTGAACCTGGTAGTCCGGCAGCGGCACCGGCATCGCGCCGTAGTATTCCGACTGCGACAGCGAATCCAGCGCGCGGGCCTTGCCGGCGTCGGTGAGCTCGTAGCCCATTTCGTTGCCGGCATTCGCATGCATGGTGCCGGTCGCGGTGACGAGCTTCTGCGTGCGGCACAGGTCCATGAGTTCCTGCGTCAGCGGGACGTTGAGGCAGATCGCCTTGGACAGGACCGAGACCTGGTCGATGTTGGTGCGGAACATCGTCTTGAGAAAGATGTCCCGCATCATCACGGTCGACAGCCCGGTTTCGGCAAGCGACCGGGGCGACGGGGGCGATTGCACCCCGGTGGAGGGGGCGGAAACCGAGGCCTCAGCGTTCATTCAGCAAGCTCCGTGGACAATCGCAGCAAAGGGCTTTGATTGAGTCGTAAACGTAACTTGTGTCAGCCCTGTGGCCAGATGGCGGCAAGAAGGTAGAAGATCACGATGGCCGAAAGCGCCATGCCGAAGGGGAAGTAGCGGCGGCGAGTCCAGCTTTCCCAGTCCGGGGTGGCGTTGCGGACGACGGGCAGGCTGCGCAGGATGCGGTGCAGGATGAGCGAGCCGACCATGCAGACGAAGATGATCAGGAGGATTTCGCCGATGTCGCCGCCGACAAAGAACCCCGCGATGGCGGCGGCGAACTTGGCGTCGCCCGCCCCAAAGGTGCCGGTCAGGTAAAGCAGGAACCCGGCCACGAAGACGATGGCCATCAGCGCCAGGCCCCAGAGCCAGCCGGACAGTCCCACCAGGAACCAGCCGAGGATCGGCCAGACCGCCGCCATGGCGATGACCGTATTGTTCGGGATCTTCATCCGCTTGAGGTCGGAGACCGCGGCCCAGATCGCCAGGGGCAGAACCGGGACCAGGAGTATCATTGCATCGGTTGGTTCCAGCATCACGACTTCACATTGGCATCAAGGGCTTCAAGGCTGCGCACCGCGGCTTCGAAATGTTTGGGGTGGGTTTCGATGGCCTGGTTCAGCAGGCCCTTGCCGACGTTGACGTCGCCCTGCTTGATCGCGGCGAGCGCCATGGAATACAGAAGCTCGGCGCGTTCGGTCTGCGTCATCTTGATGACCGGCAGATCGTATTTGCGCTGTGCGGCGCGGGCGAGGACAAGGTTGTTCTTCGCGGTGAAGAGTTGGGGATCGTAGGTCAGCGCCTCGATGAAGAGCTTTTCGGCGCCGGGCGCATCGCCGCGGGTGAGCTTGGAGAAGCCCCAGTTGTTCAGCGTGCTTGCCGGAGTGGTGGTGAGCCCCGCAGCGGTCTCGTAGAAGCTGTCGGCTTTCTTCCAGTTCTTGTCGCTGTCCGCGACCATGGCCTCAAGGCGATAGCGGTCATAGGTTTCGTGCGTCGGCGGAATCTGGTTCAGCTGGGCCTTGGCATCGGCCCACTGGTTCGAGCGGATCAGCGCATCGGCGAGCATCACCCGATCTTCCGGGGTGGATTCGGCATGGGCGGTGACTTGGCGCCAGACCTGGGCGGATTCCGTCGGCTTCTGCGCCCGCGAAAGTGAGCGGGCGAGCCCGCGCATCAGGTCGATCCGGCCCGGATTCTCTTGCAGCGTCTTGGTGAAGTAGGCGACCGCCTCGTTCGGGTCGGCGACCGAGAGCATCACGTCGTTCAGGTTGGATTCGTCGATGACATTGACGTCCTTGAGGGCCCTTTGCACCTGGGCGTCAGAGCTGTTCTGACAGGCCG
>NZ_DAIQAT010000059.1:0-19004 GCF_036781545.1 Tabrizicola sp.
TCTATTCGATCACCGTCGATCCGGCGAATTTCGGCAAGTCCGAGATCATCGCGATCCTGTCGAAGACCTCACTGTTCGGCACGCGCCTGCCCGAAACGCTGTCGGTCGGGGGGCTGGCGGACGAGCTGGCCGACGTGATCGCGAAAGACCCCGGGAACATCGTGTCAATCGCCTCAAGGGTCATTGATGCAAGACCTTGACTTTAGGTCAGGTGGTGCAAGAGTTGTGCCGTAGATTGTGTTTGCGCGTTTTGCAGAAGGCTTTGGACCAAGATGGACCTTGAACCGTTCCTGGTTCCGGTGGCGGACGGTAGCGCCTCGGGATCGGAGCTGCGTAATGACCCGCGTTTCCATGCCGTCGAGCGGTTGATGGAGCCTGCCGCGCGCAGCTTCCGGCTGGAGAATGTCAGGACGGGCGGGACGGGTGGCGTCACCATCGACTGGTCGGAAATCCTGTCGCAATCGGCCGGCCTTGCGGCGACGGGGCGCGACATCCGGCTTCTGGTGATCGTCGCCCGCGCCCTGGCCAATGCCGAGGGCTTCGAGGGGTTGCAGCAGGGACTGGGCCTCTTGACCGCGACGGTTGACCAGCACTGGGATACGGTGCACCCGCTGCTGCGCGAAGGTGCTTCCCCGCGTGAGGCGGCGACCCGGCGGATCAATGCGCTGTTCCAGTTGGAGAATGCCGACAATGGCCTGCTCTGCGATCTGGAGTTCACCACCGTCCTGTCGCCGCGCGGCATCGGGCCGATCACGGTCGGCGACCTGTGCGCGGGGGGCCTGACCCGCAGCCAGGCGCAGGCCGAACTGGCCGACGGACTGGGGGAAAAGGAGAAGACGGAGCTTCTCGGCAGGCATGACACCCGGGTGAACCGCGTCACTGCCGCCTGCCGGGCGCAAGCCATCGAGCGGCCCGAAGACATGGCCACGCTGGTCCAGTCGATCGAGGCCGCCCGCACCACACTTGCCGCATTGGAAACCGCCCTGACCGCCCGGGTGGGCGAGAACGGTGTCGGCGTCAAGTTCAAGGAGCTGGACAAGGTGCTGGGCCGGGCGCTCGCCCCCCTGACCGCCGCGCAGTCGCAGGCTTCTCCCGGCGCTACCGCATCCGAGGTGACTGCCATGGCCGAACCCTCTGCCCCCGCATCTGCGACGAACGGCGCGCATCCGCCCCCGAGCGCAGGCGCCATCCCCGGCGCCGTCAATTCGCGCCGGGATGTGGAACGCTGCCTCGACATGATCATCGATTTCTACGAGCGCACCGAACCCTCCAGTCCGATCCCGCATCTGGCGCGGCGGATGCGGAAGATGGTGCCGATGAACTTCCTGCAGCTGATGGAAGAGATCGCGCCCAGCGGGATGAAGGAATTCAAGAATGTCGCCGGCGTGGACGACAAGACGAAACCGGCTCCGCAGTGAGCGGCAAGATGTCAGGAGAGGTCTGAACCATGGCAAGTGAAAGCAAGGCAAAGGTGATCGAACGCAACCGCGCGCCGCGGGTGCAGATCGCCTATGACGTCGAACACTACGGCAGCCCGACCACCATCGAACTTCCCTTCGTCATGGGCGTGATGGCCGACCTGGCGGGCAAGTCGGAAACCCGCGAGGCGATGAAGCCGGTCAACGAGCGCACCTTCGTCGATGTGGATGCGGGCCGCTTCGGCAAGTTCATGGAGGCGCTGGCGCCACGGGTGAAGGCCCGTGTCCCCAACCGCCTGCCCGCCAAGGACGGCGCGGCGGACGAGGAGATGTTCGTCGACCTGTCCTTCAAGAGCATGTCCGACTTCACTCCCGACAAGGTGGCCGAGCAGGTCCCGGCGCTGGCCGAGCTTCTGAAGATGCGGCGGCAGCTTGAGGAGCTCCTCGGCTATATGGACGGCAAGGTGAACGCCGAGAAGCGCATCGCCCAGCTTCTGCAGAACGAGCCCCTGCTGATGCAGGTCGCCGACGAAGCCATGAAGAAGGAGGGCTGAGCGATGGCCGAACAGGAAAAGCAGGGCACGGCGGCTGCGGAAGCCCAGGCCATCGATCTGGGCGAGTTCAGCGACCTTCTTGAGAAGGATTTCCGCGTCAAGGAAGACGAAAGCCAGAAGCTGCAGAAACTGGTGCAGAACCTGGCGCTGGCGGCGACCGAGCGGTCCGGCACGGCCACCATCTCGGGCAATGCGGTCAAGTCGATCAAGAACCTGATCGCCGGGATCGACAGCTTGCTGACCACCCAGATGAACGAGATCATGCACGCCCCCGAGGTGCGCGAGATGGAGGGCACCTGGCGCGGGCTGCACTATCTGGTCAACAACACCGAGACCGACCAGAAGCTGAAAATCCGGGTGATCAACATCACCAAGGACCAGCTTGCCGACCAGCTGGAGGATTTCGAGGGCCAGATGTGGGACCAGTCCCCCATGTTCAAGCGGCTCTATACCGACGAATATTCGATGTTCGGCGGCGAGCCGTTCGGCGCGATCATCGGGGCCTATGAGTTCAGCCACCACCCGCGCGACGTGGGCCTTTTGCGCAGCATGTCCGGCATCTGCGCCAGCGCCCATGCGCCCTTCATCGCCGCCGCCGCGCCGCAGCTTTTCCGGATGCAGAGCTGGCAGGAACTGCCGAACCCGCAGGACCTGCAGCAGATCGTTTCCTCGCCGGACTATGCCAGCTGGCAATCGCTGCGCGAATCCGAGGACGCGCGCTATATCGGGCTGACCATGCCCCGCGTGCTGGCCCGCCTGCCCTATGGCGCGGCGACCATCCCGGTGAAGGGCTTCGCCTTCGAGGAAGAGATCGACGGCAAGCACGACCACTATGTCTGGATGAACGCCGCCTTCGCGATGGGCGTGAACATCAACCGCAGCCACAAGCTATATGGCTGGGGCAGCCAGATCCGCGGCGTGGAATCGGGGGGCGCGGTGATCAACCTGCCGGTCCACAGCTTCCCGACCGACGACGGCTCGATCTCGATGAAATGCCCGACGGAAATCGCCATCGACGACCGGCGCGAGGCGGAGCTGGCGAAGCTGGGCTTCATGCCGATCCTGCACCGCAAGAACACCGACATCGCCGCCTTCATCGGCGCACATTCCTTGCAGGACGACGAGACTCGCGCCGGACGTCTGGTCGACCCGGATGCCCAGGCCAACGAGCGGCTGTCGGCCAACCTGCCCTATCTCTTCCCGGTCAGCCGCTTCGCGCATTACCTGAAGGCCATCGCGCGCGACAAGGTCGGGACCTACAAGGAACGGGCGGACATGCAGGTCTGGCTGTCCGAATGGATCAATCGCTATGTGCTGCAGAACACGGCCATGGCGGATGACAAGGCCAAGGCGAA
The DNA here is from genome assembly GCF_036781545.1 of Tabrizicola sp. Taxonomy (GTDB): domain Bacteria; phylum Pseudomonadota; class Alphaproteobacteria; order Rhodobacterales; family Rhodobacteraceae; genus Tabrizicola. The sequence goes on from NZ_DAIQAT010000059.1 coordinate 3,328, forward strand.
GCGCCCCCTGGCCAAGGCCGAGGTGCAGGTCGACTCTGTCGAAGGGCGCCCCGGTTACTACAATGCGCGCTTCTATCTCCGTCCGCACTATCAACTGGAGGGCATTAACGCGAGCCTCCGGCTGGTTTCCGAACTCCCGTCGGTCAAGAGCAAGTAACAGAACGAAGTTTCACCAAATTATCAGATGAAAGGATAAGCGAATGGCTGTCTCCGGCTATATGAAGATCGAAGAGATTCCCGGCGAATGCGGTCGTGCCGATCACGAGGGCGAGATCACCATCACCAGCGTGAATTGGGGCGTGACCCGCCCGGTGGTGAACACGCCCGGCGTCGGGCGCAGCACCGGGATGCCGAATGTCACCTCGGTCAACGTCACCAAATACTATGACAAGGCTTCGCCGCAGCTGGCCAAGGCGGTGCTGTTCGCGACCGCCCTGCCCGAGATCGTCATCACGCTGCGCAAGGATTCGGGCGATACGCATCTCGACTATCTGACGATCACGCTCAGCGACTGCATGGTGGAAAGCTACAACATGTCGGGCGCCAGCGACATCGAGACCCCGCCGATGGAAAGCGTCTCGATCGTGTTCAACAAGATCGCGATCCTCTACATCGAACAGGCCAGCGACCATTCGGCCGGTGGCGAACACGACGTCGAATATGATCTGGTCGCTGGTGCCTGAACCAGGCGCCAGGCGGCGATCAGGAGAGGGCAGGTCAGGTGGCTGATCCGATCCTTCAATCCCGGACCGAGGCGGTCCAGCCCAGCCTGTGGGACCGCCTCGTCGACGACCTGCCCGGCATCGTGACCGAGACCGACCGCCAGCGCGCCGACCTGTTGGCCCGGATCGGTGCTGCCAAGGTCGAGGCCGTTCTGGCGGGTGGCGCGCGCAGCATCGAGGCGGACGAGGACTTCGACGCCGACACGCGGCGCGACCTGCACCAGTTCCTGACCCAGATGGCCCGCCGCGCCTTCCTGGAAGAGCGCGGCATCGTCGTGAACGCCGCCGTCCTGCGTGAAGCGGTCCGCCGCGATATCGAGGCCTTGTTCAACGTCGAGCGCTTCGAATCCGGTGTGCAGCTGACCGATCTGGAGCGGAAGGATTTCGAGACCCCGCAGGAGATGATCGCCGATTTCCCCCATGTCCGCCGCTCGGTCCTGAACTACGGCGTGCCGTCCTTCTCGGGCCGGTCCATGACCGATTTCGATCTTGCCGCCCTGGCCAAGGAACTGCGCGAGGTGATCGCTGTCTTCGAACCCCGGCTGAAGCGCGACACGATCCGGGTGAAGGTGGCCCAGGGCGACCGGACGGGAATGCGGATCGAGGTCGACGCCATGCTGATGCTGTCGCCCGTCGCGGAACGGCTGCGGCTTTCCACCATGATCGACCTCGACAACGGACGCGCCACCACGGCGGTCGAGGAGGCGTGATGGACCGCAATTTCCTTGCCTATTACGAAGAGGAACTCGCCCATGTCCGGGAACTCGCGACCGAGTTTTCCGCGCTGCACCCGACCGTCGCCCGCAACCTGTCGCTGGATGCGGTGCCCTGTCCCGACCCTTACGTGGAACGCCTGCTGGAAGGCGTGGCCTATCTTGCCGCCCGGACGCGGCTGAAGGTCGATGCCGAAAGCAGCCGCTATGTCCGCAACCTGCTGGACGAGCTTTACCCCGATCTCGTCTGCCCCGCGCCCGCGATGACCATGGCGGTCCTGCATCCGGGGCCGCAGGTGCAGACCATGCTCGACGGCCATGTCGTCCAGCGTGGCACCCGCTGCGTGGCGGCCTACCGCGAGGGGATCGCCACCCGCGCCACCTATACCACCGCGCAGGACGTGGCGCTTTGGCCCATAGCGCTGGAGAAGGTGGATTACCTGCAAGACAGGGGTGCGATGAATGCCGCGGGCCTCGACCAGCCCGAGGCCGAGGCCGCGCTGCGGTTTACCCTGACACGGGTCGGGCCGGGATCGCTGGCCGAGCTTTCCCTCGACCGGCTGGACCTCTGGTTCGTGGGCGGCTCGCGCGGTGGGGCGATCCTGGACGCGGTCTTCGGTCATGGCGCCGCAGCCATCGCCCGCGCCCCCAAAGGCGCCCCGCAGCCGCTCACCGGCCCCTCCCTCGTCGGCGTCACCGACCGCGAGGGTCTCTTGCCCCGTGTCCGGCCGTCCTTCGAGGGCTATCGGCTGATGCGGGAATATTTCCTGATGCCGGAGCGCTTCCATTACCTGCGGCTCGACGGGATGAATTCCGCGCTGCGCGCCTGCACCACCGGCCCCTGCGAGGTGGTTGTCTACCTCGACGCCGCGCGCCCGGAGCTTTCGGACATCGCGGCCAAGGATTTCCGCCTGTTCGTGGCACCGCTGGTCAACCTGTTCGAGAAGGAATGCAACGTCATCGACATCGACGGTCGCTCTGCCGCCCATGTCGTCCACGCCGATCGCACACGCCCGCGCGACTTCGAGATCTACCGACTGACGCGGGTGGAGGACGCAGACAGCGATGGCCCCGATGCTACGGTGGAGCCGCTCTATTCGGTGGGCCAGCACCGGGGCTCGGGTCTGGTCTACACCACCGAACGCCGCCCGCGCAGGCCCGGCGAAGACGAAATCCGCCGCGGCCAGACCCGCACCAGCTATGCGGGCGATGACCTGTTCCTGTCCATCGCCAGGCCCGCCGACGTGACCGTGACCAAGGCGATCCGGCGCCTGGACATCCGCGCGCTTTGCACCAACCGCGATCTGCCGATCCTGGACGACAGCCCGAAGCTCAGCCTCGAAACCGGCGATCCCGTGGGCCGGATCGAGCTGATCGCCCCCTTCCGCCGCCCGCGTGGATCGGTCGCCTCGGCGCTGCCGAACATCGTCTCGGGCGGGGAGAGCCAGCTCGATGACCTCGCCTGGCGGCTGGTGGCGCAACTGGCGCTGAATCATCTCTCGCTGGCCGAGCCGGGACAGGACGCCGAACCCCTGCGCGCGATGCTGGACCTTTACGCCGGGCGCGGCGATCCGGCGATGGCCCGCCATGCGCGGTCGATCACCCGCGTCCGGTCGCGGCAGGTGGTGGAACGGCTGGGTATTCCCGGCCCGATCTGCTTTGGCCACGGGGTCGAGATCACGCTGGACGTGGACGAGACGACGATGGCGGGCGGCTCGACCCTCCTGCTCTCCGCCCTTCTGAACCAGCTTTTCGCCCGCCACGCCGCGATCAATTCCTTCGTGCGCACGAAAACCCATCTCATGCAAAGACAGGAGGACGTGTCGTGGCCGATGACGCCGGGCAACCGCGCCCTGATCTGAGCGGGGATCTGGCTGCGCCCGAAAGCATGGGCTTCTTCGAGCTGCTCCGCAGGCTCGAACGCGACCAGTTGCGCTTTGGCCGGGCCGGGGGGCCGGGCCGCGAGCCCGCGCGCCTCGGCCAGCGTGCGCGTCTGACCTTCGGGACCCGTGACGTGGCAGGCTTCGCCCCCGGCACGCCGCCCAAGGTGGATGTGGAGGTGCTGGGCCTCCTCGGCCCGGAGGGCGCATTGCCCCTGCACATCACCCGCTGGGTCATGGGCCGGATGTCCGACCGCTGGTTCACCGAGGGCAGCGATGCGGCTTCGGACACGACCTTCCTCGATTTCTGCAACCTCCTGCAGCACCGGATGATGGCGCTTTACTGGCGCGCCTGGGCCGACGCCCGGCCAGAGGTGCAGATCGAACACGAGGCCGCCGGGCGCGTGCGGGCTTTGGTCGAGGCGCTGGCGGGCGTCGCCCTGCCGGGGACGAAGCCGAAGCTGCCGGATGCGCAGACCCGGCTGAAGCTGCGCCATGCCACGTCGCTGGGCCGTCAGGTCTATAGCGTCGAGCGGCTGACGGATTATCTGGGTGATGTGCTGGCGGCCCCGGTCGCGCTGGTGGAATTCCTCGGCACCTGGACCAAGATCCCGCCCCGACTGCAATCGCGCCTTGGTCGCCAGCACGCCCGGCTTGGCCGCTCTGCCGTGGTCGGTGCCCGCAGCTTCCAGCGCCAGACGCTGGTGGAGCTGCGCGTCGGGCCCCTGCCGTTGGACCGGTTCACCGAATTCCTTGCCGATCCGGCGCTGACCGCCCGCCTGCGCCATGCGATCCGCCACGCGATGGGCCGCGAGATGGAGTTCAACCTGCGCCTCGTGCTGGCGAAGGAGGACGTCCCCGATGCCCGGCTCGGCCAGTGCCGGCTGGGCCGCACCACCTGGCTGTCGCCGAAGCGGCAAAGCGATGCCGACGACCTGCGCCTCTACCACGTCGCGCAAGTGGAGGCCACATGACCCTGCGCCTGACCATCGAGCACAGCCCCCATCCCCAGGACCGGCACGAGATGCGCCATCCGGGGGGCGAATTCTCCATCGGCCGCGGGGCGGAGTGTTCCTGGCAGATCAACGACCCCGACATGTATGTCTCGCGCAAGCATTGCGTGATCACTGGTGAGGCGGGGCAGTTCATCGTCACCGATGCCAGCCGGGGCGGACTTTACATCGACGGCAAGGACCAACCCTTGGGGCCGGGGAATGCCGCGCGGCTGGAACCGGGGATGCGCCTGCGCCTGGGCGATACCGTGATCCGGGTCGAGATCGAGGCTCCCGCGCCGGTCGCCACACCGCGGACGCAGGCCCCGGCGCAGCGGCAGATGACGCATGACGACTTCTTCTCGCAGCCCGTCACGCCTCCGCCGCCCGTTCAACGACCGCAGGGCCTGCCGCAGCCCTTCGACACCGGCGCCATCGACGCCCGCCGCTATGACACGGCCCCGGACCGCGCAGCCCCCCCGCCGCTCTTCGACGACCCTTTCACCCTCGACCGCTCGGTCCAGGCCCGTCCCACGGGCAGCGTGCCAGAGCCCATCGCCCCGCGCGGGGGCGACTTCGGCTTCGGGTCCTTCTTCGACGAACCGGCCAGGGGTCGGCCCGCCGAGCCGACAGCGCCCGCCGAGCCTGCCCCGGCGGCGCCGGTCGCTGCCCCCGCTTCAGATGACTGGTGGGCCATGCCACCCCCCGTCGTCGCCCCCGAACCGCCCTCCCCCGCCCCGGAGCCCCCGCCGCCCGAGCCCCTGCGCCTGACCCCGGACGCTCCGGCCGCATCTCCGCTTGTCGACGAAGAGAACCGCTCCCGCCAGCGCGGCGAACCGGCCCCGCCGCCGCCCGCCCCCGGACCTTCTGCCGCCGCCCCTTCCAAGCCGGACACTGCGGCGGATACGGGGCTGCGCGAGGCCTTCTTCCGCGGCCTCGGTCTCGACCCCTCGGCTGCGCAGGACCCGGCCGCCGAGATGGAGGCGATGGGCCAGCGCTTCCGCCTGCTGGTGGAAGGGCTGATGCTGATGCTGCGCACCCGCGCCAAGGAGAAGCAGAACGCCCGCGTGGCACAGACGGTGATCAGCAACACCGACGTCAACCCGCTGAAGTTCCTTGCCTCCACCAACGAGGCCATTGCGGCCCTCGTCGCCGCGAAAGGACCGGGCTACCTCGACCCGGAAACAGCGATCAATGGTGCCTTCCGCGATCTGGCCGACCATCAGGTCCGGTCCTGGGTCGCGATCCAGTCGGCCCTGCGCCGGATGATCGACCGCTTCGATCCGGCGGCGGTGGAGAAGGACCTGGAACAACTCGGGATGCTGGAATCGCTCCTCTCCGGCGGGCGCAACGCCAAGCTGTGGAAGGCCTATACCGACCGCTACAAGGACATCGCCCGCGCTGCCGAGGACCGGTTCCTGGGCGAGGTGGGCGCGGATTTCCGTGACGCATATGAAGGCAACAGGGAGAAGACCCATGACGATTGAGACTGGAATTCCGCGCCGTGCCTTTCTGATCGGCGGCAGCGCGCTTCTGCTGGTGGCCTGCGCCCCATCCGGCCCCGGATCGGTGACGCTGGTCGCGCAAGGGGCGGCGGGCATGAACCCCGGCCCCGATGGCGCCGACCGGCCACTGACGCTGCAGGTCCTGCAACTGCGGGGCGCGGGGGCTTTCGACGGGGCGGATTTCTTCGCGCTCCAGAACGCCTCGGCCGCGCTTGGCGGCGACCTCGTGAAGGCCGACACCATCGCACTTGCGCCCGGCGGCAAGGCGACGAAGACCATCACGCTCGACCCCACCACCGCGCTGATCGCCGTGGTCGCGGGGTTCCGCAATCCGGCGGGCAAGCAGTTCCGGGCCAAGTCCTCGGTCTCGCCGACCGACGCGGTGACGTTCGCGCTTGACGTGACCGCCAGCGGGATCAAGCTGACCCCGATGTGATGCTCGGCGCGCGTGCAGGAACAGGACAGAAGCATGAGTGACAAGAACAAGGTCGTCTGGTCCGAAGGATTGTTCCTGCGCACCCAGCACCTGCAGCAGCAGGACCGCTATACCGAGGGCCTGGTGCGCGGCGCGCTCCAGGCTGCGCCGATGCAGGCCTGGGGGTTCCGGTCGCTCACGCTGGACAAGCCCGCGCTGGATGCGGGCCGGGTCGCCATTGCCTCAGCCTCCGGCATCTTCCCCGACGGCACCCCCTTCGCCATTCCCGACACCATGTCCGCCCCCGCCCCGGTGCCGGTCAAGGCGGATATGGCCGGGCTGGTCGCGCTGGCGATCCCCATCGAGCGCCCCGGGGCGGCCACCATCGACCCCGCCCATGCCGAGCCCGCGGGCTCGCGCTATCGCGGGGTGATCCAGACCGTCCGCGATGCCATCCGTGGCGGGGCCGAGCCGGAAGAGCTGGAGGTCGCCCGTCTTTCCGCCCGCCTGATCCTGCCGGGCGAGGATGCCGCCGGTTATGTCGCGCTGCCCGTCGCCCGGGTCGACGGGTTGCGGGCGGAAGGGTCCGTCGCCATTTCCGACGGCTATCTCGCCCCCGCGCTCTGCCTGTCCGCCGTTTCCTGGTATGCGGGGCTGGCGCAAGAGGTCGTCACCGGCCTGGACCGCATCGCCGAGGCGCATGGCAAGCTGGTGCTGGGCGGGGCAGGGCGGTCGATCGAGAACCTGCTGCTCCTCGAACTCGCCAACACCGCCCGCCCCCGCGTCGCACATATGCTGGCGCAGAACCTGCACCACCCGTCCGAGCTGTTCATGGAACTGGCCGGGCTGGCGGGCCGGATGGCGACCTACGGCTCTTCCTCGCGGCGGCTGTCGGACCTGCCCGCCTATGACCATCTTGACCCGCAACCTGCCTTCGCCGCACTTGCCGACACGCTGCGCTCGCTGATGCTGTCGCTGCGCCACGTGGAACCGAAGTCCCGCGCGCTTCAGGTCGCCCGCCACGCCCAGAACATCTGGAAGGTCCGCATCGACAATCCCGACATCCTGAAGTCCAGCCGCATCGTGCTGCGCGTGGGTTCCGACATGTCGGACGAAAGCCTGCGCCGCATCTTCGTGGGCCAGGCCACGGTGGGCGCGGCGGACGCCTTCGAGAAGCTGTGGAAATCCCGCCTGCCGGGGATTCCGCTGAAACCCCTCCACTCCCAACCGCGCGAGATTCCCTATGACGGCGAGCGGCTGTGCCTGGAGCTTGACCAGAAGTCCGAACATTTCGCCCAGTTGTCCGACGCGCCCGGCTTTGTCATCGGCGTGTCGGGCGCGCTGGACCGGGAGCCGGAAATCGACTGCTACGCCGTGAACAGGTGACGGATGAACAGGTGATGGGCGCATGAGCGACCAGGACGACCCCTTCGGCCTTTCCAATGACGCCGGACGCACCCGCATCCGGCCGGTGAAGTCGAACACGCCCGCCACCACCCCGGTGCAGCCGACCTTCGGCGGTGGCCCTCCGCCGACGCAGGGCTATGGCGGGCAGGGCTATGGCGGACAAAGCTACGGGGGCGGCGGACAGGGCAGCGGCTTCGGCGGTCCACCGCAGGACTACGGCCAAGGGGCGGGTCGCGGCCCGAAGCCGCGCCTGACCCGCGCCCATCCGAACCCGCTGATCGTCGCCTTCGCCTCGCTTCTGGAAGTCGCGCCCGAGCTGGAACGCGCGCTGCCCCCCGCCAATGCCGAGGCGCTGCGCCTGCGCCTGCAAGACAATCTGATCGACGCCCGCGACAGCGCTGTCGGCATGGGCGTGCCGATGACCCGCGCCAACCAGGCGGCGTGGTTCGTCGCCGCGCTGATCGACGACATCGCGCTCAACACGCCCTGGGGCGGCCATTCCGGCTGGCCGCGTCAGCCGCTGGTCGTGGGCCTGTCGGGCGAGGTCGATGCCGGGACCAAGTTCTTCGACCGGCTGGAGGAACTGCTCCGCTATCCCAACCGCGACCCCGAGATGCTGGAGCTAGGTTTCCACTGTCTGAACCTCGGCTTCCGTGGCAAGCACCGCGTCCAGGGCCGCACCGGCGACTCGGCACTTCTCGCGCTGCGCTCCGCCATCGCCCGCGCCATCCGCAACCCTGAGGCCGAGGCGGCAGAGCTTTCCCCGCACTGGCAGGGCGTGGTCGCCCCCGACGAAAAGCCCCGCTTCGCCGTGCCGCTGTGGACCATCGCGCTGGCTGCCATCGCGGTGATGACGGCCACCTATGTGGGCCTCGGCATCCAGCTGTCGAACAAGGCGACCCAGCTCTATGCCCTTGCCCGCCTGTTGCCGCCCGCCGAACGCGCCGAGATCTTCCGCCCGGTCCGCACCAATGCCGAACCCCCGGCGCCCGAGATCAAGATCGAACCCGTGGTGCTGGAACTGGTCCCCGCCTGCCTGGCCAAGGCGCCCGCCGAGACCGCCGCGGCCCTGACCGGCAAGGATGACGTGAGCCTTGCCTTCTTCACCCTGCGCGGGTCGAACCCCGAGGTTTTCCGCAGCGCCAAGGCCGACATCAACCAGGTCTACGGGCCGCTGGTGAATGCACTGGCCGACTGCATCAAGGAGAACATCGAGGTCATCGGCAAGGTCACGGTGATCGGCCATACCGACAGCGTCCCGGTCCAGGCCTCGAACCCCTTCGACTCGAACCAGGGCCTGTCCGAGGCCCGGGCGAAGACCATCGCCGACCTGCTGACCGCCGCCGGAGTGCCCGCCGACCTCATCGCCGCCGAGGGCCGGGCCGACAGCGAACCCGTGGGCGACAACGGCACGAAACAGGGCCGCGCCGAGAACCGCCGCATCGAGATCAAGATCGAGAAGAAGCTCTAGATGAAAGTCCTGAAAGCCATCTTCAGGTTCCTCTTCTCCCGCCGCCTGTGGACCTTCATCGGCATCCTTCTTCTCTGCGCGCTGATCTGGCTGTTCGGGCCTCTCGTCTCGGTCGGCGACATGGTGCCGCTGGCCGACGATCTGGTGCGGATGATCGTCATCGCGGTGATCCTGGTCCTCTGGCTCTTCTCTCTCCTTCTCGCGCAGCTCCGCGCGGCGAGGAAGAACCAGCTTTTCGTGACCGAGCTTGCCACGCCCGAGAAGCCCAAGGCCGCACTGCCCGGCGAGGCCAACGTCGCCGAGATCAACACCAAGTTCGCGCAGGTGCTGACCGAGATGAAGCGGTCGAAGCTCGGCGGCAAGAAGTTCCTGCGTGACATGCCCTGGTATGTCATCATCGGCCCGCCCGGCAGCGGCAAGACCACCGCGCTGCGCCAGTCCGGCCTGCATTTCCCCATCGACCTGTCGGACGACCTGAAGGGCGTCGGCGGCACCCGCAACTGCGACTGGTTCTTCACCGAGGATGCCGTGCTGGTCGACACCGCCGGGCGCTACGTCCAGCAGCAGAGCGACCCGGAAATCGACTCGGCCGAATGGCTGGGCTTCCTCGATATGCTGAAGAAGCACCGCGGCAAGCGGGCGCTGAACGGGGTGATCCTGACCCTCTCGCTCAAGGAGCTTCTGGCGGGCGAGGCCGCTGTTCGTGAGCATGGCCGCGAGATCAGGAAGCGCCTGGCCGAGTTGCGCGAGCGGTTGCAAATCCAGCTGCCGGTCTACCTGATGCTGACCAAGGTCGATCTCGTACCCGGCTTCGAATCCTTCTTCGGCACATTGCCGACCAAGGACCGCGAACAGGTCTGGGGCGCCACGCTGCCCACCGATGCCCGCATCGACCGCACCACCATCGAACGCGAGGTGAAGGCGCTTCTTGCCAACCTCGAAACCCGCCTCACCTCGCGCATGGCCGAGGATGTCCCCCTCGACCAGCGCGCCGAGGTCTTCCGCTTCCCCGCCCAGGTCGAACGGCTGGAAGCGCCGCTGAAGCTTCTGATCGACACGGTGTTCGGCGAAAGCCGCTACGAGGAAAGCCCCTGGTTGCGGGGTTTCTACCTGACCTCCGCCACCCAGGAAGGATCGCCCATCGACCGGCTGGTCGGGGAGCTGGTCGGATCCTTCGGCCTGAACGCCGACACGCCCTCCCGCCGCCCCTTCGGCGAGAAACGGTCCTACTTCCTGCGCAATATGCTGACCGACCTCATCTTCCCCGAGGCCGGTCTCGGCACCTTCGACGCCGCCGCGGAGGAGCGCCGGAAATGGCTCTGGCGCGGGTCGCTGGCGGGGGCCTCGCTTCTCACCCTTCTCGCCGGTCTTCTCTTCCTCTTCTCCTTCCTGCGGTATTCCGGCGGCATCGATGACCAGGAACGGCTGCTGGCCGACCTCTCCGGCCGCCTTGCCAATGTCGCCGCCCGTCAGGCGCCGACCGACCCTCTGGACCTGGAACTCGCGCTCGACGGCGTGACCGAGGTCAAGGCCGCCGCGACGGATGTGGCCAGCTCGCCCTTGACCTTCATCGGCCCCACCGCGCGCTCGGAGCTGGCCGAGGCGCAGCGCATCGCCTATGACCGCTCGCTGCGCAATATTCTGGAGCCGCGCATGATCGCCATGCTGGAGGCCACCATGTGGCGCCAGATACGCGATCCGGAATACCTGCTCGGCGCGCTCAAGGTCTATTACATGATGACCGGCCTTGCGCCGTACGACCGCGACTTCGCCGCGCAGTGGTGGCAGGACCAGCTGCCGCTGAATGCCCCCATCGACCCTTTCCCGACTGACGCCGCGCTGGATCACCAGCTTGCCGCCATCGACCGCATGGGGTCGGAGACACAGAAGATCACCCCCGACAATGCGCTGGTGCAGCAGGCGCTGCAGTCGATCTGCACCATCCCGCTGGCCGCCCGCGCCTATTCCGCGCTGATTTCCGACCCCGCCGTCACCGCCCTGCCGGAATGGATTCCCGCAGAGAAGGCCGGGCCCAACGCCACCCGCGTCCTGACCCGGATTTCCGAGAAGACCCTGCGCGTCGGCCTGCCCGGCGCCTTCACCTATGACGGCTTCCACAACACCGTCCTGCCGCTGATCCCCGAAGTCGCCGCCACCGCCGCGCTGGATCAGGCTGTCTTCGCCGGGGGCTGCGCCGAAAGCTCGGACGCCTCGGTCGCGACGCTGGAGGCCGACATCCTCAAGCTCTACCAGGACGATTTCATCGCCCAGTGGAACGGCATCCTGCGCGACATCCGCCTTGCGCCGATCACCGACCTGCAGACCGCCACGGCGAATATGAAGGACCTCGCCAGCCCTGATTCCACCCTCCGCCGCCTAGTCCGTGCGGTGGTGGACGAAGTCGACCTGACCCGCGTCATCCCGGAAGGAGAGGGCAATGCCGCGACCGAGGGTCTGGCCAAGAAAGCGGTCTCCAAGCTCGGCAAGGTGGGCAAGCTTCTGAAGGCGGGCAGCAAGCTTGCCACCTCCACCGACGGCATCCAGGACGGCCCGCCCCCCGGCACCGATGTCGCGCTGCATTTCGCGCCGCTGAAGGCCGCGATCGAAGAGGTCGACGGGACGCCACCGCTGCTGGATGACGTCGGCCTGCAACTCGACGGTCTTGCCAAGGAACTCGCCAGCGCGATGAATTCGCCCGACCCCGAAGCGACCCTGCTCGCCCGGGGTGGTCTGGGAGAGCTGACGGGCGCGGTCGCCAATGCGGCCCGGTCCCTGCCCGACCCGCTGGACGACTGGGTGGCCGGCATCGCGGGCGATACCATCGCCGTGACCCGAGACGCGGTGATCAGCCAGTTGAACGACCGCTGGCGCGCCGATGTCTACGATTTCTGCGTCAAGGCCACCGAGGGCCGCTATCCCTTTGACCCATCCTCTGCCATCGACGTCAATGTCGCCGACTTCCGCGAGCTGTTCGCCCCCGGCGCGCGGATCGACAAGTTCGTGACCGAGAACCTGCTCGGCTACATCGACACCACGGTAAAGCCCTGGGCCTGGCGCGCCGACTTCGGGCTGGACGGGGCGCTTCTCGCCCCCTTCGAGCGCGCCCGGTCGATTCGCGACGGGCTGTTCCCCGGCGGTTCAGGTCCGGTGATGGCCTTCACGCTGGAAGCCAAGGACCTGACCCCCAACGCCGCCTCCGTCACGCTGAACGTCGACGGGCAAGTGCTGACCTATCTTAACGCCGCCACTCGCCCGATGCCCATGACCTGGCCAGGTCCCGATGGCACCAACCTGATCTCGCTATCGTTCCAGCCCGCCGATGGCACCGGGGAGCTGCTCACCTCGGAGACTGGCTCCTGGGCCTGGCTGCGGCTGATCCGCAAGGGGCGCCTGTCCTCGACCGACCTGCCCGAAGTCTTCCGGCTCAACCTCGGCCTCTCCGGCTTTTCCGCTGCCTTCGAGCTGCGCGCCGCCTCGGTCGACAACCCCTTCGACCTGAAGATGTTCGGCAACTTCAAATGCCCGACGAAGTTCTAGGCGAACCGGACGACGGCCGCCCCGTCGCGGGTTTCTTCGGCAAGCTGCCCGCCACCGGCGATTTCGTATCGCGCGGTCTGCCCGACACCTTTCGCAAACCGTGGGACGCCTGGCTCACCCGCCACGTTGCCCCCCTGCAGCGCGAGGGGCTGATCTTTCCCCCCGGCGGCCTGCGGTTTCGCCTGCCCTCCGGCGGCCACCTCGCCGCTGGGCTGATCCTGCCCAGCCAGGACAGCGCCGGGCGGCTCTTCCCGCTCTCGCTCCTCTTCATCGCGGGAGGCGACGTTACCCCGGACCAGATCGACCCCTGGTGCGATGCTGCCACCGGCCTGGAAATCCTGTCAGCCGATGACCTTTGGCACGCGCTCGACGCGCTTCCCGCCCCGGTCCCCGATGGGCCGGCCACCGGTCCGATGCAGCTCTGGGTCAGAAGCCAGCCGCCCCTCTTCACCGCACCGGATGACCCGGACACCCTTCTTCGGAAGCTCCTCGACCCGGCATAGGGAGGTGGCGTCCGCAGTCCCGGCCGCTCGCCGCGCGTTCATTGCGGTCCAGCGGAAGCCGTTTCACCCTACCTGCATCGTCTCAGTTCTGGTTGATCTTCGCGCCCTTCATCGTGATGTTTCCATCCGCCTTGACGTTGATCTTGCCGGACCCGGTCAGGCTGATGTCCTTGCCCTTGATCGTGATGGTGCCGTCCTTCTTCATCGTCACCTGCGCATCGCCGCATTTCAGGGTGATCTCGTCGGTCACGTCCAGCACGAATTTCTTGCCGACCTTGACCCCCATGTCCTTGCCGACATTGACCATCTCGGCATTGGCAATGTCGGTGGCCCGGCCCTTGGCCACCTTCAGCGCCACATCGCCCGAGATCGTCTCGCCCTGATTGCCACCGATCGACATGGTCTCGTCGCCGCCGACCGAGACCGTCCGCTTGCCTCCCACCGTCCAGCTGTCATCCGACCCGACGGAATGGGTCTCAGACGCCCCCACCGTCACGTCGCGGCTGGCGCCGATGGTCATCGTCTGCGCCGCGCCCACCGACCGCGTCTCGGTCGCGCCGACCGTGTCCACACGTGCCGCGCCCACGGTGATCGTCTGCACGGTGGCCACCGTCTGGGTATGGTTCGCCCCGATGGTTTCGCTGGAATTCGCCCCGATGCTGATCGTCTCGTTCGACCCCACCGACAGCGACCGGTTCACCCCCACCGTCTCGGTATCGTTGTTGCCGATGCTGGTGGTCTGGTCATGGCCCACCGTCACCGATTTGTCGTTGCCAACCGTCTCGGTCCGGTCGTGGCCGATGTCCTGCTTGGCGTCATGGCCCACGTCCTCGGCGAAATCGTTGCCGATGGTGCGGGTCTCGTTGTTCTTGACCAGTTCGTTGTGGTCCTTTTCCGCCTGGAAATAGACCTCTTCCGACCCCTTCTTGTCCTCGAAGCGCATCTCGTTCCAGCCGCCCCCACCGGGTGAGGAATTCGACTTCCAGCCCGACTGGGTTGCGTTCGCCGGCAGGCCATACGGCGGCATCTGCGCGGCATTGTAGACGCGACCGGTGATGATCGGCGCGTCCGGGTTGCCTTCCAGGAAGTCGACGATCACCTCCTGCCCGATGCGGGGAATCTGAATGAACCCCCAGCCCGATCCGGCCCAGACCGAGCTGACCCGTACGAAGCAGCTGGAATTCTCGTCCTTGCCGCCCAGCCGGTCCCAGTGGAACTGCACCTTCACGCGCGAGTATTCGTCGGTGAAGATTTCCTCGCCCGAAGGCCCCACCACCACCGCCGTCTGCGGCCCTGACATCAGCGGCCGTGGGGTGCGGCGTTCCGGGCGGAAGGTCAGGGACAGCGGTTGCAGCTTCAGCCGGACCCCGAAGCCTTCGCCCTGCCGCTGCATCCCGGCGCGATACTGGTCGTCCCACATCTCGTAGTCCGACCGCAGCACCAGATATTTCTGGTTGTCTGCCTCGCGCTCGAATTCCTCCAGCGCGAAGCTGACGCCCGACCACAGGCCCCGCACATTCCCCGCCGCCTCCACCCGCACATGCGGCGCCTGCGCCTCTTCCAGCCGGATCGCCGCCATGGGCTCGCCCGCGCCGACCTCGATGTAGTCGCCCGGATAGTGGTAAAGCTCGCCCTTCGCCGCCTCATGCGATTTCGGCGCATCCGACTTGGTCATCAGGTCGGTGGCGGGCTTCTTGAAGTCATAGTCCGTATGCACATAGACCCCCGACCGGACCGAGGCGCGCGGCAGGAAGTCGGTGATCACGTCGTCCTGGCCGATCACGTTTCCCGCCTCGCCGCGGAACTTGATCGTCTCGAACCCTTCGGCATCCTTCACGCTGGCATTGGCGTCCGACAGGACCAGCGTGTGCTCGCCGTCCGCATGGTCGAAGTGGTAGAAGATTCCCTCGTGCTCCATCAGCCGCTGCACGAAGTCGAGATCGCTTTCCCGGTACTGCACGCAATAGTCGCGCGGCGGATAAGAGGCCTTCAGCCGCTTTTCCACCTTCACATGGGCATAGGGTTTCCAAACCTCCTCAATGATCTCGACGACGCTTTTCTTCTGGAAGATGCGGTTGTCGCTGCGGTTGGTCAGGAACCAGAGCCACGGCCGCAGCACCAGGCGGTAATGGGCATAATCCTCGCGGTATTCGTGGAAGGCGAACTCGGCGACGATGCCGTGGAAGAACCGCTTGTCGCTGCGGGTGCGGACGGTGATGGTGACCGGCGTCCCCAGGATGTCTTCCGCCTTGAGGTTGATATCCTTGCTGATCAGCCCGGTTTCGTAGCGGAAGCACCGGCTGATCTCGTCGAACCCTTCCATCTGCGCAAAGAGCAGCTTGTCGCCCAATGAAGTGCTGACTGTGATGTTGCGGCCGTCAGCCATGCTGGTCACTCCTGTCGAAATCGCGGTCAAATCGGGGTTTGGGCAAATACCCGGTCAGTCTAGCCTAAAATCTCGGGCTTGGCGCTGAATTCGTGGTCACAGCGCGGTGGGGCAAGCCAGACCCTTCAGAAGCTTCCAGCGCGACA
>NZ_DAIQAT010000060.1:0-18799 GCF_036781545.1 Tabrizicola sp.
GCATGACCGGGATCACCATCAAGGACGAGCGCAAGGAGAAGGTCGATTTCTCCGATCCCTACATGCGGTCGGAAATGCTGATGATCGTCCGCGGGGACGAAAGCCGCTTCACCGATGCGAAATCCTTCGCGGCGATCCCGGAGCTTCTGGTCAGCGCCCAGCCGGGCACTTCGCCCTTCTATGCCGCGATCTACGAAATCCTCGACGGCAACGAGGAAAACCCGAGGGTGATCAAGTTCGAGACCTTCGGCGCGGGGCTGGAGGCGCTGAAGGCCGGGGACGTGGACCTGACGCTGTCGGATTCGACGGCGGCGAACGGCTATGTCGCGGCCTCGAACGGCGCTCTGAAGATCATCGGCGAGCCGCTGGCGTCCGAGGATTTCGGCTTCATCTTCCCGAAAGGGTCTGACCTGGTGGCCCCGGTCAATGCGGCCATCGCCAGCATGAAGACCGACGGTACGCTGGACGCGCTGAACCAGAAATGGTTCGTCGACTACAAGATGGGCGAGTGAAAGGCGGCCCCCGGGTCACGCCGGGGGCACCCTGATGACCCCCAACGCCGAACCCGAAAAGGACTTTCCCTGGTGGCTGGTGATCCTTGCGGTCACCGGCCTCTGGCTTTTGTACGAGATGCTGTCGGACGAGGTCTACAAGGGCGCGCTGAGGGTGCTGTCCAAGGGGCTGGTGGTCACGCTGGCGGTGGCGGTGGTCGCCTATCTGGGGGCCTGCGCCATCGGTCTGGGGCTGGCGGTGATGGGCATGTCGAAGCACATCCTGTTGCGCCAGGCGGCACGGCTTTACATCGAGGTGATGCGGGGGATCCCGATCATCGTCCTCCTGCTCTATGTGGCCTTCGTGCTGGTGCCGGGCGTGGTTGCGGCGCTGAACTGGCTGGCGGGCACCGATCTGCTGCGCACCCGTGACGTGCCGCTGCTGTACCGGGCGGTGCTGGCGCTGATGCTGGCCTATTCCGCCTTCCTGGCCGAGATATTCCGCGCGGGCCTTCAGGCGGTGGACAAGGGCCAGATCGAGGCGGCGATGGCCTTGGGCCTGAATGGCTGGCAAAGATTCCGCCATGTTCGATTTCCTCAAGCCTTTCGGCTGATCCTGCCGCCTTTGGGCAATGATTTTGTAGCAATGGTGAAAGACTCCAGCCTTGTCGCCGTGCTGGGGATTTCCGATGTCGCGCAACTGGCCAAGGTCACGGCGGCGGGAAACTTCCGCTATTTCGAGACCTATAACGTCGCAGCCTTCCTGTATCTGGTGATGACCATCGGCCTGTCGCTGCTGCTGCGCCGGTTCGAGGCACGGATGCGCTCGCGCGGGCGGGACGCCCCGTAAACGGAGCGCTGACGCGCGAAGACTCTTCCTCTCGTCGTCGGCCTTCGCCTCCTCCTCGGCGCCGGGGGCGCTTCGCCCCCCCAAACCCCCGAGGATATTTGGGCAAATGTGAAAGGCCGTGGGTGGACCTTGGCAGGGCCGGAGCCTAGCTTCGCGACAAAGGAGACCTGCGATGAACGTGCTTCTGGAGAAATGGGATACCCCCTTCGGCCTGCCGCCCTTTGCCGCCATCCGGGATGAGGATTTCGGCCCGGCCTTCGACGAGGCGCTGGCGCGCGCGCGGGCGGCGATTACAGCCATTGCCGAGGGACCCGGCACCTCCTTCGCCGAGGTGATCGAGGCGCTGGAACTGGCCGAGGGCGATCTCGACCGGGTGTCGGGGGTGTTCTACAACCTCGCGGGCGCCGATAGCACCGATGCGCGCGAGGCGCTGATGCGGGACCTTGCGCCGAAGATGTCGGCCTTTTCCAGCGAGGTCACCAACAACAAGGTGCTGTGGGCGAAGATCGAGGCCCTGTGGCAGGCACGCGAAAGCCTGGGCCTGACCCCGGAACAGGCTCGGGTGCTGGAGCTTTACCGGCAGATGTTCGTCCGGTCCGGCGCGGCGCTGGAGGGGGCCAAGGCGGAGCGGCTGACGGCGGTGAAAGCGCGGCTGGCGGTGCTGGGCACCCAGTTCGGGCAGAACCTCCTGGCCGACGAGCGGTCGTGGGTCATGGAACTGTCCGAGGCCGATCTGGCGGCGCTTCCGGGCTTCGTGCAGGATGCCGCGAAGGCTGCGGGGGCAGAGAAGGGCACCGGACCGGTCGTCACGCTGAACCGCAGCCTGATCGTCCCCTTCCTGCAATTCTCGCCGAACCGCACCTTGCGCGAAAAGGCCTATGAGGCCTGGGTCGCGCGCGGGGCCAATGGCGGCGCGACCGACAACCGGGCGATTGCGGCGGAAATCCTCGCCCTGCGGTCGGAACGCGCGCATCTCCTGGGCTACAGGGACTTTGCCGCCTTCAAGCTGGAACCGGAAATGGCGAAGACGCCGGACGCGGTGCGCGACCTTCTGATGCAGGTCTGGCAACCGGCGCGGGCCAAGGCGCTGGCGGACGGGGCCGTGCTGGAGGCGATGCTGAAGGCCGACGGCTACCCCGGCCCGCTGGAGCCCTGGGACTGGCGCTACTATTCCGAGAAGCGGCGCAAGGCAGAGCATGACCTGGACGAGGCGGCGCTGAAGCCCTACCTCTCGCTCGACGCCATGCTGGGCGCGATGTTCGGCTGCGCCACACGTCTCTTCGGGCTGGAGTTCCGCGAGATCGACGGCCCCTTCTACCACCCCGACGTCCGGGGCTGGGAGGTGACGCGGAACGGCGCCCATGTCGCGGTCTTTCTCGGCGACTATTTCGCGCGCGGCTCGAAACGCTCGGGCGCCTGGTGTTCGGCCATCCGCTCGCAGCGCAAGCTGGGCGGCGACCAGCGGCCCGTGGTCGTCAACGTCTGCAACTTCGCCAAGGGCGATCCCTGCCTCCTTTCCTATGACGATGCGCGCACGCTGTTCCACGAATTCGGCCATGCGCTGCACCAGATGCTGTCGGACGTGACCTACGGCTTCATCAGCGGCACCTCGGTGGCGCGCGATTTCGTGGAACTGCCCAGCCAGCTTTACGAACACTGGCTGGAGGTGCCGCAGGTGCTGGAAGCCCATGCGAATCATTTCCAGACCGGAGAGCCAATGCCACCGGACATGCTGCAGCGGCTTCTGGACGCCGGAACCTACGACCAGGGCTTTGCCACCGTGGAATTCGTGTCGAGCGCGATGGTCGACCTTGAATTCCACACCGGCGCCCCGCCCGCGGACCCGATGCAGAAACAGGCCGAGGTGCTGGAATCCCTGGGGATGCCCCGCTCCATCAGGATGCGCCACGCCACGCCGCATTTCGCCCATGTCTTCTCGGGCGATGGGTATTCGGCGGGGTACTACAGCTATATGTGGTCGGAAGTGATGGACGCCGACGCCTTCGCGGCCTTCGAAGAGACAGGCGATCCGTTCGACCCGGCGACGGCGGCGCGGCTGGAGCGGTTCATCCTGTCCGCAGGCGGGTCCGAGGATGCCGAGGCGCTGTATCTGAAGTTCCGCGGCCGGATGCCCGGCGTGGAACCGCTGCTGAAGGGCCGGGGTTTGCTGGAACCGGCGTAATCCTGCGGAGGCGCGAGTGGACCTTTTCGAGACCTGGAATTCCAGCGAGGCGCTGTCGCATCTGATCTATCTGGTGGTCGCCTATCTGCTGGCGCTGCCCATCGGCTGGAACCGCGAGCGGGAGGAGCGGAGCGCGGGCCTGCGGACTTTCCCCCTGGTGTCGATGGCCGCCTGCGGCTTCGTGATGATCGCGATCGAAGTGGTCGGCCGCGAAAATCCCGAGGCGCAGGCGCGGATCATGGAGGGCCTGATCACCGGCATGGGCTTCATCGGCGGCGGCGCGATCCTGAAACAGGGCAATCGGGCAAAGGGCACTGCCACGGCCGCAAGCCTGTGGGGAACCGGCGCCGTCGGCGTGGCCGTGGGCTATGGCCAGTTGGACATCGCGGTGATCCTCAGTCTCGTCACGGTGCTCACGCTGATCGCGATGACGCCCCTGCGCCGGGTGGTGCAGGAGCACACCGACCTCGACGAAGACGACGTCTAGCGCAACGAACCCGGCGGCTGGCCGAAGCGGGCGCGGAAGGCGCGGGACAGGGTCGAGGGGCTGGAAAAGCCGGTGCGCAGCGCGACCTCGGCCAGCGGGTGGCGGGTATCGGTCAGCATCCGCCGGGCGGCGGCGAGGCGCAGGTCCAGCGCATGGGCGGCGGGCGTGGTTCCCAGCGCACTGCGAAACAGGGTTTCCAGGCGGCGGGGGGAAAGGCCGACAGCCTTCGCCGTGGCGGCAGCGGGTTCGGGGGCGTCGATCCGCGCCTCCATCCGGGCCAGCGCCTGCGCCACGCGGGGGTCGAGCGTCGGGTCTCGCGCCTCGGCGATCTGCGGCTCGTGGCCCTTGCGGACGGTGGCGAGGAAGCTGGAGGCCACCTGCCGGGCCAAGGCCGCGCCATGCCGGGCGCGGATCAGGTGCAGCATGAAATCCGCGGCGGGGGCGGCACCCGAGATGGTCGCGCGGTTGCGGTCGATCACGAAGCGGTCAGGCACGACGTCGATATGAGGGTGCGCGGCGGCGAGGTCTTCCAGGTCCTCCCAGTGGACGGTGGCGCGATAGCCGTCCAGCAGGCCAGCCCGCGCGAGCACCCAGGGCGCGGCGTCGATGCCGCCCACAAGCTTGAAGCGCGGCGCGATGCGGCGCAGATCATGGATCAGCGGCCGGGTGGCGACATCGGCCAGCCGGTACCCCGCCGCGACGATCAGCGCCTCTGCGCCCACGGCATGGGCGATCGGGCCGGAGGACGGCAGCTCGATGCCGCAGGTCAGCGGAACAGGGGCGCCGTCGGGGGAAACCACGCGCCAGCGGTAGGCCTCGTGCCCCAGCTGACGGTTGGCGTTGCGCAACGGATCGAGCGCGGAGGCGACTTCCAGGATGGAAGCCTGCGGCAAGACCAGAAGCGCAATGGTCAGTGGGTCGCGCGCGGGTTGGAAGATGGCATTTTCCGTCATGCGAATTTCGTAATCTGCAAAGCGCAGGCTGGCAAGCGGGCTATGGTGGGGATCGAAACCGGGGAGGAAACCCATGCCGCTGAACATGAACAAGGAAGTCTTCATCACCTGCGCCGTCACCGGCTCGGGCGGCACGCAGGACCGCTCGCCGCATGTGCCGCGCTCCCCGAAGCAGATCGCCGAAAGCGCCATCGCGGCGGCCAAGGCGGGGGCGGCGGTGGTGCATTGCCACGTCCGCGACCCCGAAACCGGCAAGCCCAGCCGCAAGCTGGAATACTACCGCGAAGTCACCGACCGCATCCGCGACAGCGATACCGACGTGGTGCTGAACCTGACCGCCGGGATGGGCGGCGATATGATGTTCGACGGCACCGAGGCGATGGACCGGATGGCCGACCATTCCGACATGTGCGGCGCAGCGGATCGCGTGGCGCATATCATCGAATGTCGGCCGGAGATCTGCACGCTCGACTGCGGCACGATGAACTTCAACGAAGCCGATTATGTGATGGTCAACACCCCCGGCATGCTGCGCGACATGGGCCGCCGGATGACGGCGGCGGGGGTCCGGATCGAGATCGAGGCCTTCGACACCGGCCACCTGTGGCTGGCGAAGGAGCTGGTGAAGGAAGGCGTGATCCCGGAACCTGTGCTGGTGCAACTGTGCATGGGCGTGCCGTGGGGCGCGCCGGATGACCTGAACACCTTCATGGCGATGGTGAACAACGTCCCCGCCGGCTGGCATTTCTCGGCCTTCGGGCTGGGGCGAAACGAGATGGCCTATGTCGCGGCGGCAACGCTGGCGGGCGGCAACGTGCGGGTCGGGCTGGAGGACAACCTCTGGCTGGAGAAAGGCGTCCTCGCGACCAACGCCCAACTGGTGGAACGCGCCACGACCATCATCGAGAACATGGGCGCTCGGGTGATCACCCCGGCCGAGGTGCGCGCGAGGCTGAAGCTGGAGAAGCGGGCGCCGGTGGCGAAGTGAGCACGATGCGGCGGTTGGGCTGGCTCTTCCCGGTCTTGTTGCTGGCATCCTGTGTCGAAGAGCCGCCAACCGGCCCCGGCGGCAAGCCGCTGAGCAAGGCCGAACGAACCGAATGTCTGATGAAGGGCGGCACGGTCGGTCGCGGAGGCCTTCTGCCGGACGAGGTCTGCTTCCTGCCGGAACCGGACGCAGGCAAGGCCTGCACGAAGAAGACCGACTGCGCGGGCCTGTGTCTGGCGGACACGCGAACCTGCTCTCCGGTCACGCCGATGTTCGGCTGCTTCGAATTCTTGGACGAGACCGGCCGGAAGGTCGGCATCTGCATTGATTGAGGGGAAGATCATGGCACGGAAAGCAGCAATCATCGGCGGGGGCGTCATCGGCGGTGGCTGGGCCGCGCGGTTCCTTCTCAACGGCTGGGACGTGGGCGTCTTCGACCCCGATCCGCAGGCGGAACGCAAGATCGCCGAGGTGATGGCGAACGCCCGCGCCGCTCTGCCCGCGCTCAGCGACGTGCCGATGCCGATAGAGGGCAAACTCACCTTCCACGGCACCATCGGCGAGGCGGTCGAGGGCGCGGAATATGTGCAGGAATCGGTCAGCGAGCGGATCGAACTGAAGCACAAGGTCTATGCCCAGCTGCAGCAGGCCAATCCCGGCGTGCTGATCGGCTCCTCCACTTCGGGCTTCAAGGCCTCCGACCTGCAGAAGGGCTCGCCCGCGCCGGAAAACATCATCGTCGCGCATCCGTTCAACCCGGTCTATCTGCTGCCCCTGTCCGAGGTCTCCGGCTCCCCGGCCAACCCGCCCGCCGTGGTTGAAAAGACCGTCCAGATCATGAAGGACATCGGGATGTTCCCGCTGGTGATCCGGCATGAGATCGACGCCTTCATCGGCAACCGCTTCCTGGAAGCCGTGTGGCGCGAGGCGCTCTGGATGCTGAAGGACGGCATCGCCACGACCGAGGAGATCGACGAGGCGATCCGCATGGGCTTCGGCCTGCGCTGGGGGCAGATGGGCCTCTTCGAGACCTACCGCATCGCGGGCGGCGAAGCCGGGATGCGGCATTTCATGGCCCAGTTCGGCCCGGCGCTGAAATGGCCCTGGACCAAGCTGATGGACGTGCCCGAGTTCAACGAAGAGCTGGTCGATCTGGTCGCCAGCCAGTCCGACGCACAGTCCGGCCAGTATGGCATCCGCGAGCTGGAGCGTATCCGCGACCAGAACCTCGTCGGCTTCCTGCGCGCCTTGAAAGAGAGGAACTGGGGCGCGGGCAAGGTGCTGCGCGAGCATGACGCGCGCCGCGCGGCCGCCTTCCACGCGACGCTCGACACCGGCCCGAAGGCGGCGCCCCTGGTCATGGCGCAGATGCAGGTGCTGCCCGGCTGGATCGACTACAACGGCCATATGACCGAAAGCCGCTATCTCTTCGCCTGTTCGGAAACCGTCGACAACTTCCTGCGCCTGATCGGGGCGGGAATGGACTATGTGGCTGCGGGCCATTCCTTCTACACCGCCGAGACGCACATCCGCCACCTGGGCGAGGCGAAGCTCGGGGATCGCCTGACGGGCACGATCCAGATCCTTTCCGCCGACGAGAAGCGCTTCCGCAGCTTCGTCCGCATCCTGCGGGGCGATGATTGCGTGGCGACGGTCGAGCAGCTCTGCCTGCATGTCGACATGAAGGCGGGCAAGACCATCCCCGCCGCGCCTGAGGTCTGGGCGAAGCTGAAGGCGATTGCCGAGGCCCAGGCCGGCCTGCCCCTGCCGGACGGCGTAGGCCGTGCGGTCGGCCAGAAGAAGGAATGAGGCGATGGATTTCGGACTGACCGAAGAACAGGCGATGATCGTCGAGACGACCCGCGCCTTCGTCGAAACCGAGCTTTACCCGCATGAGCAGATGGTGGAACGCACCGGCCACCTGCCCCTGGAGCTGATCCGGGAAATCCAGAAAAAGGCCATGGCCGCGGGGCTTTACGCCGCCAACATGCCGGTGGAACTGGGCGGCGCGGGGCTCGATACCCTGTCCTGGCTTCTCTATGAGAAAGAACTGGGCCGGGCGAACTATGCCCTGCACTGGACCACCGTGGCGCGGCCCTCGAACATCCTCCTGGCCGGAAACGCCGACCAGCGCGAACGCTACCTGATGCCCTGCATAAGGGGCGAGACCTGGGATTGCCTGGCGATGACCGAACCCGGCGCCGGGTCCGACCTGCGCGGCATGAAGGCCAGCGCCCGGCAGGACGGCACCGACTGGGTGCTGAACGGCACCAAGCACTTCATCAGCCACGCCGACCTCGCCGGTTTTGCGATCTGCTTCATGGCCTCCGGCGAGGAACAGACCCCGCGCGGCCCGAAGAAGCTGATCACCGCCTTCTTCGTCGACAAGGGCACGCCGGGCTTCACGGTGCGCGAAGGCTATCGCAACGTTTCCCACCGCGGCTACACCAATGCGGTGCTGGAATTCGACGATTGCCGCGTCCCCGCCGCGAACGTGCTGGGCGAGGTCCACAAGGGCTTTGAGGTGGCGAATTCCTGGCTGGGCGCGACCCGGCTGCAAGTCGCCTCCACCTGTCTCGGCCGGGCCGAACGCGCGCTTGGCCATGCGATCCAGTATGCCGCCGAGCGCAAGCAGTTCGGCCAGCAGATCGGCAAGTTCCAGGGAATCAGCTTCAAGCTCGCGGACATGGCGATGGAACTGAAGGCGGCGGAGCTTCTCACCCGCGAAGCCGCCTGGAAATACGACCAAGGCACCGTCACCGAAGCCGACATGTCGATGGCCAAGCTGAAGGCGACCGAGGTGCTGGCGCATGTCGCCGACGAGGCGATCCAGATCCACGGCGGCATGGGGCTGATGGACGAGCTGCCCTTGGAACGCATCTGGCGCGACAGCCGGGTGGAGCGGATCTGGGAAGGCACCAGCGAGATCCAGCGCCACATCATCAGCCGCGAGCTCTTGCGCGCGGTCGGCGGCTGATGCGCCCCGCCGTCAGCATCACCTATTGCACCCAGTGCAACTGGCTGCTGCGCGCCGCTTGGTTGGCGCAGGAACTGCTGTCGAGCTTCGGCGAGGACCTCGCCTCGGTCACGCTGGTGCCGGGGACCGGCGGGGTGTTCCTGATCACGGCGGACGGGGTGCAGCTCTGGGAACGCAAGGCCGACGGCGGCTTCCCCGAGGCGAAGGTCCTGAAGCAACGCCTGCGCGACCATGCCTGGCCGGACCGGGACCTGGGCCACGCGGACCGCAAGCCGCCGGAGTGAATCACCTTGGGCCAGCCGCCGGGGGCGCTTCGCCCCCCGGACCCCCAGAGGATATTTAGGGACAGAAAATGCAGGCTTTCTTCGTCTTTGGTAACCGCGCGTTAAGGTTAATCGGCGATTCTGCCCGAGCGGTACAGGCGGGGACGCCGATGACCGTGACGGGAAATGGCACCTCGCTTCGGTCTCCGGGGCGGGGTGTTCCGATTTTCTGTCCACAAGTATCCTCGGGGGTCCGGGGGTGGAAAACCCCCGGGGCCGATGCAGCATCGGGAGGCCGCGCATGAGCCGCCTCGACCGCCTGCTTCGCCCGCGCCACATCGCCGTTCTGGGCGCGGCATGGGCGCTGAACGTCATCGAACAATGCCGCAAGATGGGTTTCGACGGCCCGGTCTGGCCGGTGCATCCGACCAAGGCCGAGATCGGGGGCCTGAAGGCCTATGCCAGCCTCGCCGACCTGCCGGAGCCGCCGGATGCCACCTTCGTCGGTGTCAACCGCTTCGCGACGCTTGACGTGGTGGCAGAGCTCAGCGCGATGGGTGCGGGAGGAGCGATCTGCTTCGCCTCCGGCTGGACCGAGGCCGGCGAGCCGGATCTGCAGGACAAACTGGTCGCGGCGGCGGGAGACATGCCGATCCTCGGCCCCAACTGCTACGGCGTGATCAACTATCTCGACGGCGCGCTCCTCTGGCCCGACCAGCATGGCGGCATCCGGGTGGAGAAAGGGGTGGCGCTGGTCAGCCAGTCCTCGAACATCGTGATCAACCTCGGGATGCAGCAGCGCGGCCTGCCGGTGGCCTATGTCGCCTGCCTCGGCAATGCCGCCGTGGTGGGGCTGGCCGAACTGACCGGGGCTCTGCTGGACGATCCGCGGGTGACGGCGGTGGGTCTCTACATCGAGGGGATCGACGACGCCCCCGCCTTCGCCGCCCTGGCCGAAAAGGCGCGGGCGATGGGCAAGGGCGTCGTCGCCATCAAGTCCGGCAAGACCGAGCTCAGCCGCACCGCCGCCGCCAGCCACACCGCCTCGCTGGCCGGAGGCGGCGCCGCCTCCAGCTCCTTCCTGCGCCAGATCGGCGTGGCCGAGGTAAACACGCCCAGCGAGCTGATCGAGACGCTGAAGATCTTCCACACCCACGGCCCGCAGATCGGCACCCGCATCTGCTCGCTTTCCTGCTCGGGGGGTGAGGCAGGGCTGGTCGCCGACCTCGCCGCGCCGTTCGGGATCGACTTCCCCCCCGTCCCGCAAGCCACCCACGACCGGCTGTTTGCCGTGCTGAGGGAAATCCCCACGATCTCCAACCCGCTGGACTACCACACTTTCATCTGGGGCGACGGGCCGAAGACGACCGAGGTCTTCACCGCCATGCTCGAGGCCTATGACGCCGGTCTCTACATCATCGACACCCCGCGCACCGACCGCTGCCGCGACGACTGGTACCAGCCCGCGGTCGACGCCATCGTCGCGGCGCAGCAGGCCGCCCGCAAGCCCGCCTTTCCGGTCGCTTCGATGGCCGAGAACTTCGGCGAGGGCCGGGTGCAGGCGATGATGGCGGAGGGCGTCTGCGCGCTTCTCGGGATCGAGACGGCACTGGCAGCGGTGAAGGCGGCACAGACCCCGCCCGGCATCCCCGGCTGGCGCCCCGCCCCGGCGCTTCCCCCGCGCGAAACGCGGATGCTGTCCGAGGCGGAGGGCAAGGCGCTCCTGGCCGAAGCCGGGGTCCCGGTGCCGAAGGCAGTAACAGGGGAAACCCTGGCCGAGGTGGCGCGTGACGCTGCGGGTTTGCACCCACCCTACGCCTTGAAGGGCCTCGGCTTCGCGCACAAGACCGAGGCGGGCGCGGTGCGGCTGGGGCTGGCCTCGCTGGAGGGCCAGGCGGAGATGCCCGGCGCCACCGGCTATCTGGTCGAGGAGATGGTGACGGGAACCGTCGGCGAAGTGCTTCTCGGCCTGCGCCGCGACCCGGTCTATGGCGTGACGCTGACGCTCGGGATGGGCGGGGTCACGGCCGAGGTGCTGGCCGACACGGTGACGCTGGTCCTGCCGGTGACGACAGCACAGGTTCTGGACGCCGCCAGGAGCCTCCGCCTCTGGCCTCTCCTAGACGGCTACCGCGGGCGCCCGAAGGCCGACATGCAGGCAGTGGCCGACATCGCGGTTCGTATTGGCCAGCTGATGCTTGCCGACGACAGCCTCGACGAAATCGAAATCAACCCCGTCCTCGTGCGCACCCAGGGTGCCGTGGCGGTCGATGCCCTGATCAGGAGGATATGATGGCAATGGAAATGCGGACCGAAGGCCCGGTCAAGACCCGCCGCGAGGGCGCGATCCTCGAAGTCACGCTCGACGCCCCCAAGGCCAACGCCATCAGCCTGAAGACCAGCCGCGTCATGGGCCTCGTCTTCCGCGACTTCCGCGACGACGAGACGCTCCGCGTCTGCATCCTCCGCGCCGCGGGCGAGAAATTCTTCTGCCCCGGCTGGGACCTGAAGGCCGCTGCCGAGGGCGATGCCGTGGACGGCGACTATGGCGTCGGCGGCTTCGGGGGCCTGCAGGAACTGCCGAACCTCAACAAGCCGGTGATCGCCGCCGTCCAGGGCATCTGCTGCGGCGGCGGGCTGGAACTGGCGCTTTCCGCCGACCTGATCCTCTGCTCCACCAATGCCACCTTCGCGCTGCCCGAAATCCGTTCCGGCACCGTGGCCGATGCCGCCTCGATCAAGCTGCCGAAACGCATCCCCTACCATGTCGCGATGGACCTTCTCCTGACGGGCCGTTGGTTCGACGCCGACGAGGCCTTCCGCTGGGGCCTGGTCAAGGAGGTCTGCGCGCCGGAAGAGCTTCTCGCCAAGGCCTGGGACCTCGCCCGCCTCCTCGAATCCGGCCCGCCGCTGGTCTATGCCGCGATCAAGGAAGTCGTGCGCGAGGCCGAGAACATGCGCTTCCAGGACGCGCTGAACCGCGTCTCGAAGCGCCTCTTGCCGACGGTGGACAAGCTCTATTCCAGCG
This sequence comes from Tabrizicola sp., assembly GCF_036781545.1. GTDB lineage: Bacteria > Pseudomonadota > Alphaproteobacteria > Rhodobacterales > Rhodobacteraceae > Tabrizicola. The sequence continues at coordinate 12,220 of NZ_DAIQAT010000060.1, forward strand.
AGGACCAACTGGAAGGCGCCCGCGCCTTCGCCGAAAAGCGCGATCCGGTCTGGAAGGGGCGGTGACGGACCTCGCGCGGTTCCACGCCGTCGAAGCCGCGATTCATCTGCGGGCACTGGAAGAGATCGAACGGGGCCGCAAGGACAGCCACTGGATGTGGTTCGTCTTCCCGCAACTGCGCGGCCTCGGGCGCTCGCCCACCGCGCTGCACTACGGGCTGGACCCGGAAGAGGCCGCGCCCTTCCTCGCCGACCCGATCCTCGGCCCGCGCCTGGTGCAGATCGCCCATGCGCTGATGATCCATGCCGGGCCGCGCAGCGCAGAAGCCATCTTCGGTCCGGTCGACGCGCTGAAACTGCGCAGCTCCATGACGCTCTTCGCCGCCCAGCCGGGCGCCGATCCCGTCTTCGGCCAGGTGCTGTCGGCGTTCTGCGACGGTCCCTGCCCGCAGACGCTGGTCCTGCTGCAGAAGACGCGGGCGAACCGCGCCGAACCGCGCGGATAGCCTCATCTCAGGATCCGTTCTGCTGGCATCTTGCACCCCGGCGCCATGCCCCTTTCCCGCCGTCCCAATCCGGTCCACCTTCTCCCCAAAAGGAGCCCCCGATGGACCCCGCCACCCTCACCGCCTCTACCCTCGCCGCCCTCATCCGCAGCCGCCAGATCTCGGCCGAGGAGGCAACCCGCGCCACGCTTGCCCGGATCGACCGGCTGAACCCCTCCCTCAACGCCATCGTCCAGCGGATGGATGACCAAGCCCTCGCCGAGGCCCGCACCCTTGACGCCCGGATCGCCGGGGGCGAGGACCCGGGGCCCCTCGCGGGCGTCCCCGTCACGGTCAAGGTCAACATCGACCAGGCGGGCTTCGCCACCACCAACGGCCTGCGCATCCAGCAGGAGCTCATCGCGCAGGAAGACAGCCCGCCCGTCGCCAACCTCCGCCGTGCCGGAGCGATCATCGTCGGCCGCACCAATACGCCTGCCTTCTCCCTCCGCTGGTTCACCCGCAACGCACTCCACGGCGCGACGAAAAACCCCGCCTTCCCGGCCCTCACGCCCGGTGGTTCCTCCGGTGGGGCCGCGTCGGCGGTGGCTGCCGGTCTCGCCCCCCTCGCCCACGGCACCGATATCGCCGGGTCGATCCGCTACCCCGCCTATGCCTGCGGTATCCATGGCCTGCGCCCCGGCCTCGGCGCTGTCCCCGCCTTCAACGCCACCGCAGGCGACCGGCTGATCGGCGGCCAGCTGATGGCCGTCTCCGGTCCCCTCGCCCGCTCTGCCGCCGACTTGCGGCTCGGCCTTGCCGCCTTCTCGCAACCCGACAAGCGCGACCCATGGTGGATCGCCGCCACCGCCGCGCCCTATCGCAAGCGCGCGGCTTTGGCCCTCGCCCCCGACGGCTTGCAGACCGACCCCGCGATCCGCGATGCCCTCACCGCCGCCGCCCGCAAGCTGGAAACCCTCGGCTGGGAGATCGGCGAACCGGCCCTTCCCCCCTTCCGCGAGGCGATGGAGCTGCAACTCACCCTCTGGCTCTCCGAATTCGGCCTGGGCGGGGCCGAGGCCGTCGCCCGCGAAGCCGACCCCGATGCCAGCTTCGTCCACCGCGAACTGACCCGGCTCGCCCCGCCGCCCACGCTGGAAAGCTTCATGCGCGCATTGCAATCCCGCGCCCGCCTCGCCCGGCTCTGGCGCGGCTTCTTCGCCGACTGGCCGGTCCTGCTGACCCCGGTCTCCGCCCGGCTGCCCTTCCCCGACCACTACGATACCAGCTCGCCCGAGGCCTTCGCCGACGTGATCGAGGCCCAGATGCCCCAGATCGCGCCCCCCTTCATGGGTCTCCCCGGCCTGACCGTCACAACGGGCCGCACCCCCAGCCACCCGATCGGCATCCAGGCCCTCGCCGACCGCGGCCGCGAGCACATCCTGCTCGACCTCGCCGACCTCCTCGCGCCCGACATCCCGGCAGTGACCCCGTGACCTGAGCCCCTCCAGACAGTTGCTCCTTTCAAAATACTCCCGCCGGAGGCAGCACCCGCTTTCCCCCGCACACTGACCTCGCATTTCATACCGGCCCAAATATCCCCGCCGGAGGCATCCCACCGCAGGGCAAGGCACAACCGCTCCCTTCTCGCCCCGCCGATGCCAGGCGCCCCCCTCCCCCTCGGTGGGGAGGGGGCGGGGGTGGGGGTCCCCGGCAAACAGCCCTAACCTCCGGTTAATGCCCACAGCCAACCCATTGATTCCAAGACCTCGAAATCCTGCCCACGCGTGGGCAGCCCTCAGCCCTGCCCCCGGCAGATCTCGCAATCCACCCGCCGCTTCACCCCGATCATCCGCGTCTCTCCATAAAGCGCGTCGTGGATCATCAGCCGCCCCGCCAGCCCCTCCCCCGCCCCGGTGATCCATTTCACCGCCTCCATCGCCATCACCCCGCCGATGACCCCCGGCAGCGGCGCCGCCACCCCCGCCTCGGCACAGGTCGGCACCAGCCCCGGCGCCGGCTTCACCGGGAAGACGCAGGCATAGCACGGGGCGCCTTTCGCGGGATGGAACAGGGAAACCTGCCCCTCCCATTGCGTGATCGCCCCGGAAATCAGCGGCACCCCCGCCCCGACGCAGGCCCGGTTGACCAGGTATCGGGTGTCGAAATCGTCGGTCCCGTCCAGCACGAGGTCATACTCCCGGACCAGATCGACCGCGATCTCCGCGGTCAGCCGCCGATGATAGGGCCTGACCTCGATGAACGGGTTCAAGGCCCGCATCGCCACCTCGGCCGAAAAGACCTTCGGCATCCCGATCCGCCCATCGGCATGGATCACCTGCCGCTGCAGGTTCGACCCCTCGACTACGTCGTCGTCGATCACCCCGATCGTGCCCACCCCCGCCGCCGCGAGGTAGAGGAGCACCGGAGAGCCCAGCCCCCCCCCCCCCACCACCAGCACCTGCGCCGCCTTCAGACGCTGCTGCCCCGGCCCCCCGATCTCGCGCAGGAGGATGTGGCGGGCATAGCGATCCAACTCCGCCGGGCTGAAACTGCCCGTCGCCGCGACCGGAACCGGCTCGATCCGGCGCCGTTTCAGCCACCGCACCCCCTCGCCATACAGGATGGCCAGCCCCCCGATCAGCCCGATGGTGATCCAGAGGCGCAGCCAGCCCTCCGCCGCCGCGCCATCCCGTCGCAACCACGACGCGGCCAGACATGCCGCCCAGACCGCCGCCAGCCAGGCATAGGTCTTGGCCCTCGGCCAGTCGCGCTGCCAGCCGACAAGGCCAATCGCGGCAAGACCGGCCAGCCCGAACTGGCTCAACAGGGCGAAAAGCCCTGCACTCACGGCCGCCCCTTCCCGAAGCCGGTCGACCCGAAGCCGCCCGTCCCCCGCGCGGTCTCGTCCAGTGCCTCGACCACCGCGAAGCCCGCCTGCACCACCGGGGCCACCACCGCCTGCGCCACCCGGTCGCCATGGTGGATCGTCCAGGGCTCCGGACCAAGGTTGATCAGCGCCACCCCAAGCGGCCCGCGATAATCCGAATCGATGGTCCCCGGCGTGTTCGGCAGGGTGATCCCGTGCTTCGTGGCCAGCCCGGACCGGGGCCTGACCTGCATCTCGTAGCCGTCCGGGATCGCCACCCGTATCCCGGTCGGACAGACCGCCCGCTGCATCGGCTCCAGCACCAGCCCGGCCTCCCGCTGATCCTCGGGGAAGTTCGCGCACAGGTCCGCCCCCGCCGCCCCCGCGGTCTGATAGGCGGGCAACGGCAGGCTCCGGTCGGCCCAATCCTCCCACAGCACCTGCACCACCGGACCCATGGCCTGCCCTTTCATCTTTGCAAAATATCCTCGCCGAAGGCTCCCAAAGCCTCGATCAGCGCAACGCCTCGGCGATCCGCGCCGCAAGCTTCCGGGCCACCTCGTCCTTGCCCATCCGCGGCCAGGCCTCGGCCCCCGCGTCCGAGATCAGCGTGACCGCATTCTCCGCCCCGCCCATGATCCCCGTCGCCGGGGACACATCATTCGCCACGATCCAGTCGCAGCCCTTGCGCGCCCGCTTCGCCGTGGCATGGGCCACCACATCCGTGGTCTCGGCGGCAAAGCCCACCACCAGCCGGGGGCGCTCTGGCCCCTTGGAAACCGTCGCCAGGATGTCCGGGTTCTCGGCGAAGTCCAGCGCCGGGGCCTTGCCCGAGCCGTCCTTCTTCAGCTTCTGACCGCTGGCATTGGCCACCCGCCAGTCCGCCACCGCCGCCGCCATCACCGCCGCATCGGCAGGCAAGGCCGCCTCGACCGCCGAAGCCATCTCCCGCGCGGTCTCCACCGCCACCACCGTCACCCCCGCGGGCGGCGCCACCGCCGCAGGCCCGGTGACGAAGGTCACCCGTGCCCCCAGATCGCGCAGCGCGGCGGCGAGCGCCGTGCCCTGCGCGCCGGACGAGCGGTTGGCGATATAGCGCACCGGGTCGATGGGCTCATGCGTCGGACCCGAGGTCACAAGGATGTGCCTGCCCGCCAGAGGCCCCCCGCCCAGCGCCGCGCCGATCGCCTCGACGATCTCCAGCGGTTCGGCCATCCGGCCCTCGCCCGCCTCGCCGGTTTCCGCCATCTCGCCGCGACCCGGGCCGACGAACCCTACCCCGTCCGCCAGAAGCTGCGCATGGTTGCGCCGCGTCGCCGCATGGGCCCACATCCGGGGGTTCATCGCCGGCGCCATCAGCACCGGCTTGTCCGTCGCAAGCAGGACCGCACTGGCCAGATCGCCAGCCAGCCCCTGCGCAAGCTTGGCCATCAGGTCGGCCGTCGCCGGTGCCACCACGATCAGGTCGGCCTCGCGCGACAGGCGGATATGACCCACGTCCTGCTCATCCTGCCGGTCGAAGAGATCGGTGAACACATGATCCGCCGTCAGCGCGCCCACCGAAAGGGGCGTGACGAACTGTTGCGCGGCCGCCGTCATCACCGCACGCACCGAAGCCCCGCGCTCGCGCAGCCGCCGGATCAGGTCCAGCGCCTTGTAGGCCGCGATCCCGCCGCCGATGATCAGAAGAATGCGCTTGTCCGCCAGCATCGGCAGGTCCCCCAGACGGCCCGCCTTCAGGTGTAGGGGCCGAAGCGGCCAAACTCAACACCCCGCACCGGCTTTCATACTGGCGCAAATATCCCCGCCGGAGGCGCTTCGGAGCCAGGCGCGACGGCGCGCAGGCGACCTGAAGGCCTTGCGCGCCGTAGCGCGAGACAGGCGCCCCGATCCGCTCTCAGGCCAGGAAATGCCGCAGTTCCTGCGACTGGGTCTCCAGGCTCCGGCGCATCTTCGCGAAGGCCGCGGCCTCAAGCTGGCGGACACGCTCTTTCGACAGGCCCAGCTCCACCCCCAGGCTTTCCAGCGTCCGCCCGCCGTCTTTCAGCTTGCGCTCGGCCACGATGTAGCGCTCGCGCGCGTTCAGGCCCAGCAGCGCCTCTGCCAGCCAGCTGCGCAGCCTTTCGGCATCATGCGCGCCCTCCACCGCCTCGGCGGCCTGCACACTCTCGTCCTCCAGCGCGTCGATCCATTCGCGGCCATCCTCATCGGCCTTCTGCGTGGCGTTCAGCGAATAGTCGGACCCCGAGAGCCGCCCCTCCATCATCTCCACATCGGCGAGCGGAACCCCCAGCTCCTCCGCGACCCGCTGGCGCAGAAGGGTCTGGTCCAGCCCCGCACCGCTATCGGCGGCCTCGCGCTGCAGCCTGGCCTGAACCCGGCGCAGGTTGAAGAACAGCGACTTCTGGCTGGAGGTCGACCCCGTCCGGACCATCGACCAGTTGCGCATCACATAGTCCTGGATCCCGGCCTTGATCCACCAGACCGCATAGGTGGAAAAGCGCACGCCGCGATCCGGGTCGAACTTGTCGGCGGCCTTCATCAGCCCCAGGCTCGCCTCCTGGACCAGGTCATTCATCGGCGCCCCGTAGCGGCGGAAGCGCACGGCCATGCTGATCGCCAGCCGCATATAGGCAGTGATCAGCCGGTGCAGCGCCCGCTCGTCGCGGCAGTCGCGCCAGGCCCGCGCCAGCCGCACCTCGGTCTCGGCATCCAGAAGTTCCGCCTTCATCGCTTGGCGCGAGACGTTCAGGTCGATATATCCGTCCAGTGCCATGACCACCTCCAGATCAGCCCGCGGCGTCTTTCCTTTCTACGAGGCCAATCCGTGACCGGATCACTTCCGCCCCTTACCCTTGTCGTCGGCGGCGCCCGGTCCGGGAAATCCGCCTTTGCCGAGCGGCTGATCACCGCCTCCGCCCGCCCCCGCCGCTACATCGCCACCGCCGAGGCGTGGGACGACGAGATGCGCGACCGCATCGCCCGCCACCTGCGCGACCGCGGCGCCGACTGGGCCACGGTCGAGGCGCCGCTCGCCCTCGCCGCCGCCCTGGCCGACGCCCGTCCCGGAGAGGCGGTCCTCGTCGACTGCGCCACGCTCTGGCTCACCAACCACCTCCTGGCCGACAGCGACCTTGCCGCCGAAACAACGCGGCTCCTCGACGCCCTGGCGGCCAGCCCGGCCCCCGTCGTCATCGTAACCAACGAGACAGGCTGGGGAATTGTTC
>NZ_DAIQAT010000061.1:0-18168 GCF_036781545.1 Tabrizicola sp.
CGTTGCGGTCGCCCTCGATCCAGCGTTCGACCAGGATGAAAAGGTCGGTCCAGACGGTCTGCGGGCAGGCATAGCCGCACCAGACCCGGCCGGCGGCGGAGGTGAAGAGGAAAAGGCCGAGGCCCGCCATGATCAGAAGGCCGGCGACGAAGTAGAATTCGTGCGGCCAGATCTCGATCATGAAGAAGAAGAAGCGGCGGTTGGCGAGGTCGACCAGCACCGCCTGGTCGGGCAGCGAGGGGCCGCGATCCCAGCGCAGCCAGGGGGTGATGTAGTAGATGCCGAGGGTGATCCCCATGATCCACCACTTCAGCGTGCGGAAGGTGCCCTTCACCCGGCGCGGGAAGACGGGCTCGCGCGCGGCATAGAGGCTGGGTGAGGAATCGGGGGTGGTCACGGGCGCTCCTTCACTGGCCGGGCCAGTCTATCATCCCGCCTGCAATGGGTCATTCCGGGCGGGCGGGCCTTGACCTGCATCAACTAGGCAGTCGTGGCCGCCGGGGGAATGCGGCAATGCGGCGCAAATCGGCGTGATCGGGGCTACCGCGGGGGGGCCAGTCCGGCCCGGAACGCCGTCGGCTTTGACCCGGACCACCACCCCTGACATGCTTGCCGAAAGACGTCGCAGGCGGGGGAGGAAAGGATATGTCCGACAAGCGAAGGATCGTCACGACCGAGGAATTTTCGGCAGCCGAGATCGGCGCGCTGGCGCATCTCTACCGGGGCGAGGTCTATCGCAGCACGGTCTGGCGAACCCGGCTGGACACGACGACCAACTGGTCTGTGGTCACGCTGGGCGTCGCCCTGTCCATCACCTACTCGTCTCCCGGCGCATCGCCCCTGCCGCTGGTGCTGGTCGGTGTGCTGGTACTGTTCTTCCTGTCGCTGGAAGCACGCCGCTACCGGTTCTTCAACGTCTGGCGGGCCCGGGCCCGATGGATCGAGCGGCATTTCTACGTGCCGATGCTGGTGGACGGCGACCTGCACACCGAACAGGACTGGCAGTCGGTTCTGGCCAATGATTACCGGAACCCTCAATATCACGTCAGCTACATGGTCGCGATCGCGCGCCGGGTCCGGTCCAACTACCTGTGGATTCTGCTGATCCAGGCCGTCGCCTATGTCGGAAAGCTGATCGTCCACCCCTTCCCGGCAACCTCCTGGCCGGGTTTTCTGAACCGGGCGGACATCGGCCCAATACCGGGCGAGGTCGTGCTTCTGGCCGGGGCGGTCTATATCGCCACCGGCGTCGGGCTGGTGATCTGGATCAACGGGGTCGACCGGCGGCGTGCGAAGGACCGGGCCGTGCGCGGCAGCGCGATGGGCTGACGCGCCCCGAAAGAGAAAGGGGGCCGGACGGCCCCCTTTCCCTACTCATGACTTCAGTTACTCGCCACCACCCCGGCTGTGGACATAGTAGGCCACCGCGCGGATTTCGTCTTCGCTCAGGCGCTGGTTCCAGTTCGGCATGACGCCGAAGCGGGCTTTCGTCACCGTCTCGATGATTTTCTCGCGCGATCCGCCATAGAGCCAGATCGCATCGGTCAGGTTCGGGGCGCCCTGGCTGCGGTCGCCCTTGCCGTCGTCGCCGTGGCAGGCGGCGCAGTTGTCGGCAAAGACGGTCGCCCCCGCGGCGGCCAGCGCGGCATCATGATCCTGCCCCGAGATGGCCAGCACATGCTCTGCCACCTGGGCGATCTGGGTCTCGTCCAGGATGCCGTCGGTGCCGAACTTGGGCATTTCCGAATAGCGGGCGTCGGGATCGGTGGTGTTGCGGATGCCGTGGGTGACGGTGGTGTGGATATCCTCCATCGTGCCGCCCCAGAGCCAGTCGTCGTCCAGAAGGTTGGGATAACCCTTGCCCTCGAACCCGGCAGCACCCGAGCCATGGCATTGGGCGCAGTTGGTGCGGAAGACCGCGGCCCCCGCCCGTTCGGCATAACCCGCAAGCTCGGGGTCCGCCCCGATGGCATTCAGATCGGCCGCGACCAGCTTGTCCTTGATCGTCGCATTGGCCTTGTCGACCGCCGCGATTTCGACCTCGACATCGGCCCTTGTGCTGGCCCCGAGAAGCCCCGGGGTCGCGCCCGAGATCAGCGGCCAGGCGGGATAGGCGACGGTATAGCCGATGCCCCAGACGATGGTCGCGTAGAACACCCAGACCCACCAGCGCGGCAGCGGGTTGTTGTACTCCTCGATGCCGTCCCAGCTGTGGCCGGTCGTTTCCACCTGCCGAGGCTCTTTCTTGATTGGCTTGGCACACATGGCCTCAGGCCTCCTTGCGAGTTTGGGCAGGGTGATCGTCCGCAGGATGGTCGTCGTTGCGGAAGATCGAGGTGGCGACCTCCTGATGCGCGTTGCGGGCGCCGGGCCGGAAGGCCCAGACGCAGAGCGCGAGGAAGCCCAGCGTCATCATCAGCAGGAACCAGCTGTCGGCGACATGGCGGAGGAAGGAATAGGTTTCCATCTGCGCCCCCTTACCTGTTCGCCACGGGCGTATAGGTCGAGAAGTCGACCATGGTGCCGAGGACCTGGATATAGGCGATCAGCGCGTCCATCTCGGTCAGCTCGGGCTGGCCGTCGAAGTTGCGGACGTTGATCGCGGTGCCGAAGGCGTCCTTGCCGTAGCGTTCCTCCAGCCCCGAGGAATCGCCCATCGGATCGGCCTGGGCGGTGAAGTCGGCCAGCGCGTTCTCCACCATCTCGTCGGTGTAGGGCACGCCGGTCAGCCGGTTGGTGGCCACCGAGTCCTGGATGTATTTCCCGTCGATGATGTTGTCCGCCAGGAAGCCATAGGGCGGCATCACCGATTCCGGCACCACCGACTTGGCGTTCTGGAAGTGGTCCTGGTGCCATTCGTCGGAATAGCGCCCGCCGACGCGCGCCAGGTCGGGACCGGTGCGCTTGGACCCCCACTGGAACGGCCGGTCATACATCGACTCGGCCGCCAGCGAGTAATGGCCGTAGCGTTCGACCTCGTCCCGCATCGGGCGGATCATCTGGCTGTGGCAGCCATAGCAGCCCTCGCGGATGTAGATCTCGCGCCCCGCCAGTTCGAGCGGCGTATAGGGACGCATCCCTTCGACCTTCTCGATGGTGTTCTCCAGATAGAAGAGCGGCACGATCTGGACGATCCCCCCGATGGTCACGACCAGAAGGCTGAGCACCATCAGAAGGGTGGCGTGGGTTTCGATTGCCTTGTGCTTGTCAAGAAAAGCCATTGTCCCGTTTCCTTATTCTGCCGGAACGGCGGAGTTCTGCGTGACGCGCGCAGGCTGTGCCCGCACGGTCATCCAGAGGTTCCAGCACATGATGAGCGCCCCGGTCAGGAAGAGCCCGCCACCGGCTGCCCGCACCACATACATCGGGAATTTCGCGGCCACGGTGTCGGCGAAGGCGTTCACCAAGAAGCCGTTCGCATCGACCTCGCGCCACATCAGGCCTTCCATGATGCCCGTGACCCACATCGACGAGGCGTAGAGCACGATGCCGATGGTCGCGAGCCAGAAGTGCCAGGAGACCAGCTTGAGGCTGTAGAGCCGCTCGCGGTTCCAGAGCCGCGGCACCAGATAGTAGAGGACGCCGAAGGTGATCATCCCGTTCCAGCCCAGCGCGCCGGAATGGACGTGGCCGATGGTCCAGTCGGTATAGTGCGACAGCGAGTTCACCGCCTTGATCGACATCATCGGGCCCTCGAAGGTCGACATGCCATAGAAGCCGATGGAGACGACCATCATCCGAATGATCGGGTCGGTGCGCAGCTTGTCCCAGGCGCCGGACAGCGTCATCAGCCCGTTGATCATGCCGCCCCAGCTGGGCATCCACAGGATCACCGAGAAGACCATGCCCAGGGTCGAGGCCCAGTCGGGCAGCGCGGTATAGTGCAGGTGGTGCGGACCGGCCCAGATATACAGGAAGATCAGCGCCCAGAAGTGGATGATCGACAGCTTGTAGCTGAAGACCGGGCGTTCGGCCTGTTTCGGCACGAAGTAGTACATCATGCCCAGGAAGCCGGCGGTCAGGAAGAAGCCCACGGCGTTGTGGCCGTACCACCACTGGATCATCGCATCCTGTACGCCCGCGGTAAGTTGCACCGACTTGCTGGAGAAGACCGACACCGGGATCGCCAGGTTGTTGACGATGTGCAGCATCGCGATGGTGAGGATGAAGGACAGGTAGAACCAGTTGGCGACGTAGATATGCGGCTCTTTCCGCTTGATCAGCGTGCCCATGAACGCCACCAGATAGGCGACCCAGACCACGGTGATCAGCAGGTCGACGTACCAGACCGGCTCGGCGTATTCCTTGCTTTGCGTCGCGCCAAGCACATAGCCCGACGCCGCCAGCACGATGACCAGCTGCCAGCCCCAGAACACGAACCAGCCCAGGCTGCCGCCGAACAGGCGGGTCGCACAGGTGCGCTGGACGACATAGAACGAGGACATGATCAGCGCGTTGCCGCAGAAGGCGAAGATCACCGCGCTGGTGTGCAGCGGGCGCAGGCGGCCGAAGTTGCCGTAGCCTTGCAGGAACTCGAAGTTGAGCTGCGGGAAGGCCAGCTGGCTGGCGATGACCACGCCGACCAGAAAGCCGACGACGCCCCAGAAGGCGGTGGCGATGGCGCCGGCGCGAACCACGCTGTCGAAATATTCGTGTTGCAGGTTCGGTTTCGGATCGCCCGCCGAACGGACCACCCAGAGGAAGGCGATTCCCGCGGCCAGCATCACTTCGATCGCGTTGACCTGATAGGCTAGGTCATGGCCGTAGTTGGCCGCGATCGCGGCCAGCACCGCGACGAGGCCAAGCGCGGCAAGTTTTAGGTAATCCCACATGGTTAGCGTCCCTTCGTCCTGTCATGCGCGGGCGATTCTCCAGACATGATTCTCTGGACCCGCCACACTTTTCGACATGATGACTTCTGCGGCGCAGCGGGGAAAGCTGCCTTGATCTGGGTCAATTCCAAGTTGTCGGGACTTTGACCTCGGTCAAGGCGCGCGGTTCTGCAAGGCGCATTCTAGCGGGCATGTTCCCACAGGAGATGACAATGGCCTACAAATCCCTCCTGACGGTTGCCTGCTCGACCGAAGGCGTGCCTAGCACCGTCACCGCCGCCGCGCAGATCGCGCAGGCGATGGATGCGCATCTGGATGCGCTTGCGCTCGGCGTCGACCGGACCCAGGTCGGCTATTCCTATGTCGGCTCGGGCGCGGTGGTGATCGCCGCCGCGATGGACCGCGCCGAGGTCGAGGCGCGCGAGGCGGAAGCGGCGCTGAACGCGGGGCTGAATGCGCAGGCGCCGTCGCTGCGGTTCTCGGTCGAATCGGTCGTGACCCAGCTGGGCGCGCTGACCGACGTCGTCGCCGCCCGGGCGCGCTACAGCGATCTGGTGATCCTGCCGCTGCCCTATGGCAAGGGTCGCGGCGTCGAGGACGAGGCGATCACCGAGGCGGCGCTTTTCGAGGGCATGTCGCCGGTTCTGGTGGTGCCGCCCGCGGGCATGAAATCGGCCGAGCCGAAGCGGATCGTCCTGGCCTGGAACCAGAGCCGCGAGGCGCTGGTGGCCGCCCGGCGCGCGATGCCCTTCCTGAAGCGGGCCGACACGGTGCAGATCGTGGTGGTCGATCCGCCGACGCATGGGGCGGAACGGTCGGACCCGGGCGGGCTTCTGTGCCAGCTTCTGGTCCGGCACGGCGTCCGGGCCGAGGTATCGGTCCTGGCGCGCACCCTGCCCCGGGTGTCGGACGTCCTGGCCCGGCAGGTGCGCGACGTGGATGCCGAGATGCTGGTGATGGGCGCCTACGGACATTCGCGCTTCCGCGAGGCGATCCTGGGCGGCGCGACACGCTACATGCTGGAAAGCGCGGAAGTGCCGATCTTCCTGGCGCATTAGGGGAAAGTGGGGGCGGTCCGGCTCAGTCCGGCAGCCGCCCCATTTCCTGCACCGCCGTCTCGCGCAGCGCGCGCAGGTCGGCGATGGAGGTCTCCAGCTCGGCCCGCTGCTTCTCCAGCTCGACCAGCTGGCGGTCGGCGAGTTGCAGCCAGGCTTCCAGCTGCGGACGTTCGCCCTTCTTGCCGTAGATCAGCAGCCACTGGCGGATCTCTTCCAGCGAAAAGCCGAAGCGGCGGCCACGCAGGATCAGCTTCATCCGCGCCACCTCGCGCGGGCCATAGAAGCGCGCGCGGCCTTCCTTCTCGGGCGCCAGAAGCTCGATGTATTCGTAATAGCGCAGGGTGCGCGGGGTGACGTCGAACCGGGCGCACATCTCCTTGAAGCTGAGGCGGGTGTCGGTCATGCGCAATCCTCCCAAGGGTCAGCCTAGGGTCAGGCCCGCCCCGGTGCAACCGTATCCGGGGGGTTGCCTTCCCCCGGTTGCGGCGATTTGATGCGCGCGACCGGAGACCCCATGCCCGACATCGAGATCATCGCCCGCCAGTTCATCGAGGCCCTGCCGCACAGCAAGGCGCTGGGGATGCGGCTGGAAGCCATCGCCGAGGGCACGGCAACCATCGCGATGCCCTATGACGCGCGGCTGGTCGGCGACCCGACGACAGGCGTGATCCATGGCGGCGCGGTCTCGGCGCTGATGGACACCGCCTGCGGCGCCTCGGTGATGAGCCATCCGCAGGCGGGCTTTTCCACCGCGACGCTGGATTTGCGCATCGACTACATGCGCCCGGCGACCGCCGGCCAGACCATCCGCACCCGCGCCGAGTGCCACCATGTCACCCGCAGCGTGGCCTTCGTGCGGGCCGTCGCCACCGATGACGACGAAAGCCGCCCGGTGGCGATGGCGACCGGGGCCTTCACGGTGGAGCGCAAGGGATGAAGCCGCCCGAGCCGGTCCATGTGATCAAGCGGCGCCGCGAGGGGCTGCTGCGCACCCTGGTCGAGGGCGTGCCCTATATCCGCTTCCTGGGGGTGGAGTTCGACCGGCGCGGCGATGAGCTGACCGCCGTCCTGCCCTTCAACGAAAGCCTGATCGGCAATCCGCGCCTGCCCGCGCTGCACGGCGGCGCGACCGCGGCCTTCCTGGAGATCGCCGCGATGATCGAATTGGCCTGGAGCACGCTCTGGGACGGGGTCGAGGCCGATGGCGCCTTGCCCGAGGGGCCGCTGCGGCTGCCCAAGACCATCGACTTCACCATCGACTACCTGCGCGCGGGTCTGCCGCGCGACGCCTATGCACGGGCGCGGGTCAACCGGTCCGGGCGGCGCTATGCCTCGGTCCATGTCGAGGCCTGGCAGGACAACCGCGCCCGCCTTTTCGCGCAGGCCACCGGCCATTTCCTGATGCCCCCCGCCGGACCGAAACCGTGAGCGCCATGACCCACGGCCGCGTGCTGCGGATCGCGGGGCCCATCGTTCTGTCGAATGCCACGGTGCCGCTTCTGGGCGCGGTCGACACCGCCGTCATCGGCCAGCTTGGCGACGCGGCAAGCCTGGGGGCGGTGGGGATCGGCGCGGTGATCCTGGCGACGCTCTACTGGGCCTTCGGATTCCTGCGGATGTCGACCTCGGGCCTGGTCGCACAGGCGCAGGGCGCGGGCGACAGGGGCGAGCGCTCGGCGGTCCTCTTGCGCGCGCTGGCCATTGCGGCGGTCTCTGGGCTGGCGCTGGTGCTGGCGCAGGCCCTGCTGTTCGGCGCGGCCTTCGGGATAGCCCCGGCCAGCGCGACGGTCGAGGCGCTGGCCCGTGACTATCTGGCGATCCGCATCTGGGGCGCCCCCGCGACGATCGCGCTTTATGCGCTGACCGGCTGGCTGGTCGGGCTGGAGCGGACGCGGGGGGTGCTGATCCTGCAGCTGTGGCAGAACGGGTTGAACATCCTGTTGTCGCTCTGGTTCGTGCTGGGGCTGAACTGGGGCGTGCCGGGGGTGGCGCTGGCCACGCTGATCGCCGAATGGACCGGGCTGGCGCTGGCCTTGTGGCTGGCGCGCGACGCCTTCGGGCCTTCGCTCCGCGACGGGCTGGCCCGGCTGGGCGACCGGATCGCGATCCGCCGGATGTTTTCCGTCAGCCGCGACATCATGGTCCGGACTATCCTGCTGCAGCTGTCGTTCACCAGCTTCGTCTTTCTCGGCGCGCGCTTCGGCGATGTGACGCTGGCCGCGAACCAGGTGCTGATGCAGTTCCTTGAGATCACCGCCTATGCGCTGGACGGATTCGCCTTCGCCGCCGAGGCCCTGGTCGGCCAGGCCATCGGCGCGCGGTCGGTGACCGCGACGCGGGCGGCGGGGCGCATCTGCCTGCAATGGGGTTTCGGCGGCGCCATCGCGCTGGCGCTGGCCTTTGCGCTTGCCGGCCCCGGTATCATCGACCTGATGACCACGGCGCCTGAGGTACGCGAAGCCGCCCGCGCCTATCTGCCCTGGCTGGTCGCGGCCCCCCTGATCGGCGCCGGGGCCTGGACCTATGACGGCATCTTCATCGGTGCGCTGCTGACCGGGGACATGCTGCGCGCCATGCTCGCCTCGGTCGCGGTCTATGTCCTGGCGCTGCTGCTGCTGACGCCTTGGGCCGGGAACCACGGGCTCTGGGCCGCGCTGATGGTGCTGAACGCGACGCGCACCGTCACGCTGTGGCGGCTGTATCCCCGGGTCGCCGCGCGGGCAAGCCACGTGTAAGGCTTGCCTTCCCACGGTTGCCCAAGCGATATTCGTGCCGTCAAAGGGGAGAGTCATGCGGAAATTCCTGGTCGTGCTGGACGACAGCCGCGAATGTCTGAACGCCATGCGCTATGCCGCGCTGAGGGCCGCGCATACCGGGGGCGGGGTGACGATCCTGTCGGTCGTGCCGCCGGAAGAGTTCCAGACCTGGATGGGCGTCGCCGATCTGATGCGGGCCGAGGCGCGCGAGCGGATCGAGGCGCATTTCGAGGTCTTCGCCAAATGGATGCGCGACAAGCAGGGGGTCAACCCCGAGCTTGTGGTGCGCGAGGGCGATCCGGTGAACGAAATTCTCAGCCTGGTGAACGAAGACGCGCAGATCAGCGTGCTGGTCCTGGGCGCGGGGACCGACAAGTCCGGCCCCGGCCCGCTGGTCACGGCGCTGAGCCGCAACTCCGGCAACCTGCCGATCCCGATCACCATCGTGCCGGGCGACATGTCGAAGGAACGGCTGGAAGCCATCACCTGATCGCCAAGCCCGCCGCTTCACGAGGAAATGCGCCTGAATCGCGGCAGCGGCTGCCGGTTTAAGCGCCCGCTTACAGCCTGCCGTATCGCAACCCGCTATCTTGGGATCGGGCCATGTGAGGCCCGTTTCCCAGGACTTCTGCATGACCTTGCCGTCTCAGGCTGCGAAAGCGGCCCGCCCCATGCTTTCGCCGTTCGCCCTGAACGCCCTTGTCGCAACCTATCTCCTCGCGGTCTGCAACCGGACCTTCTGGGACCATCTCTTCCGGATCTTCGACGGACGGCCCGTTGCGGCAATCACCTTCGCCGGGGCGGTCTGGGCGCTGATGCTGCTGGTGGTCTCGGCCCTTGCGGTGCGCCGGATGCAGAAGCCGGTCCTGGTGGCGCTTTTGATGATCGCCGCCGTCAGCTCCTATTATGTCGACGTGCTGGGCGTCGTCGTCGACCGCGAGATGATCCAGAACGCGATGACCACGACCTTCGCGGAATCGCGGCATCTGATCACGCTGCAATTCGGGTTGCATGTCGTCCTCTACGGCGTCCTCCCTGCGGCCTTCGTGCTGTGGGTCCGCATCCGCCGCGCGCGCCTCGGGCGGGCGCTTGCGGGCTACGGGCTGGTCGGCGTGCTGTCGGTGGCGCTGCTGGCGGGCCTGCTCTTCACCAATCTCAAGGCCTATTCCACCGTGCTCCGCGCCGACAAGGAGCTGATGGGCTCGGTCCAGCCCCTCGCCCCGATGAGCGGCGCCCTGCGCTATGCCCGGATGATGGCCAAGTCGACGCAAATCGTCGTGCAGCCGACGGGGCGCGACGCGGCGCCGGGACCCTATCTCGCCAAGGCCGGAAAGCCGGTGCTGATGGTCATCGTCGCGGGCGAGACGGCGCGGGCGCAGAACTGGTCGCTGGGCGGATACGGGCGCGCGACCAACCCCGAGCTGGCACGGCGCGACATCCTTTACTACCCCAATGCTTCCAGCTGCGGCACGGCGACGGCGACCTCGCTGCCTTGCATGTTCTCGCCCCTGGGGATGGCGGATTATTCCTACGAGGGCGGCCTCAGCCACGAGAACCTGCTGGACGTGCTGGCCCATGCCGGATTCGCCGTGGAATGGTGGGACAACAACACCGGCGACAAGAATATCGCCGACCGGGTCTTCTCGCGGACCATGCAGCCCGACGACGGGCCAAAGTTCTGCTTTCCGGAATGCATCGACGGTGTCTTCCTGAAGGACCTGCAGCAGAAGGCCGACACCATAACCCGCAACACCGTGATCGTCCTGCACCAGATCGGCAGCCACGGGCCCAGCTACTGGCTGCGCTACCCTGCCGACCGCGAACTGTTCAAGCCCGCCTGCCAGACGGCCGAACTGACCGACTGTTCCAGCGAGGAGATCGTCAACGCCTATGACAACACCATTGCCTATACCGACTGGTTCTTGGCGCAGGTGATCGACCTTCTGGACGCTTCCGACCGGGTGATCCCGGCGATGTACTATGTCTCGGACCATGGCGAGTCCCTGGGCGAGGGCGGGCTTTACCTGCACGGCACACCCCGGTTCATGGCGCCGGAGTATCAGACCCGGGTGCCGATGGTGCTCTGGATGTCGCAGCGCTTCCGTGACAGTCTGGCGCTGGACGAGGGGTGCCTTGCCGCAAGGGCTGCGGACCCGGTCAGCCATGACAACCTGTTCTCGACGGTGCTGGGGATGCTGGATGTGACGACCACGGCGAAGGATGCCAGGCTCGACCTGGCCGGAACCTGCCGTCCGGCTGTGGCGGGCTGACGATGACGGTGCAGGAAAAGCCCCCGCGCAAATCCGGGATCGCGCATTTTCTGGCCGCTGCGGGCTATTCTCTGGGCGGGCTGCGGCGGCTGGCGCGGGAAAGCGCCTTTCGGCAGGAGCTGGCGCTGATCGCGGGGCTTTTGGTCCTGCTCCTGCTGTTCAAGGCGTCGCCGGGCGAAATCCTCGGGCTCATCGCCCTCGGCCTGGGGCTGATCGCGGTCGAGGCCCTGAATACGGCGCTGGAAGTGCTGGTCGACCATCTGTCGCCCGGCTGGTCCGAGTTCGCCAAGCACGCCAAGGACCTCGGCTCGCTGGCCGTGGCCTGCACCATCGGGGCTCTCTTGTTCTACTCGCTGGCCGTCCTGCTCTGGTAGCCCATGCTGCAGGCGCATTGCTGCCATGCAGCGTAATGCCTTGGGAACGCAGCCGCGGGGGTCTATCTTGGCGGCATGGGAGGAGCCTTTTGAAAGGCTTGAAGATCATGTCCATCCACCCGTTCCGCCAGCCCCGCCGTGATACCGCGCCGACGCTGGAGCCCTATTTCTCGCCCGAAGTCGTCACCCTGCCCACCCCGCGCCTGCGTCCCCTGACCGCGCTGGAGCAGATGTATGCCTACTGGGGCTCCGATCAGGCCTGATCCTCGCGCGCCATGATCCCGGCACGCCTGCCCGAAGGGGGCCGCTCGACGCGAAAGAGACCCCCACCCTAACACGTCTCGCGACTTGGGCCTGCAATAGCGGCCCGGCAGCGGGGCAAGCGCCGTATCCTAAGCGAAAGACCCGGGCCTCTTAACCGCGCCCCTCCCTCGCGGGCGTCATCGCCCTCTTCGATCGCGTGACGAAGGCCTTCCCCTACGGAACCATCCCCCGCCCGTCGGCGTTCTTCCGCCAGCAGGGCCAGCCCGGCCCCCCATGCGAAAGGCCCGTCCCATGTCTCTCGGCACTATTCTGCTCGTCGTCCTGATCCTCGTCCTCATCGGCGCGCTGCCGAACTGGGGCTATTCCAGCGGCTGGGGCTACGGCCCCTCCGGCGCGGTGGGGGTGATCGTCGTCATCCTGCTGATCCTGGTCCTGATGGGCCGCGTCTAGCGGTCTTTCACGGCCCCCAAAGACAAAGGGGCGCGCCGTCTTGGCGCGCCCGTTTGCATGTTCTGACCATGCACCGCCATGGTTTGACATGGCCCTGATGACCGCAGCCAAGCCATTGAACAACCGGCTGACCTTTCCTGTCCACGTGTGGACCGCCCCGAGGGAACCGCCCCGCGTCAGCCGCGTTGATCCGGCAACCGAACCCGAAGGAGAACCCCCATGAAAGGCGCGCTTGCCTGGCTGATCGGCATCCCGATCCCCATCATCATCATCCTCTACCTGCTAAACGTCTTCTGACGGCAGGCGGGCCGAGGTCAGCCCCGCGCGATCTCGGCCCCAAGCCCCTGCATCAGCCCCTCGAACACCGGGAACGAGGTCTGGATCGGCGAGCCGTCGTCCACTCCGACCGGGTCCTTCGCCGCCAGCCCGCAGACCAGAAAGGACATCGCGATCCGGTGGTCGATATGGGTGGCGCAGGTGGCCCCGCCAGGCACCCCGCCCGGTCCCATGCCGTGCACGATCAGCGTATCCTCGTCCTCCTCGATCCGCACCCCGCAGGCCTCCAGCCCGCGCGCCATCGCGTCGATCCGGTCGCTCTCCTTGACCCGCAGTTCCTTGACCCCCCGCATCACCGTCCGGCCGGTCGCGAAGGCCGCGACCACCGACAGCACCGGATATTCGTCGATCATCGACGGCGCGCGCTCGGGCGGCACCTCGATCCCTTTCATATCCCCGCTGAACCGGACCCGCAGGTCCGCCACCGGCTCGCCGCCCTCTTCGCGCGGGTTCTGGAACTCTATCTCCGCCCCCATCTCGACCAGCGTCAGGTAAAGCCCGTTGCGGGTCAGGTTCTGCGAAACCCCCGGCACCGTGATGTCCGACCCTTCGACGATCAGCGCGGCACAGACCGGAAAGGCGGCCGAGGACGGATCCCGCGGCACCGCCACCACCTGCGGGCGCAGTTCCGGCTGGCCGGTCAGGGTGATGACATGGCCCTCGCCGGTCTTCTCGACCGACAGACGCGCGCCGAAACCGATGAGCATCCGCTCGGAATGGTCCCGCGTCGGTTCCTTCTCGATCATCACCGTCTCGCCCGGCGCGTTCAGCCCGGCCAGCAGAACCGCCGACTTCACCTGCGCCGAAGCCACCGGCAGGGCATAGCGCACCGGCACCGGGTTCGCCGCACCGACCACGGTCATCGGCAGCCGCCCGCCCTGCCGTCCCCAGGCGCGGGTTCCGAACAGCGACAGCGGGTCCGTCACCCGGCCCATCGGGCGCTTCCGCAAGGAGGCATCGCCGGTGAAGGTCGCGGTGATCGGCGTCGTCGCCATCGTTCCCATGATCAGCCGCACCCCGGTGCCGGAATTGCCGCAGTCGATCACATCCTCCGGCTCGCGGAAGCCCCCGACCCCCACCCCGTTCACCGTCCAGGCGCCCTCGCCGTGGCGCGTCACCACTGCCCCGAAGGCCCGCATCGCCTTGGCGGTGTCCAGCACGTCCTGCCCTTCCAGCAGCCCGGTGATCCGGGTCTCGCCCACCGCCATCGCCCCGAAGATCAGCGAGCGATGCGAGATCGACTTGTCGCCCGGCACTTCCGCCACGCCCCGCAACGGCCCGGACTTGCGGGATTTCATCGGTTGCGCATCACCATGGCCGGACATCGTCGTCTCCCCTTGCGTTCCGGGATGGCTGATAGCGCAAGCGGCGGGGCCGGTCCATGGGGCGCGGCGGTCAGGACAGCGACAGCAGGATCACCCCGGCGATCACCACCGCGCAGCCCGCCAGCCGCCAGCGCCCGACCGCCTCGCGCAGGATCAGCATCCCCATCACCGCGCCGACCATCATCGACATCTCGCGCATCGGCGCGACCAGGCTGAGCGGCGCACCGCCAGAGAGCGCCACCAGCACGAGGATATAGGACAGCGGCGACAGGACGCCCACGCCAAGCGCCAGCCCCCAATGCCCCCGCATCGCCCTGGCGGCGCGGCGCGGATCGGCAAGGACCAGCGGCAAAAGCAGGAAGAACCGCAGCAGGTTCGAGACCCAGTCCAGCACCACCGGCGCGATGCCCAGCGCCTTGACCGCATGGGCATCGACCACCGTGTAGCAGGCGATCAGCCCGCCGGTCGCCATGCCCCACTTCAGCCCCGCCTGCCCGCCGGGCCGGGTAAAGGCGGCCAGCCTGCCCTGCGTGGCGATCATCAGGATGCCCGCCACCACCAGAACCAGCCCGGCCAGCCCGCTTGCCCTGGGCGTCTCGCCCAGGATCAGGAAGGCGCCGAGGGTCGACAGCATCGGCCCGGTGCCGCGCGCCACCGGATAGACCACCGACAGGTCGGCAAGCTGGTAGCCGCGTTGCAGGCACAGGCTGTAGCCCAGATGGATCAGCCCGCTGAGCAGGATGAAGCCCGCCCCGGTCCAGGTCCAGTCTATGCCGCCCCGCGCCATGAGATACAGCACCCAGGGTGCATAGGCGACGCAGGCGACCAGGTTGTAGGCGAAGACGAAGACCGGACCGACAGGCGCGGCGCGCTTGGCCAGAAGGTTCCAGGCGGCATGGATGAAAGCGGCGAGGACGACAAGGAAAAGCGAGGCAAGCGTCATTTGAGACCCCCTTATGCGCCCCGACTTTGCTTCGGGCGGCGCGGTTGATCTCGACGTCTCCTCCCCTGGGCTTTTTCCCCTTGGGTGCAGCCGGGAACACCCCGGTCTCTGCAACGCTCGGTCCTGCGGCGAAGCGCCCGGAACCCTAGTTGCCACTCGGTCGATGGAGGCAGCCTAGCCGCAGCCGGCCCCTGCCAGCAAGCCCCTTCACCCCTTGCGCCGGAAGGTCAGGTAATGCGGCTGCCGCCCTTCGCGCAGCGCCTTCTGTTCGTAGCGGGTGGAAAGCCAGTCCTCCCAGGCCTCGCCCGGCCCCGCCTGCCGCAGCAGATCGAACCCGGCGGGGGGCACCTCTTCCAGCGTCTGGCGGACATAGTCGGGAATGTCGGTCGCCACCCGGAACTCGGCCCCCGGCGCGGTGATGCGCGCCAGCGGCGCAAGGTAGCCGAGCGTCACGAAGCGGCGGCGGTGGTGGCGGGCCTTGGGCCAGGGGTCGGGATAGTTGAGGAAGACCTTCGACAGGCAGCCATCGGGCAGCACATCGAACAGGTCGCGCACATCGCCCGGATGCAGCCACAGGTTCGACACCCCCGCCCCGCGGATCTTGCCCAGGAGCATGGCGACGCCGTTCACGAAAGGCTCGGCCCCGAGGATCGTCACGCCGGGGTTGCGCGCCGCCATGTGGACAAGATGCTCGCCGCCGCCAAAGCCCACCTCCAGCCACAAGGGCCCGCCCCCGGCAAAGGACAGATCCAGCGGCGTGCGGCCCGGGTTCTCCTCCACCGTCACCCCGCGCAGGGTCAGCTGACCCAGATCCTCGGCCAGATAGCCCTTCTGGCTGGCCCGCAGGGTCTTGCCGTGGATGCGGCCATAGAAGTTGCGGCGGGAGATGGGGATGTCGGTCATTCGCGGCGCTTTAGGCGCAGGGGCCGGGATGGTCAAGGTTTGAGCCCATCGCGCCGGTTCAGGTCAGTCCTCCGAAGGCGTACCGAGATCGAGCCCTTCGGGCGCGAAGCCCCGGCTATCGAAAGAAAGGGCACGCGGTCGTCGAAAGCTCAAATCGGTAGGAAGCGGCGCGTCCGAGACGGTGGGTCCGAAGATGTAGAAGAAGTCCTCGACCAGTCGGATCAACCGAAACAGCGGTCCATCTTCTCCTATCTCGCATTCGTGGCGCATGATGGCGTGATAATCGCCAGCTTGCCGCATCTCCAGAACATACATCGTCCCATCGAGACAAACACGTTTGCTGTCGAGGACCTCAGAAGCCATCGCGAAGAAATCCAGCTTCTTCAACACTCGCTCAAGCTTGTCGGACGTATTGATCGGAAGAGCGCCCTCGACTGCCAGCAGGGGTGGCCCCGGCTCGTAGCCACCCGCCCCACCAATCCGCAGCGCTGTCCAGTAATATTCACCGCTAGCCCTGTGGTCCACGCGAAAGGCCGTGGCACCCGTGAAGGACGGCAGAACCAACAAACGAAGCACCCAGTCTTCACCGGCGTCGGGCTTGGACAACCAAAGCGGTTCCTGCCCCATAGCGGCAAGCTGCGGGCCAAACCAGTTCTCATGGAAGGCCTCTAGCGAACTCCATGTCTCAGGCGGGAAGTATCGGGGAGACTCTTCGGCCCGAAGCCCAGCTCCGGCTCCGAGGCCTATCAAGGCCACACAAATAGCGGCTCTCCACGGGACCTTCGACATGAACGCTGCCTTCCGACGATCGGGCAAAGGCTGCAGAAGATGGCGAGGCTGGTCAAGGTCGAGGGAAGATCGAACCGCCCCGCCCCGGGCTTACAACTGCGCCGCGACCTCTTCCGAGACGTCGAAATTGTGCGTCACCGCCTGCACGTCGTCGTCCTCTTCCAGAAGGTCGATCAGCCGCGTCAGCTTCTGCGCGGTGTCGAGGTCGACCTCGGTCAGGGTCTGCGGCTTCCAGACAAGCTTCGATTCCGTCGATTCCCCCAGCGCCTTTTCCAGCGCGTCCGAAACCTCGGACAGGTTCTCGAACTTGCAATAGATCCAGTGGCCGTCCTCGTCGCTTTCGACATCGTCGGCCCCGGCGTCCAGCGCCGCCATCATCACGTCATCCGCCGACCCCGCCGAAACGGGATAGGAGATCTCGCCTACCCGGTCGAAGCTGTGCGCGACCGAGCCCGTGGTGCCCAGGTTCCCGCCGCATTTGGTGAAATAGCTGCGAACGTTCGAGGCGGTGCGGTTCAGGTTGTCGGTCATCGCCTCGACGATGATCGCGATCCCGTTCACGCCATAGCCCTCATAGCGGATCTCGGTGTAATCCGCCCCGTCGCCCATCTGGCTCTTCTTGATCGCCCGGTCGATCACATCCTTCGGCATCGACACCGCCTTCGCGGCCTTGATCGCCAGTCGCAGGCGCGGATTCATGTCGGGGTCGGGCATCCCCATCTTGGCCGCGACGGTGATTTCCTTCGACAGCTTGGAAAACGCCTTGGAGCGCAGCTTGTCCTGCTTGCCCTTGCGATGCTGGATGTTCGCCCATTTCGAATGGCCTGCCATGATGGCCTTACCTCGGTCCCATTTCGGTGATGCGCCCCTCTACACCCGCAGATGCGGCAAGGGCAACCCCGTGCGCCACCGCCCTCACAGCGGCCAGATCAGCGGGATCAGCGCGCAGCTGACCAACATGACGATGATGTTCAGGGGCAGCCCCACCCGGGTGAAGTCACTGAAACGGTAGCCCCCCGGCCCGTAGACCATCATGTTGGTCTGGTAGCCCACCGGCGTCGCGAAGGCGAGCGTGGCCGAGAACATCACCGCCACCACGAAGGGCCGCGGGTCATTGCCCAGCCGCTCGGCCAGCTGGATCGCCACCGGCGTATAGATCACCGCCACCGCGTTGTTCGACAGGAACTCGGTCAGCACCAGGCCCAGAAGATAGACCGCGAGGATCAGGAAGAACGGGCTCAGCCCCGCCAGCCAGGGCGCCACGCCGTTCACGATCATCTCCACCGCGCCGGACTGGTCCAGCCCCTCGCCCACCGCCAGCATGGCGAAGATCATCGCCATCAACCGGCCATCGACGAAGCCGAAAGCCTCGTCGCTGTCGACGCAATGGGTGATCAGGATCACCGCCACCGCGATCAGCGCCAGCGGCAGGATCGGCGCCAGGTTCAGCGCCGACACGACCACGATCATCGCCAGCGCCGCCAGCGCGATCGGGGCCTTGGCGCGGCGGTAGGCCATCACCCGGGGCCGGTTCACGTCCAGAAGGTCCATGTCCGCCGCCAGCCGCTGGATATCCTCGACCGCGCCCTCCAGGAGAAGCGTATCGCCCACCCGCACGATCAGGTCGTCGAGCTGGCGCCCGATGTTCTGGTTGTGCCGGTGCACCGCCAGCACATAGACCCCATAGCGCCGCCGCAGCCGCAGGTCGCCCAGCCGGTGGCTCTCCATCCGGCAGCCGGGGCCGATCAGCACCTCGACCGTCTCGGTGTTGACCGATGACAGCTTGTCCACCAGATGCACGTCCTTGCGTTCGTGCAGGCCCATCAGCTCGGTCATCTCGGTGCGCAGGACCACCCGGTCCCCCGCCT
>NZ_DAIQAT010000062.1:0-17806 GCF_036781545.1 Tabrizicola sp.
GGTGAGGACAATCCAATGGCATTTCACGAGATACGCTTCCCGGCGAACCTGAGCTTCGGGTCGGTCGGCGGCCCCGAACGGCGGACCGAGATCGTTACCCTGGCGAACGGCTTCGAAGAGCGGAATACGCCCTGGGAACATTCCCGCCGACGCTATGATGCGGGCATCGGACTGCGATCGCTGAACGATATCGAGACGCTGATCGCCTTTTTCGAGGCGCGTGCAGGACAGCTGCACGGTTTCCGCTGGAAGGACTGGTCCGACTACAAGTCCTGCGCCCCGCTGGCGGAGCCTTCGCCCGACGACCAACTGATCGGCATCGGAGATGGCGTCACCAAGGTGTTCCAGCTGCGGAAGACCTATCTGTCCGGTTTGCAGAGCTATTCGCGTCCGATCCGTAAGCCGGTGGTGGGCACCGTTACTGTGGCGGTCGCGTCGGATCCAAAAATCGAAACACTGGAGTTCGCGCTTAGCCCGGAAACCGGCGAAGTCAGCTTCGTGCTTGCGCCGGACCTGGGTACCCGCGTGACCGCCGGGTTCGAGTTCGATGTTCCGGTACGCTTCGATACGGATGCGATCCAGACATCGGTTGCGTCATTTCACGCCGGGGATGTTCCCAACGTGCCGGTTGTGGAGGTGCGGCTGTGAGCAAGGAGTCCCTTATTTCCCATCTTTCAACCGGAGCGACCACCGTCTGTCGCGCCTGGACGCTGCACCGCAGGGACGGATTGGTGCTTGGCTTTACCGATCACGACAAGGATCTGGTGGTCGACGGCGTTGCCTGCCGGGCGGACAGCGGGATGACCGCACGCGCGCTGCAACAGACGACGGGGCTTTCGGTCGACAATACCGAAGCTTTCGGTGCCCTAAGTGCTGCGGCGATCACTGAAGATGATCTTGCAGCAGGCCGTTACGATGGCGCGGAAGTTCAGGCCTATCTGGTCAACTGGGCGATGCAGGATGACTTCATCGTCCAGTTCTGCGGCCAGCTTGGCGAGATTTCGCGGGTGGACGGCAGCTTCAAGGCGGAGCTGCGGGGCCTGACCGATCTTCTGAACCGCCCGCATGGCATGGCCTATACTCCAGGGTGTTCCGCCATTCTCGGCGACGGGCGGTGTCGGTTCAACCTGCTTCAGCCAGGCTATTCCATTGAGATGGATGTCGAGTTCGCCGAGGATGGGCGTGTCTTCGCGCTTCGCGGCCTGGCGGGCTATGACGACCGGTGGTTTGAAGGAGGGCGTTTCGAGGTTACAAACGGGGCTGCGGCCGGATTGGCCGGGGTGGTGAAAATCGACCGGCAGGACGGAGCGTGTCGCCGGATCGAACTTTGGCAGTCGCTGCGCGCGCCTGTCGTTTCCGGAGATTCGGTTCGCGTTCACGCCGGATGCGACAAGATGGCGACCACCTGCCGTAGAAAATTCGCGAATTTCCTGAACTTTCGCGGCTTTCCCCATATTCCGGGGGAGGACTGGCTTGCATCCTATCCCGTCCCGGGTCGGACGGGCGGTGCGCGCCGGGTCGGCGGGGGTGGATCTTGACTGCCGGAAAACGGGCTGTTGCTGAAGCACGGCTCTGGATCGGCACGCCCTACCTGCATCAGGGAAGCGTTCGCGGTGCAGGAGCGGATTGCCTGGGTTTGTTGCGTGGGGTCTGGCGCGCGATCCATGGGTTCGAGCCGGAGACAGTCCCGGCATACACGGCTGACTGGTCCGAGCCGTCACGGGACGAGATTCTCTGGAATGCGGCCCGGCGATGGCTGCCGGAGACGTCGGGGGATCAGGCGGCTCTCGGTGACGTGCTGCTGTTCCGGATGCGCGATGGCAGTGTCGCCAAGCATCTTGGGCTTCAATCAGAGGTCGGCGCCCACCCGCGCTTCATCCACGCCTATACTGGCTATGGCGTGATCGAGACTTCTCTCTCTGCACCGTGGCAGCGCCGGATCGCGGCGCGCTTTGCCTTTCCAGAAGGAACGAACTGATGGCCACTCTGCTACTTTCCGCTGCGGGCGCGGCGATCGGCGCCGGGTTTGGCGGCACTGTCCTGGGCCTTTCCGGAGCCGTCATCGGCCGCGCGATCGGGGCCACGGTCGGCCGCGCCATCGACCAGCGGATTCTGGGCGGTGGTTCCGAGCCGGTGGATATCGGCAGGATCGATCGGCTGCGCCTGACGGGTGCTGGAGAAGGGGGAGCTATCGGCCAGATCTGGGGCCGGATGCGGGTCGGCGGTCAGGTCATCTGGGCGACCGAGTTCATTGAAACGGTCCGGCGGCAGCGCACCGGCAAGGGCGCGCCGAAGCCGAAAGTGAACGAGTATAGCTACTCGGTCAGTCTGGCCATCGCCTTGTGCGAAGGAGAAATTCTCAGGGTCGGCAGGCTTTGGGCCGACGGGAACGAGATATCCGCACTTGACCTGAACATGCGGGTCTATGTCGGAAGCGAAGACCAGTTGCCAGACCCGCTGATTGAAGCCATCGAAGGCGAGGGAGCCCCGGCCTATCGTGGTCTCGCCTATGTGGTCATCGAGAATCTCGAGCTTGCCACCTATGGCAATCGAGTTCCGCAGTTCAGTTTCGAAGTGGTAAGGGCGGCCCAGGGCGAGGGCGTGGAGCCCGTCGAGACACTGAGCGGGTCGGTCCGCGGCGTGGCACTCATCCCCGGGACGGGTGAATACAGTCTGGCAACGACCCCTGTCCACTATGCGGAGTCGCTTGGGCGCAACCGGTCGGCGAACGTGCATTCGCCTTCGGGAAGGACGGACTTCGCGACCAGTCTGGAACAGTTGGCGCAGGAATTGCCGTCCGCTGGTTCCGCTTCGCTGGTCGTTTCCTGGTTCGGGAATGACCTGCGCTGTTCGTCCTGCACAATCAGGCCGAAGGTCGAGCAGAAGTTGCGGGACGGTGTCGGGATGCCTTGGCGCGCCGGTGGTATCGTCCGTTCAGCAGCGCAAGAGGTTCCAAAGGTCGATGGGGCGTCGATCTACGGCGGCACGCCGGCAGACGGGTCGGTGATCGAGGCTATTCGCGGGCTTCGGGCGGCGGGCAAGGATGTGATGTTCTATCCTTTTGTCCTGATGGACCAGACTGCGGGAAACACTCTGCCCGATCCCTGGACCGGTGCAGCGACACAGCCCGCACTGCCGTGGCGCGGACGGATCACGCTGGATGCCGCGCCGGGGCAGCCCGGATCGTCGGATCGGACCGCGGGCGCCCAGACAGAAATCGCCGCATTCTTTGGCACTGCCCAGCCTGGACATTTCTCGATCAATGGCGAGACCATCGGCTACGCAGGTCCTGCGACTTGGGGATATCGCCGATTCATCCTGCACTACGCCTATCTCTGCCTCGTCGCCGGGGGTGTCGAAAGCTTCTGCATCGGTTCCGAGTTGCGGTCGTTGACGCAAGTCCGTGGGGCCAGCGACAGCTTTCCGGTGGTGGAGGAGTTGAAGCGGTTGGCGGAGGACGTCAGGGCGATCCTTGGTCCCGACGTCCAGATCAGCTACGCGGCCGACTGGTCGGAATACTTCGGCTATCACACCGATGGAAATGTCTACTTCCACCTCGATCCGCTTTGGGCGCATCCGGAAATCGACTTTGTCGGTATCGACAACTACATGCCGCTTTCCGATTGGCGCGATGGTGAGGTCCATGTGGATTCGGAGTTCGGCTCGATCTACAATCCCGAATACCTGCAGCGAAACATATCGGGTGGCGAAGGCTTCGACTGGTACTACGACAGTCCGGAAGGTGCCCTGGCCCAACGCCGCCTGCCGATCCGTGATGAAGCCTTTGGCGAAGATTGGATCTTTCGCAACAAGGACCTGAAATCCTGGTGGTCCAACCTGCACCACAACCGCGTTTCGGGTGTCCGGTCCGCAAATCCGACCGAATGGGTGCCGTTTTCCAAACCGATCCGCTTTACCGAATACGGCTGTGCGGCGATCGACAAGGGGACCAATCAGCCCAACCGCTTCTTTGACGCGAAATCATCCGAGTCCGGGCTGCCGGCGTGGTCCAACGGCCGCCGTGACGACCTGATCCAGATGCAATACCTGCTTGTGACCAACAAGTATTGGATGGCAAGCGAGAACAACCCCGTCTCAGGCATCTATGGCGGCCCAATGATCGACATGGATCACGCCTATGCCTGGGCATGGGACGCCCGGCCCTTTCCCGAATTTCCCGGACAGACGGCCATCTGGAGTGACGGGGCGAACTATGCCCGCGGCCATTGGCTGAATGGTCGCGCATCCGGTCAACCGCTTGCCGCTGTCGTGCGCGAGCTGTGCCAGCGTTCGGGGGTGGATACCTTGGACACTAAGTCGCTTTACGGGCTGGTTCGCGGGTATCAGCAATCTGACATCGCGACAGCTCGGTCCTCGCTTCAGCCCCTCATGCTCGCCTTCGGCTTCGATGTCTTCGAGCGCGAGGGCCGACTGATCTTCCGCAATCGCACGGCGCAAGTTCTGGCCGAGGTTTCAGAAGATGATCTGGTCCTGGCCACGGACCTTGAAGGGCGCCTCGAAGCAACGCGCACTTCGGACGCCGAGACGTCAGGTCAGGTCCGTCTGAGCTATGTGGACGCCCAATCGAACTACGAACTGCGGTCTGTCGAGACACGCCTTCCCGATGAGGAAGCGCTTGGTGTTTCGGTGACGGATCTGCCGGTCGCCCTCACCAAATCCGAAGGGCTGAGCGCGGTTGAACGTTGGCTTGCCGAGGCTCGGGTTGCCAGAGACACAATCAAATTCGGACTTCCGAAGTCGAGTCTGGCGCTCGGTGCCGGGGATGTGGTTCGCCTCTCTGGATCGCGCTATCGCATCGATCGCGTCGAACAGGCCGACAGCCAGATACTGGAGGCTGTTCGCGTCGAACCGGGCGTCTATTTGCCCTCGGAGCGAAGTGAGGAATCGGTTTCGGTCCGATCCTTCACTCCGCCGGTTCCCGTTGCACCAATCTTCCTGGACCTGCCGCTTCTGACCGGCCAGGAGGTTCCCCATGCGCCCCATATCGCCGTTGTTGCCGATCCCTGGCCGGGCTCGGTCGCGGTCTGGTCGTCGAGCGAGGATGCAGGCTACGAGATCAACCGGCTGGTCCCCGCGCCGGCGGTGATCGGCACCACCGAGACGCCAATGACGTTCCATCGGCCGGGTCTTTGGGATTTCGGTGCCCCGCTGCGGATGAAGGTCGCGGCGGGCGAACTATCCTCGGCAAGCCGCACTTCCGTGCTGAACGGTGCCAACGCGATGGCGATCGGGAACGGAAGCTCGGCGAACTGGGAAATCTTCCAGTTTGCGGATGCGCAGATCGTGGCTCCGGAAACCTACGATCTGTCGGTCAGGCTGCGGGGCCAGTTGGGGACCGACGGCATCATGCCGGAGGTCTGGCCGGCGGGCAGCACGGTCGTTCTTCTGGACCTCGCGCTTCTGCAGATCGACCTTGCGGCGTCCTCCAGGGGGCTGGCGCGCTACTACAGGATCGGGGCCTCCTCACGCGGATATGACGATCCCAACGCCACTCTGCGGGTCGAGGCCTTTGACGGTATCGGCCTGCGTCCTTACCCCATCGCCCACCTTCGTCATGAGGTTCTTTCTGGCGACATTCGGCTTGCCTGGAAGCGCAGGACCAGGATCGACGGCGACAGCTGGCAGTCCACCGAGGTTCCTTTGGCCGAGGAGTCCGAGGCATATCTGGTTCGCGTGATCCAGTCCTCCGCGGTTGTTGCGGAATACACCGTGTCTCAACCCGCTTTCACCTATACCGCGGCGATGCGTGCCGCGGATGGGGTGGGCGGAGGGTTCGAGATGGCCGTCGCGCAGGTGTCGGCAAGCTTCGGCCCGGGGCCGTTCCGGAAGATCGGCGTTGTTGCCTGAAGGCGATCATTTCAACGACTGATGAAGAGCCCAACAGAAATGCATCTCGCCCTCGTCTCCGGATGTGGTATCAAGAACCCGCATCCGGAGACTGGACCATGCTCGAAACCAAACCCAGAGTGACCGCCATCGATCCCGTCTGGCGGCGGGTCTGCGAAGAGGCGGTGGAAGCCATTCGCAATGAGCCGCTGCTCGGCGGTCTCATCCATTCCGGTCTCCTGCACCATTCCACGCTGGAACGCGCGCTGGCCTACCGCTTCTCGCTGAAGCTGGCGTCGGGCGAGATGAGCGAGCAGATCCTGCGCGAGATCGCCGATCAGGCCTATGACAGCGACCCCGCAATCGGGGCCGCTGCGCGGTCGGACCTGATGGCGGTCTACGAGCGCGATCCGGCCTGCCACCGCTTCCTCCAGCCGCTTCTGTTCTTCAAGGGCTACCAGGCGGTCCAGGCCTATCGGATAGGCCACTGGCTCTGGCAGGCCGGCCGCATCGACCTGGCCTATTTCGTGCAGATGCGGGTGTCCGAGGTCTTCGGCGTCGACATCCACCCCGCGGCCCGCGTCGGCAAGGGGATCATGATCGACCATGCCCATTCCATCGTCATCGGCGAAACGGCGGTGGTGGGCGACAACGTCTCCATGCTGCATTCCGTCACCCTCGGGGGCACCGGCAAGGAAGACGGCGACCGGCATCCCAAGATCGGCGATGGCGTCATGATTGGGGCTGGGGCCAAGGTCCTCGGCAACATCCATGTCGGTCACTGCTCCCGCATCGCGGCAGGCTCCGTGGTGCTGGAGGATGTTCCGCACAACACCACTGTGGCCGGGGTTCCAGCACGGGTTGTCGGCAAGGCTGGCTGCGCCCAGCCCGCGCTGACGATGGACCAGCTGTTGAAGGCCGAATGATCGGCCCGGCATGATCCCCGCCCTCCGCGCCTTCGCCGCCCGGGTGACCGGCCAGGCGATCTCCACCTTCGCTCGGTTCATGACCGCCCCCCGCGCCATCTGGCAGGGGATCGAGCCGGTTCCGCACCAGCGCGTCTATTTCGCCAATCACAGTTCCAACGGCGACTTCGTGCTCCTGTGGACGGCGCTTCCCACCCCCCTTCGCCGCCAGACACGGCCCGTTGCCGCGCTGGACTACTGGCTGACCTCCCCCCTCCGCGCTTTCATCGGGCGTGAGGTGTTCAACGCCGTCCTGATCGACCGCCGCCCCGAGGCGCGGACCCAGGACCCGGTGGCCCAGATGGCCGCCGCCCTGGATGAGGGCGCCTCGCTCATCCTCTTCCCGGAAGGCCAGCGCAACAGCTCGGATGCGCCGCTTCTCCCGTTCAAGTCCGGGCTTTACCACCTTGCCAAGTCCCGCCCCGGCGTCGACCTTGTCCCGGTCTGGATTGCGAACCTCAACCGCGTGATGCCGAAGGGAGAGATCATTCCCGTCCCGCTGATCTGCACCCTCACCTTCGGCGCCCCCCTGCACTTGGCCGAGGACGAGCCGAAGGACGCTTTTCTCGCCCGCGCCACACAGGCGCTCCTCGCGCTGAAGCCGCAGGCACTGTCATGACTTCCCCCCATCTCCTCTGGCTTCTCACCGGCGTCGGCTCCATCCTGATCGTCGCCTCCATCATCGGCGAAATCCTCCGCCTGCGTCTCTCGCCCGGCGGCGAGAACCCGGTGATCGAGAACCTGACCGCCCGCATCAATGCCTGGTGGGTGATGGTGATCTTCCTCGCCCTGGCCTTCGTCGCGGGCAAGCCGGGGGTCGTCCTCCTGTTCGCGCTCTGCTCCTTCGCGGCACTGCGAGAGTTTCTGACGCTGACCACCCACAACCGTGCCGACCACTGGTCGCTGGTCGCCTGCTTCTTCCTGGTCCTGCCACTGCAATACTGGTTCCTCGCGACCGACTGGTACGGCATGTATTCGATCTTCATCCCGGTCTACGCCTTCCTCCTCCTCCCCGTCGTCTCCGCGCTTCGCGGCTCCACCAGGGACTTCCTGATCCGCGTCTCGGAAACCCAATGGGCGTTGATGATCTGCGTCTACTGCGCCAGCCACGTCCCCGCGCTCCTCTACCTGCAGATTCCGGGGTTCGAGGGCCGCAACGTCATCCTCATCGCCTATCTGATCTTCGTCGTGCAGCTTTCGGACGTGATGCAATACGTCTGGGGCAAGCTGATCGGCCGCACCAAGGTCGCCCCCAACCTCTCGCCCTCGAAGACATGGGAGGGGCTGATCGGCGGCGCCCTCACCGCCAGCGCTGTCGGTACCGCTCTCTGGTGGATGACACCCTTCTCGCCGCTCCAGGCCGCAGGCATGTGCCTCTTGATCACCCTCATGGGCTTCTTCGGCGGCCTCGTCATGTCGGCGATCAAGCGCGACCGCGGGATCAAGGACTGGGGCCACCTGATCGCCGGGCATGGCGGCTTCCTCGACCGGCTGGATTCGGTCATCTTCGCCGCGCCGATCTTCTTCCACGTCACCCGCTGGGTCTGGTCCACCACATGAGCGAAGCCGAAAACCGTCGCCCCCTGACCTCGCGCAACTCGGCTTGGGCCGCACGGCTGGCCTCCTGGGCCGTGGCCCGCGAGATCACGCCGAACCAGATTTCCCAGGCCTCCATGGGCTTTGCCGCCGCGGGGTTCGCTCTTTACGCGATGTCCACGCAAGTCGCCGGGGTTGCCCAGTTCCTTGCCCTCTTCCTCGCTGCTGCCACCCTCCAGGCCCGGCTCGTCTGCAACCTGATCGACGGCATGGTCGCGATCGAGGGCGGCAAGGGCGCCAAGGACGGGCCCTTCTGGAACGAGGCGCCAGACCGCGTCTCCGACTTCCTCTTCTTCGCAGGTGCGGGCCTTGCCGCCAACCAGCCCAGCCTCGGCCTTTTCGCCGCCGCCCTCGCCATCGCCACCGCCTATATCCGCGAACTTGGCCGGGCCGAGGGCTTCCCGCCCGATTTCTCCGGCCCCTTGGCCAAGCCACAGCGCATGGCCGTCCTCACCGCAGGCACCGTCCTCGCCGCGCTCTACGCCAGCGAATGGACCCTGACCGTCACGCTCTGGATCGTCGTCGCCGGCACGGCGGCCACGATCATCCGCCGGTCGTGGACCCTCATCGGCAGGCTCAAGGCCAGATAGAAAAGGAGGGCCAACGCCCTCCCTTTCATCTTTGCCCAAGTATCCCAAGGGGTGCGGGGGTGTGAAACCCCCACTCCGGCGGATCAGGCCAGCATCACCATCGGGTTTTCCAGCGCCTCGATCACCGCCTTCAGGAACTCCGCCCCCAAGGCCCCGTCGATCACCCGGTGATCCACCGACAAAGTCATCGACATCACCGTCGCCACGCCGATGGTCCCGTCCGCCAGCACGACGGGCTTCTTCACACCCGCACCGACCGCCAGGATCGAGCCGTGTGGCGGGTTGATCACCGCGTCGAAGTTCTCGATCCCCATCATCCCCAGGTTGGAGATCGCGAACGATCCGCCCTGATACTCATGCGGCGCCAGCTTCTTCGACTTCGCCCGCGCGGCCAGGTCCTTCATCTCTGCCGAGAGCGCGCTCAGCGACTTCTTGTCGGCGTCGCGCAGCACCGGCGTGAAGAGGCCCCCCTCCACGGCAACCGCAACCGCCACGTCCGAGGGCTTCAGCCGCAGCATCCGGTCCCCCGCCCAGACGGCATTGGCGTTCGGCACCGCCTGCAGGGCCATCGCGCAGGCCTTGATGATGAAGTCGTTCACCGACAGCTTCACCCCGCGCCCCTCAAGCTGCTTGTTCAGCTGCTCGCGGAACGCCATCAGTGCGTCCAGCCTTACGTCCCGGCGCAGGTAGAAATGCGGGATGGTCTGCTTCGCCTCGGTCAGCCGCGCGGCGATGGTGCGGCGCATCCCGTCCAGCGGCACTTCCTCGTAAGGCCGGTCGGCATACATCTTCAGCACCACCTCGGTCGCCAGTCCCATCGGCATCGCCGCCGAAGCTGCCGCCGGGGCAGGGGCCGCCTTCGGGGCTTCCGCCGCAACGGCCACCGCAGGCTTCGCGGCCCCCGGCTGTGCCGCCTCGACATCCGCCCGCACGATCCGGCCATGCGGCCCCGAGCCCTTCACCCCCGAAAGGTCCAGACCCTTCTCTTTCGCGATCCGCCGCGCCAGGGGCGAGGCGAACACCCGCGCGCCGCCCGTGGCCAACGGGGCCGCAACCGGAGCTGCCGGGGCAGGGGCCGCTTCGGCAGGGGCCGCAGCAGCAGGCGCTGCCGGGGCCGCAGCCTTGGGCGCCGCAACCGCCGAGGCATCCTCTCCCTCGTCCAGCAGCACCGCGATGGGCGTGTTCACCTTCACCCCCGCCGTGCCTTCCGCGATCAGGATCTTGCCCACGGTCCCTTCATCGACCGCCTCGAACTCCATCGTCGCCTTGTCGGTCTCGATCTCGGCCAGGATCTGGCCCGACTTGACCGCATCCCCCTCCTTGACCAGCCATTTCGCCAGCGTCCCTTCCTCCATCGTCGGGGACAAAGCAGGCATCAGAATTTCGGTAGCCATGACCTCACCTCTACCTGTAGCAGACGTATTTGACGGCGGTGACAACCTCCGCCGGGGTGATCAGCGCGAACTTCTCCAGGTTCGCGGCATAGGGCATCGGCACGTCCTTGCCCGTGCAGGTCACGACCGGCGCGTCCAGATAGTCGAACGCCCGCTGCATGATCGTGCTTGCCAGATGATCGCCGATCGACCCCACCGGGAAGCCTTCCTCGACCGTCACGCAGCGGTTGGTCTTCATGACCGAAGCCAGCACCGTGTCATAGTCGATGGGCCGCAGCGTCCGCAGGTTGATCACCTCGGCGCTGATCCCTTCGCTCGCCAGCGTCTCTGCCGCCGCCAGCGCGTGCGCACAGCCGATCCCGAAGCTGACCATCGTCACATCCGTCCCCGGTCGCAGGATCGAAGCCTTGCCGAAGGGAATGGTGAAATCCCCCTCGCTCGGCACCTCGAAGGACCGCCCGTACATGATCTCGTTTTCCAGGAAGATCACCGGATTCGGGTCGCGGATCGCCGACTTCAAGAGCCCCTTCGCATCCGCCGCCGTATAGGGCATGCAGACCCGCAGCCCCGGGATCGCCGCATACCAGGCCGCATAGTCCTGGCTGTGCTGCGCCCCCACCCGCGCCGCCGCCCCGTTCGGGCCGCGGAACACCATGGGCGACCCCATCTGCCCGCCGGACATGTACAGCGTCTTCGCCGCCGAGTTGATGATATGGTCGATCGCCTGCATGGCGAAGTTGAAGGTCATGAACTCGACGATGGGCTTGAGGCCCCCCCACGACGCCCCGGTCGCGATCCCAGCAAAGCCCATCTCGGTGATCGGCGTGTCGACCACCCGCTTCGCCCCGAACTCGTCCAGAAGCCCCTGGGAAATCTTGTAGGCCCCCTGATATTCGCCGACCTCTTCCCCCATCAGGAAGACCGTCGGATCGGCGCGCATTTCCTCGGCCATCGCCTCGCGCAGGGCCTCGCGGACCGTCATCGTCTTGGTCGGGCCCGGGGGCAGGTCGGTATGCGGCCAGCCGCGCACCTCGGCAGGCGCCGGGGCAGGGCTCGGCGCCACCGGGGCCGCCGCCACCGTCGCCGGAACCTCTGCCGCCTGGGCCGCCACGGCCACCGCCGCCGGGGCAGGGGCGTCGCTTACGCTTTCGCCGTCCTCGACCAGCACGGCAATCGGCGTGTTCACCTTCACGCCCGCCGTCCCCTCGGCCACCAGGATTTTTCCGACGGTGCCTTCATCCACCGCTTCGAATTCCATCGTCGCCTTGTCGGTCTCGATCTCGGCCAGAATCTGGCCCGACTTGACCGTATCGCCTTCCTTCACCAGCCATTTGGCCAGCGTGCCCTCCTCCATGGTCGGAGAAAGCGCGGGCATAAGCACTTGAACTGCCATGATTTCCCCTCCCTCAGGCGTAAATGTCCGTCCACAGCTCCGCATTCGGCGGCTCTGGGCTTTCCTTGGCGAACTCGGCCGCATCGTTGACGATGGCCTTGATCTCCTTGTCGATGGCCTTCAGCTCCTCGTCGGACGCCAGACCGCCCTGCGTCAGCAAATCGCGCACATGCTCGATGCAGTCTTTCTCGGTCTTGATCTTCTCGACCTCTTCCCGCGTCCGGTATTTCGCCGGGTCCGACATCGAATGCCCCCGATAGCGATAGGTCATCATCTCAAGGATATAGGGGCCGTTCCCCGCCCGACAGTGCGCCACCGCCTTCTCGCCCGCGGCCTTCACCGCCAGCACGTCCATCCCGTCCACCTGCTCGCCCGGGATGCCATAGGCCACGCCGCGGCCATACAGCGTCTCGGACTTGGTCGCCCGCTTCATGCTGGTGCCCATGGCATATTGGTTGTTCTCGATCACGAAGATCACCGGCAGGCCCCACAGCTCGGCCATGTTGTAGGTCTCGTAGACCTGGCCCTGGTTCGCCGCCCCGTCGCCGAAATAGGTGAAGGTCACGTTGTCGTTGCCGAGATACTTGTCGGCAAAGGCCAACCCGGCCCCCAGCGGCACCTGCGCGCCAACAATCCCGTGCCCGCCGTAGAAATGTTTCTCTTTCGAGAACATATGCATCGAGCCGCCCTTGCCCTTGGAATAGCCCCCGATACGCCCGGTCAGTTCCGCCATCACGCCCTTGGCATCCATCCCGCAGGCCAGCATATGCCCGTGGTCGCGGTAGCTCGTCACCCGCTTGTCGCCCTCTTTCGACGCAGCCTCCAGCCCGACGACCACCGCTTCCTGCCCGATGTAAAGATGGCAGAACCCGCCGATCAGCCCCATCCCGTATAGCTGCCCCGCCTTCTCCTCGAAGCGGCGGATCAGCAGCATCTCGCGGTAGTATTTCAGCAGGTCGTCCTTCGAGACATTCGGTCTCGCGTCAGGCTTCTTCGCCATCGGGCTCCTCCCAGAGTTTCGGATGGTTCAACGTTAAACCATCCATACAGCATCGGCAGAAAAAGGGCCAATGCAAATTTCCCCGGGGTCATGCAGCGGCGGAATGCCTCCCTGCGCAAAGCGGGACCCTGCGGGACAGCCGGTGGGACCAGGCTGCACTCGGGCGCCCGATTCGGGAAGCGCCCCGGCTAACCCCGCCCGTCGAACGCCGTCCGCGCAGATTCCACCCGCTCCATATGCACCTCGGCCCAGGTCCAGACGCCGCAGAACGCCTCGCCCAGGCTCAGGCCCAGGTCGGTCAGCCGGTAGTCCACATGCGGCGGCACCACCGGATGCACCGTGCGCAACAGAAGCCCGTCCCGCTGCATCGCCCGCAGGGTCTGGGTCAGCATCTTCTGGCTCACCCCCGGCACCGCCTCGGCCAGCCGGGTGAAGCGCAGCGTCCCGGCCTCGGCCAGAACCTCCAGCACCGTCATCGTCCACTTGTCGGCGACGCGCCCGATCAGGTCCATCACCAGCGCGTTCAGCCTCGGGTCCAGGTCCTTCAGCAGCGGGGCAGGGTGCATCACGCTCTCCAAAAGGTAAGTATGGATCAGAAAGGTGCCTTCTTTCCAATAGTAACCGATGCGCCTAGATCGGCAAGACCCATCGAAAGGATCTTCCCATGACCACCATCCTGATCACCGGCGCGACCTCGGGCATCGGCCTCGGCCTCGCGCAGCGCCTCCACGCTCAGGGCCACCGCCTGATCGTCACCGGCCGCCGCCAGGCGCTTCTCGACGAAGTGACAGCCGCCCATCCCGGCATGACGGGCTACCGCAACGACATCAGCGATGCGGGCCAGGTGGCGAGCCTTGCCGCGCGGCTCGCCTCCGACCATCCCGACCTCTCCACCGTGATCCTGAACGCCGGGATCATGCAGTCCGAACGGCTGGGGCCGGACCAGACGCCGCTCTCGGTCGCCGAGGACACCGTGGCCACCAACCTCCTCGGCCCGATCCGCCTGACCCATGCGCTGATGCCGCAGCTTCTGGCCCGGCCCCAGGCGCACATCGTCACCGTCAGCTCCGGCCTCGCCTTCGTGCCGCTGGCCGCCACGCCGACCTATTCCGCCACCAAGGCCGCGATCCATTCCTGGACGCAGAGCCTGCGCTTCCAGCTGGAAGGTACCGCTATCAGCGTCCACGAACTCGCGCCCCCCGCGGTGCAGACCGACCTGATGCCCGGCCAGCGCAGCAACCCGCACGCCATGCCCTTCGACGCCTTCATCGACGAGGTGATGGCGATCCTCACGCGGGACCCGGTGCCCGGTGAAATCCTGGTCGAGCGGGTGCAATTCCTGCGCCGGGCCGAGGCCGAGGGCCGCCACGCCGAGGTCTTCGAGACGCTGAACCGCAATTTTCGCACGCCCGGCTGAGCGATTCGGCAACCAAGGTTAACACCCGACCGCCCATACGCGCGTATGGATGGGATCCATACGCAATCCATACCCGATCCATACGCCAGGAAAGGGCAGACCCGGACAATTACCTAAGCGTTCGCAATGGCTTAGCGGATGGCGATCTCGTCCGACCGCATATAGCCCAGCACATCCCGCGTCTGCTGGTCCAGAAGGTCAAGGTCCAGATAGTCGTCCGACAGCCGGTGCGTCAGGTTCTGCATCTCGCCAAGTTCCGCCGTCAGCTTGTCCCGCTCGACCCGCAGGCTTTCCGCCTCGGCGTTGATCGCCACGCGGGCGAACATGCCATAATCGCCCTGCACGGCGGCAAAGGTGAAATAGAGCCCCAGGATGCCCGCCAAAGCCAGATAGATCAGCCCGCCGAAGCCGCGTTGTGTATTTACTGCCGACATGCGCCCTTCTCCGGCCCCTCTGCCGGGGGCCTGACGCGAATCATGCCATATCGCGAATCGGATGGGAATCCTGAAAATGCATCCCGCTCAAAGACTTGACCGGGATGCGGAAACCGGCCCTCAGGTGATCGAGGCGGCGTGGATGCTGTCGACCGCGTTCTTCAGCACCTTGTCGAACTCGCCCTCGGTCTGCTTGGCCGAAAGCCCCTCGCTCAACGCGCGGCTGAAGCTGGCGATGATCCCGTGGTTCTGCGCAAGGATCTGGTTCGCCGCATCGCGGGAATGCCCGCCCGACAGCGCTACCACCTTCAGCACCTTCGGATGCTTGACCAGCGGCTGGTAGAAATCCGGCACCGTCGGCAGCGACAGCTTCAGCATGACCTGACCCTCAAGCCCCTCAAGATGCTTGAGAATCTCCTCCTGAAGGATCGCCTCCGCCTCTGCCTTGTCGGCAATCGAGATCGTGACTTCCGGCTCCAGGATCGGCATCAGCCCATGCGCCGCGACCTGCCGCCCGATGTCGAACTGCTGCGCCACCACGGCCGCAATCCCCTTGCGGTTGGCGGCGTTGATCACCGACCGTTCCTTGGTTCCGTAGATCCCCGCCTTCACCGCCCGCGCCAGAAGCGTGTCCAGCCCCGGGATCGGCTTCATCAGTTGGACGCCATCGGCTTCCGCCTCCAGCCCCTTGTCGATCTTCAGGAACGGCACCACCCCGCGCTTTTCCCACAGGTAGGTCGCGGTCGGGACGCCGTCGATCTTGCGGTCCATGGTCTGCTCGAACAGGATCGCCCCCACCACCTTGTCGCCGGTAAAGGCCGGGGACTGGATGATCCGCGCTCGCATTGCGTGGATCAGGTCGAACATCTGCTCTTCGCCGGAATATTCGCCCTCAGAAATCCCGTACAATTTCAGGGCCTTGGGGGTCGATCCGCCCGACTGGTCAAGCGCCGCGATAAAACCGCGCCCGTTCTTCACCTGTTCGGTCATCTTCGCGTTGGTCATGTCCGTCTCCCGACTGTCACCCTTGGCATAGCCCCTGCGGCCTAGCCCATCAAGGCCTTCACGCCGGGCAATTCCTTGCCCTCCATCCATTCCAGGAAGGCCCCGCCGGCGGTGGAGATGAAGGTGAAATCCGCCGCCACCCCCGCCGCATTCAGCGCGGCCACGGTATCGCCACCCCCCGCCACCGAAACCAGCTTTCCTTCGCGCGTCAGCCGCGCCGCCGCCTGCGCCGCCGCCTTGGTCGCGGCATCGAAGGGCTCGATCTCGAAAGCGCCCAGAGGACCGTTCCAGATCAATGTCCTGGCCCCCGCGAAGACCCCCTCCAGTTGCTTCACCGTCTCTGGCCCCGCGTCCAGGATCATCGCATCCGGCGGGCATTTCAGCACGGAAACCACCTGGGAATCCGCCCCCGCCTTGAACTCGCGCGCGACCACCACATCCACCGGCAGATGGATCTGGCAGCCCGATTTCTGCGCCCGGTGCCGGATCTCCCGCGCCATCTCGGCCATCTCGCGTTCGGCCAGCGACTGGCCCACCTCGATCCCCTCGGCGACGAGGAAGGTATTCGCCATCCCCCCGCCGATCACCAGATGGTCGACCTTGGTGACGAGGTTCGCCAGAAGCTCGATCTTGGTCGAGACCTTCGCCCCGCCCACGACCGCCACCACCGGCCGCTCGGGCGACCCAAGCGCCGCCTCCAGCGCCTTCAGTTCTGCCGCCATCAGCCGCCCCGCCGCCGAGGGCAGAAGCCGCGCCAGCCCCTCGGTCGAGGCATGCGCCCGGTGCGCGGCAGAAAATGCATCATTCACAAAGACTTGCCCCAGCTTTGCCATCTGCGCGGCAAGCTCGGGATCGTTCTTCTCCTCGCCCGGATGGAAGCGGGTGTTCTCCAGCAGCACCACCTCGCCGGGCCCCGCCTTGGCGATCGCCGCGGCCGCCGCTTCGCCCACGCAGTCCGACCCGAACACCACCTTGCGGCCCAGTGATCCCTCCAGCGCCGTGACCACATGGCCCAGGCTCATCTCCGGCACGACCCTGCCTTTCGGCCGGTCGAAATGCGCCAGCAGTACCGGCTTGCCGCCCTTGGCCAGGATGTCGTCGACCGTCGGCCTGATCTTGTCGATCCGGGTCATGTCCGTAACCCGGCCGCCCTCCATCGGCACGTTGATGTCGACCCGCACCAGCACCGTCTTTCCCGCAAGGTCCATGTCGTCCAGCGTTTTCCAGGGCATCGCTTTCTCCATCCTTAGGGGCCTGCCCGCTTTTGGCGCGGGGATCACGCCGACGTCAACCGCTTAGCGCGCTTTGCCCTTTCCTTGCGCGGAACCCGCCGCTACGGTCGCGCCCGACCGAAACCGTATGAGGCACCGATGGCCGACATCAAGGACCCCGAAAACACCATCATCCTGACGCTGAAGGACGGCGAAGTGGTGATCGAACTGCTCGCCGACGTGGCGCCCAAACATGCCGAGCGGATGAAGCAGCTCGCCCGCGACAAGGCCTATGACAATGTGGCCTTCCACCGGGTGATCGACGGCTTCATGGCCCAGACCGGCGATGTGGAAAACGCCAACATGGAAAGCCCCAGCTACAACCCGCGCCGGGCCGGGACGGGCGGGTCGCAATATCCCGATCTGCCTGCGGAATTCTCGAAGCTCCCGCATGACCGGGGCACCCTCGGCGCCGCGCGGTCGCAGAATCCCAACAGCGCCAACAGCCAGTTCTTCATCAACTTCCGCGACAACCATTTCCTGAACAACCAGTACACGGTCTATGGCCGCGTCATCAGCGGGATGGAGCATGTCGACAAGATCGTGAAGGGTGAGCCTCCGGCCAACCCCGACCGCATGATCACGGTACGGGTGGCTTCCGATGTCCAGGCTTGATCGCATCCTCGCAGGCGGCCTCTTCGCCGCCGGTCTTGCCGTGGTCGTCGGCTACGGCATCTCGCAATCCGCCCAGGCCCAGGCCACCGACGGCCCCGGCCCGAACCTGGTGATCGAGGTCGCGGGCGCCGCCAACGGCACCGTGGTCATCGACCTTCTGCCCGATGTCGCCCCGCAGCATGTCGCGCAGATCACTGCGCTGGCCAAGGAAGGCGCCTATGACAACGTGGTCTTCCACCGCGTGATCGACGGCTTCATGGCCCAGACCGGCGACGTGCA
>NZ_DAIQAT010000063.1:0-17745 GCF_036781545.1 Tabrizicola sp.
ACTTGATCGTCACGGTGTCGAAGTCGGGCTTGCCGCCCCAGTAATTCGCGTTGGCTTTCAGCCGGACGAAGGCGTTCCTCTCGAACTTTTCGACCATATAGGGGCCGGTGCCGATGGGCGCGGCTTCGAAACCCTCGGCGCCCACCTTCTCGTAATAGACTTTCGGCAGGACGTAGCCGGTCAGGAAATACATCCATTTGAAGATCGTCGGGTCGAACTGGACCACGTCGGCGATCACCTTGTTGCCCTCGACCCGGTGGTTCGCCAGCGTGCCCCAGACGAACTGGATCGGGCTGCCGGTCTCGGGCTTCGCCACGCGGGCAAGGTTCCAGGCCACGTCCTCGGCGGTGAAGGGGCTGCCGTCATGCCACGTCACACCCTCGCGGACGCTCATCCAGACCTGCTTCTTGTCATCGCTCCAGCCCCATTCGGTCAGAAGTCCAGGGGCGGGTTTCAGGTCGGGCTGTTGCAGGATGAACTGGTCGAAGACCGACTGGTAGATGCCCTGGATCGTCGGGTTCACCGCGCTGGGGCCGACGGTCGGGTCCCAGGACGGCAGGTTGACGTTGTAGGCGATGACCAGTTCGTCGATCCCCTGGGCAAGGCTGGGCATGCCCAGGCTGGTTGCGGCCACCGTGGCGGCTGACAGCATCAGAAGGCTGCGGCGGTTGAGGTTCATGGTCGTTTTCCCTGTTGGTTGTTCTTGTGGTGGTCGTCAGTTTCCGGCGAGTTTCCGCGCCAGAAGGAATCCGGGTCCCGCCCCCGTTCCTGCGCCGGGCCAGACGGCGGCGCCGGTGAGGTGCAGGTTGGCAAGCGGGGTCGAGCCGTCGGCATGGCCGCGCACGGGGCGGAACAGGAAATGCTGCGCCAGATGATGGCTGCCGCAGACCTGATCGCCGCCGACAAGGTTGGGGTTGTCCGCCTCCAGCTCCACCGGCGTCACGATCCGGCGGGCGAGTACTTTTGCGCCTGTGCCGGGGGCGTGGGCTTCCAGGATCGACAGCGCCCGCTCGGCGAAGGGCTCCGCCGCCTGCGTCCAATCGGTCGCGACAATGCCACCCTTGGCATCGCCCGCGATAGTGCCCGGGGCCATGCGGACCTGCACCCAAAGCACATGCCTGCCCTCCGGCGCGCGGGCGGGGTCAAAGACGGTGGGCTGGCCGACGACGAGGATCGGCTCATCGGGCAGAAGCCCGGCCTGTGCCTGCTGGTAGGTGCGTGCCATCTGGTCCAGGCTGGGGGCGAGGTGGACATAGGCGAAGCGCTTCAGCTGGTCTCCCGCGCGCCAGTCCGGCAGGCCGTCCATCGCCAGATGGATCATCATCGTCCCCGGCGCATGGCGGTAGCCGTCCATCGCGCGGTCGAAGGCAGGGGTGGTGTCGCCGGTCAGCTTGCGCAGACCCTTGGGTGAGGTGCCCGCGATCACCGCGCGGCTGGCCATGATCCGGCGGCCATCTGCCAGCTCGATCCCGGTCGCACGGCTCCCGTCGCGCAGGATGCGGGCGACGCGCGCGCCCGTCTCCACCCTGCCGCCCCGCGCGGTGATCGCCGCGGTCAGCGCCCTGACGATGGTATCGGCGCCCGCCTTGCCGATCACCATGCCGAAGGCCTGCCCGGCCATCCCTTCCAGATAGGGAAACATCGCCCCGCCCGCGACATCGGGGGCGAAGTCCAGGTGCATCCCCCAGGCCCCCAGCAGGGCACGGATATGCGGATGCCGGAAGCTTTCCTCCAGCCAGGCGCGGGGCGAGGAGAGCAGAAACCGGGTCAGGTCCAGCGTGCCGCCCAGGCCCTTGGCGCGCAGTGTTTTAAACCCAAAATATGCAAGCGCACGAATTCGCATCTTCGAGCCGAGAAGCCCGAAGAGATGCGGAGCCTCTTGCCCGAAGCGGCTGGTCAGATCCTGCCAGGTCGCTGCATCCGCTTCGGACAGCGCGCGGAAGGCGCTCAGGGTTTCGTCGCCGACGGTTGAGACCCCCGCCCAGGATCCGTCCGGAAACGACGAGGCGAAAGGCCGGTCCACCGGCACGAACTCGCAACCATGCTGGCCCAGTTCGGCGCCATAGGCCTTGAAAAACGGGCTGCCCGCGAACAGCGACAGGTTCATCGCCGCCCAGTCGTGCCGGAAGCCGGGCAAGGTGTATTCGCCGGTCTTCACCGCGCCGCCCGCCGTGGCCGCCTGCTCGAACACCCCGACACGCCAGCCCTTGGCGGCCAGATGCAGGGCGGCGGCAAGCGTGTTATGGCCCGCTCCGATCAGGACTGCGTCAAAGGTATCGGCCATGCTCCCCCGCCGGATTGACGCCGGGATAATTGCAAATACATTTAAATCTGTCTAGCAGTGATTCAGGATGCCCGGAAACATCCGACGCAGTCTGCCGGGCGGCCCGGACGAGAGG
Source organism: Tabrizicola sp. (assembly GCF_036781545.1). Taxonomy (GTDB): domain Bacteria; phylum Pseudomonadota; class Alphaproteobacteria; order Rhodobacterales; family Rhodobacteraceae; genus Tabrizicola. The sequence goes on from NZ_DAIQAT010000063.1 coordinate 2,400, forward strand.
AGAGGACGATGACTTCAGCAAGCGCCGGAGCCATGCGCCCCGATCACGTCATCATCGGCAGCGGGATCAACGCGCTGGTCGCGGGTGCAATGCTCGCCCTGAAGGGCGACCGCGTGCTCCTCCTGGAACGCGAGACGGTTCCCGGCGGCTGCCTTCGGACCGAAGAGATCACCTTGCCCGGCTTCCGCCATGACGTGATGGCGGCGACCTGGGTCCTGTTCATGACCTCGCCCGCGGGCGCCGCACTTGGCCCCCATCTCGCCCGCCACGGCTTCGACTACTGCCACAGCCCGCACCCGACCGCGGTTCTGCGCCCGGACGGTCAGGCGCTGGTGCTCACGACCGACCGGGCGAAGAACATCGCCGCCTTCGACGCGCTTGCGGCGGGCGACGGCGCCACCCATGCCCGCGACGTGGGAGGGATCGAGGCCGACGCGCCCTTCCTCTTCGCCCTTCTGGGCGGCCCGCTCTGGTCCTGGTCCACGGCAAAACTCCTGTGGGGCCAAGTCCGCAAGCGCGGCCTGCGCGGGCTGGCCGCCTGGTTCGGCCAGGCGCTGGTCCCCGCGCGCGGCTGGCTGGAGACATCCTATGCCTCGCCGCTGGTCCAGGCGCTTTATGCCCCCTGGGTCCTGCATTGCGGGCTGACCCCCGAATCCACCTATTCCGGCCAGATGGGCAAGGTCATCGCCTTCGCGCTCGAGGCGGCGGGCGCCCCCATCGTCAAGGGCGGCTCGGGCGCGGGCGTCACCGCCTTCCGCGCATTGATCGAGGCGCAGGGCGGCGAGATCCGCTGCGGCGCCGATGTCGACCGCATCCTCGTCCGCGACGGCAAGGTGCGCGGGGTCGCGCTCGCCTCGGGGGAAGAGATCGCCTGCGGGTCAGTCCTCGCCTCGGTCGCGCCAGGCCAGTTGCAGGACCGCCTCCTGCGCGAGGTGAACCTGCCCGAGGACAAGGCGGCCGCGAAGGTCTTCCGCCATGGGCGCGGCAATTTCCAGCTGCATTATGCGCTGGACCGCGCACCCGACTGGCTGACGCCGGGGCTGGACAACGTTGCGCTGATCCATCTGGCCGATGGCATCGACTCGGTCTCGAAATCCGCGAACGAGGCCGAGCGCGGGATGCTGCCCGCCCAGCCCACGATCTGCGTCGGCCAGCCGCACCGGCTCGACCCGTCACGCGTGCCGGACGGCAAGGCGATCCTCTGGCTCCAGATCCCCGACGCGCCCCGCGTGGTCAAGGGCGACGCGGCGGGCCAGATCGCCACCGACGGCACCTGGTCCGAAGCGACCCGCGAGGCCTTCGCCGACCGGATCGAGGCCACCCTCCGCCGCCACATCAGGGATTTCGACGCCATCAAGCTGGCGCGCCGCGCCTACAGTCCGGCGGACCTGCAGGCGATGAACGTCAATCTCGTCGGCGGCGATCCCTATGGCGGGCTTTGCACCATCGACCAGTTCTTCCTGTTCCGGCCCTATCCCCATTCCACCAACGGCACCGGGCTGGTCCGTGGCCTCATCCATATCGGCGCCTCCACCCATCCCGGCCCCGGTCTCGGCGGCGGGTCGGGCTTCCTCGCGGCAAAGAGACTGGGTGCATGACCGACCAGTCGCCCCCCGAACGCCCGCCCGGAACCCTTCCCCGTCTGGGCGAGATCGGGCTGGCGAACTACGCGCCCTACCTCATGAACCGGATCATGGGCCGCTACAACGCATCGCTGCGTGAGGAGATGGCCGGGCTGGGGCTCACCACGCCGAAGATGCGGGCGCTCGCCGTGCTGTCGGTGATCGAAGGGCCGCTGATCCGCGAGCTTGCGGTCTATTCGGTGGTGGAACAATCCACCCTCTCCCGCGCGCTGGACCAGCTGGCCGTTGAGGGCCTGATCCGGCGCGAGACCGATCCGGCCGACAGCCGCGCAACGCGGGTCCATCTCACCGAAGCGGGCCGCGCGCGGTTCGAGACGCTGTGGCCCCGCATGGCCGAAACGCATGACCGCATGTTCCGCGGCATCCCCGCCGAAGAGCGGCGGGCCTTTGTCGGCACGTTGCACAAGATGCTGGCCAACATCCGCAAGCACGAGATCTAGCCTTGGTCTTGTGAATCCCCGGCTAGAACATGCCATCGGGTGCGGACTGGCCCAGCGCCCGGTCGGGTATCAGCGCCTGCAGCTCGTAAAGCGCCTCTTCCGTTCCCGCCCCCAGCCGGGTGCGCAGCACCTTCGGCGCTTCCTTCAGCGCCTTGACCCGTTCCAGCACACGGTCCGCCCCCAGAAGCCGCACCCGCAACCCGACGACCGCACCACCCTTTTCCAGCGCCTTGCCGGTCTCGCGCAGGAAGCCTTCCTCAAGCCCGGTGTCCAGAAGCTGTGCAGAAAGCCCCCTGCCATCTGTTGCGGGCTTCCGGCTGTCCAGAAACAGCATGCCGATCATTGTCCCCCAGCGGCCGCCGCCCAGCGGACGTCCGGTCGCCAGGTCGATGGATTGGTTCACCGAAACCCGACCAGTCGCGTCCTTCGTCACCACGACGATATCTTCCGGCTCGGTCCCCGCCTCCTGTTGCAGCACGGCCAGCGCCTCGCCCGCGACGAAGGCGGCGCTCTGGCTGCGATAGACGAGAAGGATCAGATCAGACACGTCGAAGGCTCCGCCACAGGATGAGTCTTGCTCAGCAATGTAGGCGGGACTGCGATTTGCCAAGTGGAATCGCCTGTTCGTGCCGTCCCCAGACGGGACTTCAGCCCTCATGCTGCCCGGGTGCCGTTGGCAAATCGCTTTGCGGTAGTGTCGGCATCGGCCTATGACCGCGTGGGTTGGGGTCTGCGTCGGGGCGGCGATGATTACGCGAGCGTTCACCAAGGGCGATGCGGCCTCCGAGGCGGTCTATTCCGATTGCGAGCAGTATCGCTACCTCCTGACTCGCACCTGGGGTCCCGGTCCCAGGGGGCTCTTCGTGATGCTGAATCCCTCCACCGCGACCGAGGTGCAGAACGACCCCACGGTCGAGCGTTGCGAGCGGCGGGCGCGGGCGCTGGGCCATGGCGCCTTCCGCGTGACCAACATCTTCGCCTTCCGCGCCACCGATCCGAAGGTGATGCGCGCAGCGGCCGATCCGGTCGGCCCCGGCAATGACGCCGCGATTCTCGGCAGCCTGGACTGGGCCGACGTCGTCGTCTGCGGTTGGGGCAACCACGGCCTGCATCTGCACCGCGGCGCGCAGGTGACCGCGCTTCTGCGCCAGAGCGGCGCTTCCCTGTTCCACCTTGGCCTGACCGGACAGGGCCAGCCCAGGCATCCGCTCTACATCGGTTATCACCACAAGCCACAACCCTGGTAACCGTCAGGCCGCCACCAGACGGACATCCTCGATGCTCACCGGCCCGCCGTTGACCACCGCCACCCGCGCGCCGTCGAGATAGATCGACTGGCCAAGGCCGCCCGGATTCGCCTCGACCGTCAGCACCGGGTCGGGGTGGACCGAGGGGTCGTAGACGACGACCAATTGATCCTCGTGCGGATCATAATCCGCGATTTGCGTGACGGGACCCTCGCTCAGCCATTCCTTCAGGATGAATTCATCCGCCCCTGCACCGCCGGTCGCATAGTCGCCCGAGCCAAGGATCAGATGGTCGCCACCCTCGCCGCCATTGATGAAATCCGTCTGCGGATCGTCGTCCTCTTCAACCCCGGAGATCGTGTCGTCGCCGCGACCCCCGTCCAGAACGTCCGAGCCGCGGCCGCCCGACAGGTAATCATCTCCGTCGCCGCCGGACAGCCAGTCGTCGCCGTCGCCGCCCTCCAGCCAGTCGTTCCCCTCGCCGCCCAGAAGCGTGTCGTTCCCCGCATCGCCCGACAGGCTGTCATCGCCCTCGCATCCGGCCAGAGAATCGTTGCCGTCGTCGCCGTGGATCACGTCATCGCCCTCGTCGCCATAGACGCTGTCATCACCGGCACCGGCCCGGATACTGTCGTCCCCCTCGCCCGCCCAGACCGCATCATTCCCGGCACCCGCGTCGATGCTGTCATCCCCGCCACGCCCGTTGATCAGATCCGCGCCATCGCCGCCGCGGATCTCGTCATCGCCGCCGAACCCGTCCAGCAAATCCGCCCTGTCCGAGCCATCGACCGTCACCGCATGTTCCCCCGGATCGGCGATATCGTCCGAGGTCGGGATGGTCGGATCACCTGCCAGATCGTCCAGCAGATCGCCATCGTCCAGCAATGGGTCATCCTCTGGCAGGTCTTCGGGCTCATCGCGGTCGTCGCTGTGATGGGAAATCAGCGCATCGGCGGCAAGACCGACCATCAACACGCCGAAAAGGCCAAACATGGCAAGCAAACCAGCTACTCCTTCAACCCGCCAAACACCCGGCAACGCGTGGAACATTATCGGAACATATCATGACTCCATGCCCACCCAAACCCGTTGCGGCGGGAATCTGGACTCACGGTTAACGGCCTGTGCACCTTCGCGGCGAATCCGCTTCCCCTCGCCCCCGAATCCGCCTATACGCCCGCATCCGCTTTCGGGCGGAGCCTCCAAGGGCCCTGCTGGACGACATCCCGGCTTGCGCCATCACCCTAGCCAAGGAGACCCCGATGTCGATCACCGTTGAAGAAAAAGCCCGCCTGATCAAGGACTACGCGACCAAGGAAAACGACACCGGCTCGCCGGAAGTTCAGGTTGCGGTCCTGTCGTCGCGCATCGCCACCCTGACCGAGCATTTCAAGGGCCACAAGAAGGACAACCACTCGCGTCGTGGCCTTCTGATGATGGTCGCCAAGCGCCGCAAGCTCTTGGACTACCTGAAGAAAGCCGACGAAGCACGGTATTCCTCGCTGATCGCCCGTCTCGGCCTGCGCCGCTAAGACCGGCCAAAGTCTCATGCAACGCCCGTGCCGCAAGGCGCGGGCGTTCTGCATTGCCCTGACGACCGCGCATCGCCATATAGACCGAAACGGAGGGCATCATGGCTGACGACAGATTTCCGGGCTGGCACGGCACCACCATCCTCGCCGTCCGCCGCGGGGGCGAGGTCGTGGTGGCGGGCGATGGCCAGGTCTCCCTCGGCCAGACCGTGATCAAGGGCACCGCCCGCAAGGTCCGCCGCCTGTCCCCCGGCGGGCATGACGTGGTCTGCGGCTTCGCGGGCTCCACCGCCGACGCCTTCACCCTGCTGGACCGGCTGGAGAAGAAACTGGAAGCCGCCCCCGGCCAATTGGCCCGCGCCTGCGTCGATCTGGCGAAGGACTGGCGCATGGACAAATACCTGCGCAACCTCGAAGCCATGCTGATCGTGACCGACGGCAGCGCGCTTTACGTCATCACCGGCGCGGGGGATGTGCTGGAACCTGAACACGACGTCGCCGCCATCGGCTCGGGCGGCAACTTCGCCCTCGCCGCCGCGCGCGGCCTGATGTCAACCGACCTTCCGGCCGAGGACATCGCCCGCAAGGCCATGGCCATCGCCGCCGACATCTGCGTCTACACCAACGGCAACCTGACGGTGGAACGGATCAAGGCCTGACCTCAGGCCTGACCCATTTCCTTCTTCACCTGCATATAGGCCGTCAGCACCGCATTCATCCGCGTCTGGTAGCCCGGTCCCTGCGCCTTGAAGAAGTCCAGCACCTCGGGGTCCACCCGCAACGAGATCAGCTTCTTCCGCGTCTGCTCGGGCATGACCGCGTCGGTCCAGTCGCCCGACAGCGCCTCGACCGGCAGTTCCTCGACCCTGTCGTTCGTCTTCAGCACCAGCGGGCTTGCCAAAGCCCGCTTCTCGGCGATGCTCAGCCGTCTTGGAACCTCGTCCACCATGCACATGCCCCTCTTGAATGCCCAGCGTTTACGCTGTGGTTATTGGCTGTTTTCAGCGACTTACGGCCAAGTCTTATATATACGTCCTGTATATATCAAACATTTGACCGTATATACTGCCCGTGGCGCGGAATTTACCTCACTTGGTTTGCCCCGACAAACCCCTTATCTCTGCAAAGACAGTTTCTTGCCGAGGCCCCGCCCAGAATGACTCCCGAAGACCTTCGCGCCGCCGTCGCCGCCGGCATCCTGACCGAGGCGCAGGCCGCCTCGCTTCTGGCCCTTGCCAATGACCGGGCCGGAAGACGCGTCGCCCTCCCCTCCGAGGACGAGCCTTTCGAGTTCTTCCGCGGCTTCTCGGAAATCTTCATTTCCATCGGTCTCGTCATCCTTCTCTCCGGCGTCACCGCGCTGCTGGCGGTCTTCGGCGGCTTCGCTCTCCTGACTCTGGTTCCGCTGATGACGGCGGGCATCGCCTGGTGGTGGGCGGGCTACTTCACCCTGAAGCGCCGGATGACCCTGCCTTCCATTGTTCTCGCCACCGCCTTCGGCATCGGCATCGTGATCTTCACATTCACCCTGCTGGCCCAGGCCAGTATCGACGAACGCATGGTGGCGATTGCGGGCTTTGCGCTTTCGGCGCTGGCGATGGTTGCCTGGTATCGCCGCTTCCGCCTGCCCTTCGCCGCCTTCCTGACCGGGGGATTCACCCTCGGCGCAGTCTATGCTTTCACGGCTTCCGCCTCGAACCTTGCCGGGCTCTTCACCGGCTTCCAGGGCTACAACTCGCTCTTCGACCTCGGCGAAAGCCCGGCCTTCGCCACCGCCACGCTTGTCTTCGGCATCGGCGCCTTCCTTGCCGGCATGTGGTTCGACACCCGCGATCCCCATCGCCTCGGGCGCTACTCCGCTACCGCCTTCTGGTGCCATCTCCTCGCCGCCCCCGCCCTGGTCAACACCGTCGCCGTCACCCTGCTGAACGGCGGCGGAATCCTCTTCCTGGCCCTCGCGCTGGTCGCGATCACCGTGCTTGCCCTGGTGATCGACCGCCGCAGCTTCCTGACCGCCGCCATCGCCTATATCGCCGTCGTCATCGCCTGGGTGATGGGCGAGGGCGAGGCCAGCCGCTGGATCTTCGTCCTTCTCACGCTTGGCGCCTTCATCACCGCCATAGGCACCTGGTGGGTGCAGCTTCGCGCCAAGATGATGCAACTTCTTCCCGATTTTCCCGGCAAGTCCCGCCTGCCGCCCTATGGATCGACCGAATGACCGACCTGACCCCCCGCGAGATCGTCTCCGAGCTTGACCGTTTCATCATCGGCCAGAAGGAAGCCAAGCGCGCCGTCGCCGTGGCCTTGCGCAACCGCTGGCGCCGCAAGCGGCTGGAGGATGACCTGCGCGACGAGGTCTATCCGAAGAACATCCTGATGATCGGCCCCACCGGCGTCGGCAAGACCGAGATCAGCCGTCGGCTGGCGAAGCTTGCGAAAGCGCCGTTCCTGAAAGTCGAGGCCACCAAATTCACCGAAGTCGGCTATGTCGGCCGCGATGTAGATTCCATCGTGCGCGATCTTGTCGATGTCGCCATGAATGATACCCGCGCCCAGATGCGCGAGGACGTGAAATCCCGCGCCCACAAGGCCGCCGAGGACCGGGTGGTCGAAGCCCTTGCCGGCAAGGACGCCCGCGAGCAGACCCGCGAGATGTTCCGCGGCAAGCTGAAACGCGGCGAACTCGACGACACCATGATCGAGATCGAGGTCACGGATGCTGCCCCCGCCATGCCGCTGGGCTTCGGCATGCCCGGCATGGAAACCCAGATGCAGGGCCTGCAAGACCTGTTCAAGGCCTTCGGCGGCCGCACCAACCGCAAGCGGATGAGCGTGGCGCAAAGCTACGACATCCTGATCGGCCAGGAGGCCGACAAACTGCTGGATGACGAGGCCGTCCGTGCCGCCGCGCTGGAGGCCGTGCAGGAAAACGGGATCGTCTTTCTCGACGAGATCGACAAGATCTGCGCCCGCTCCGACGCGCGCGGCGCCGATGTCAGCCGCGAAGGCGTCCAGCGCGACCTCCTGCCGCTGATCGAGGGCACCACTGTCTCGACCAAGCACGGGCCGGTGAAGACCGACCACATCCTCTTCATCGCCTCCGGCGCCTTCCACATCGCCAAGCCCTCGGACCTTCTGCCCGAACTGCAGGGCCGCCTGCCGATCCGCGTCGAACTCGCGCCGCTGACCGAGGAGGATTTCGTCAGCATCCTGACCGATACCGACAATGCGCTGACCCGCCAGTACAAGGCCCTGATGGCAACCGAGGATGTGCAGGTCACCTTCACCCCCGACGGCATCGCCGCCCTGGCCCGCATCGCCGCCGAGGTGAACCGCAGCGTGGAAAACATCGGCGCCCGCCGCCTCTACACCGTGATGGAGCGCGTCTTCGAGGAACTCAGCTTCCACGCCCCCGACCGTCCCGGCCAGTCGGTAACGGTGGATGGCGGCTTCGTCGAAACCAACCTCGGCGCCCTCGCCCGCTCGGCCGACATCTCGCGCTACGTGTTGTAGGTCGGGGCCAGCCCCGATTCTCCAGGACCCCCGCATCGCCACGTAGGTCGGGCTTCAGCCCGACTTCCCCCACACCACCCTTCCTCCTGGCCCAAAGACTCCCGCCAAAGGCACCGTGGCGGACCTCCCTTTCATGTTTTGCTCTTTTCCCAAATACTCCCGCCGGAGGCACCCGCCCTCGGCGCCAGGCGCAACCTCTCCCCCCACTCACTTCGCCAATACCAGGCACCTGCCCTCCCCCTCAATGGTGAGGGGGGAAGGGTGGGGTGTTTCTGCAACCACCAACGCGGCACCCGAAAAATCCTAACGCCCGGTAAACGCCCGCAGCCAACCCCTTGAAATCAAATGCCCGGCTAAACTGCCCGCGCGCGGGCACCCCCTTCCCCGCGGACCCCTCCGCCGATACTCTCCCCCAACACCCGGGGGAACAAAGTGACCGAAGACACCGTCACGCCGATGATGGCGCAGTATCTGGAGATCAAGGCCCAGAACCCCGGCGCCCTCCTTTTCTACCGGATGGGCGACTTCTACGAGATGTTCTTCGACGATGCCGTCGCGGCGGCGGCGGCCCTCGACATCGCCCTCACCAAGCGCGGCTTCCACCTGGGCGAGCCCATCGCCATGTGCGGCGTCCCGGTCCACGCCGCCGAAGGCTATCTCCTGACCCTGATCCGCAAGGGTTTCCGCGTCGCCATCGCCGAGCAGCTGGAAGACCCGGCCGAGGCCAAGAAACGCGGCTCCAAATCCGTCGTCAAACGTGATGTCGTCCGCCTCGTCACCCCCGGCACGCTGACCGAGGATTCCCTCCTCGAAGCCCGCCGCCACAACTTCCTCGCCGCCTTTTCCGAGGTGCGCGACCAGGCCGCCATCGCCTGGGCCGACATTTCCACCGGCGAGTTCCGGGTGATGCCCTCCTCCCTCACCCGCCTCAGCCCCGACCTCGCCCGCATCGCCCCGCGCGAGCTTCTCCTGTCTGAAGCCCGCGAACGCGAGATCACCGCCGCCCTCTCCGACAGCCTCGCCATCACCCCCCTCTCTCGCGGCAGCTTCGATTCCACGAACGCCGAGAAGCGCCTTTGCGACCTCTTCCATGTCGCCTCCCTCGACGCCTTCGGCACCTTCGACCGGGCCGAGGTCTCCGCCATGGGCGCCCTCGTCGACTACCTCCACCTCACCCAGCGCGGCCGGATGCCGCTCCTCCGCCCTCCCGTCCGCGAAGCGTTGGGCGGCACGATGCAGATCGACGCCGCAACCCGCCGCAACCTCGAACTCACCCAGTCCCTTTCGGGAGGCCGCGACGGCTCGCTCCTCTCCGCCATCGACCGCACCGTCACCGCCGGGGGCGCGCGGCTGCTGGAGCGCCGCCTCTCCTCCCCCGCGCTCGACCTTCATACCATCCATGCCCGTCAGGCCGCGCTCGACCACCTGCTGGAAACCCCCTCCCTCCGCGACCAGCTGCGAGAGGCGCTGCGTCGCGTCCCCGACATCGACCGCGCCCTGTCCCGCCTCGCCCTCGACCGCGACGGCCCCCGCGACATGGCAGCGATCCGCGCCGGGCTGGAACAGGCCGAACGGATCGCCAGTCTTCTGGCCGACGCGCCTCCCCTGCTGGCCGAAGCGGCAACCGCCCTCACCGGCCATGCCGATCTTGTCACCTTCCTGACGGAAGCACTGGTGGCCGAACCCCCGCTCCTCGCCCGCGACGGCGGTTTCATCGCGCCGGGTTTCGACCCCGAACTCGACGACACCCGCGCCCTGCGGGACGAAGGCCGGGGTGTTATCGCGCGGATGCAGGCGGAGTATATACAGGCGACCGGCATCCCCAGCCTGAAAATCAAGCACAACAACGTGCTCGGCTATTTCATCGAGACCACCACGACGCATGAAGACCGGATGCGGGCCATGCCGGAGCTTTTCATCCACCGGCAGACCACCGCCGGGCAGGTGCGCTTTACCACCCTCGCCCTGTCGGAGCTGGAGACCCGCATCCTGAACTCTGCCAACCACGCGCTGGAGATCGAAAAGCGTCACTATTCCGGCCTGAAAGCCCGGATTCTCAACGCCTCGGCCCCCATCGCCCTTGCCGCCCGCGCGCTGGCAGAGATCGACCTTGCCGCCGGTTTCGCCGACCTCTCTGCCGAGGAAGGCTGGTGCGCCCCGGTGGTGGACAACAGCCGCGCCTTCCAGATCACCGGGGGGCGGCATCCGGTGGTGGAACGCGCGCTGCGGCGGGAAGGCCAGCCCTTCGTGGCGAACGATTGCCTGCTCACCGACAAGGACACACCCGCCATCTGGCTGCTGACCGGGCCGAACATGGCCGGGAAATCCACCTTCCTGCGGCAGAACGCGCTGATTGCCCTGCTGGCCCAGGCGGGAAGTCACGTCCCGGCGACGGAAGCGCGGATCGGCCTCGTCTCGCAACTTTTCAGCCGGGTCGGCGCCTCGGACGATCTGGCGCGGGGCCGGTCCACCTTCATGGTCGAGATGGTGGAAACGGCGGCGATCCTGAACCAGGCCGACGACCGCGCGCTGGTGATCCTGGACGAGATCGGGCGGGGAACGGCGACCTATGACGGCCTGTCCATCGCCTGGGCCACGCTGGAACACCTGCACGAGATCAACCGCTCCCGCGCCCTCTTCGCCACGCATTACCACGAGATGACGGCGCTGGCAGGCAAGCTGCCGGGCGTGAAGAACGCCACGGTCACGGTGAAGGAATGGGAAGGCGAGGTGATCTTCCTGCACGAGGTCCGCGAAGGCGCGGCGGACCGCAGCTATGGCGTTCAGGTCGCCCGGCTGGCAGGGCTTCCGGCGTCAGTGATCGAACGGGCCAAGGTGGTGCTGGATGCCTTGGAGAAGGGCGACCGTGAGGGCGGCAAGCAGGCGACGCTGATCGACGACCTGCCACTGTTCCGGGCAGCGCCGCCGCCAGCCCCGTCGCAGAAGCAGAAAGCGTCAGCGGTGGAGGAACGGTTGAAAGACATCCACCCGGATGAATTGACGCCGATGGAGGCGCTGAGACTTGTTTATGAGTTGAAAGGTCTTTAACCCCCAGTTCACAACCCGACTACTCCAACATGTTGTAGGCAGTCGGAAGAAAATTACCCAGTTTCGTGTGTAAGTGACAGAATCGACTCGACGAATCGGTAATTCTCTGTATGCGATAAGGGGCGCCCACCGGCCAGTGGGCACCCCTTGACTGCCGTAGACGGGCAGCTGTCCTTATCAGACACCGCGATCATCGCGGTTTGAGCTGAATCCGTCAAGCATGATGCGGCGTCCTCCTCGAATCCGGCAATGGTGCCGGGGGCGAGACTATGACGATGGAGTAATGCTGCCATGTACTTCGAGCTGTACTACGAAGTCTTCCAAGGTTGGCGTTGGACGCTGTACGCAGCGAACCACAAGAAGATTGCCAACTCTGGAGAGGGCTACATCAACAAGTCCGACGCGCTTGCCGCGATTGGCTTGGTGAAAGCTTGCGGCAACGCCCCTGTGCGGGAACGCACGACGGCCTGAAACTGAAAAGGGGCGGTTACACCGCCGCCCCTTTTCACCCCACGTTCGACGACACGCCCACCTGCGCCGGGCGCAGCAGGCGGTCGTGCAACAGGAAGCCCTCGGTCATCACCTGGATGATCTGCCCGGCCTTCGTCCCCGGCAGCGGCGCTTCGAACATGGCCTGGTGCAGTTGCGGGTCGAAGAGATCGCCCACCGCGGGCGAAACCGGCGTCACCCCATGCTTGGTCATCACATTGGTCAGCTCGCGCAGGGTCAGCTCGACCCCCTCGATCAGCGCTGCCGAAGCCTCGCGGCTTTCCTCGGGGATCGCCTGGATCGCGCGATTCAGGTTGTCGTAGACCGGCAACAGGTCACGCGCGAGCCGCGTGCCGCCATACATCTCGGCCTCTTTCCGGTCGCGCTCGGCCCGTTTGCGGGAATTCTCGGCATCCGCCAGCACCCGCATGAACTTGTCGCGCAACTCGTCGCGCTCGGCCCGCAGGACCTCAAGCTCGCTCTCCCCGGCACTCACTTCCACATCTTCCGGCTCCACCTGCGGCGAAGCGGTTTCTTCCTGCGACATCATCACGTCCTTCTGTCAGCCCTTGCCGCGGTCACTGACCAGGCGGCCCACCAGCTGGGCGGTGTAGTCGACGATCGGAACGATGCGGCCATAGTTGAGCCGCGTCGGACCGATGACGCCCACCGCGCCGATGATCTTTCGATCAGCGTTCATATAGGGAGAAACCACCAGACTTGAACCGGAAAGTGAGAAAAGCTTGTTCTCGGAACCGATAAAAATGCGCACACCTTCACCCGCCTCGGTCAGGTTCAGGAATTCGGCAATATCCCGCTTGCGCTCCAGGTCGTCGAACAGCACGCGGATGCGGTCGATCTCGGCCTGGTCCGACGCTTCGCCGATCAGGTTCGCCCGTCCGCGCACGATCAGCCGCTCCGACGGCTGGCCCGCGTTTTCCCACAGGGCAAGGCCGCTTTCCACCAGCTCTCGCGCCAGCGAATCGATCTCCTGCCGCCGCCGGGCGATTTCGGTCACCATGCTGGCGCGCAGTTCCGACAGCGTCCGCCCCTCGGCCAGCGCATTCAGGAAATTCGCCGCCTCGCGCATCGAGGAGGGCGTCTGCCCCGGCGGCGGAATGAAGACCCGGTTTTCCACCTGGCCGTCGGCGAAGACCAGCACCACCAGCGCGCGATCAGCGCCGAGGCTGACGAATTCGATATGCCGGATCGCCGCCTCCCGCTTTGGCGACAGCACCACGCTGGCCCCCCGGGTGATCACCGACAGCGCGGCCCCGACTTCGTCCAAGAGTGTGGTCACATCCTGGTCGTTCACCCCCAGAGTGGCGTCGATCTTCTCCTGATCCTCGGGCGCGACCTGGCCCACCTCCAACAGGCTGTCGACGAACATCCGCAGCCCCGCCTGCGTCGGCACCCGCCCGGCCGAGACATGCGGGCTGTCCAGCAGCCCGAGATACTCCAGATCCTGCATCACGTTGCGCACCGTGGCCGCCGAGACCTTTTCCGACAGCGTCCGGGTCAACGTGCGCGACCCGACCGGCTCGCCCGAGTTCAGATAGCCCTCGACCACGCGGCGAAATACCTCGCGCGTGCGGTCGTTCATGTCGGTCAGGATCGGCTGCGGGGTCGTCATCGTGCTCTGGGTTTCGGGGTTGCATCCCCCGCCTGTGGTTGCATATGTGGCCGCAGTCCAGCGAAAGGTCCGGCAATGCGCCCGTCAGGCAGAAAGTTAAGCGATCTTCGGGCGGTTTCAATCGAAACCGGCGTGATGAAACATGCCGAAGGCTCCTGCCTGATCAAGATGGGCGAGACGCATGTCCTCTGCTCCGCCACCATCGAGGACAAGGCGCCGCCCTTCCTGAAGAACACCGGCCAGGGCTGGGTGACGGCGGAATACGGGATGCTGCCCCGCGCCACCAATTCGCGGACGCGGCGCGAGGCGGCGGCAGGCAAGCAATCCGGTCGCACGCAGGAAATTCAACGGCTTATCGGGCGATCGCTGCGGGCGGGCGTGGACCGGCAGGCCTTGGGCGAACGGCAGATCGTCATCGACTGCGACGTGATCCAGGCCGACGGCGGCACCCGCTGCGCCGCGATCACCGGCGGCTGGGTCGCCTTGCGGCTGGCGGCAAACAAGCTTTTGTCCTCGGGTGTGATCGTTTCGGACCCGATCCTCGACCATGTGTCCGCCGTCTCCTGCGGCGTCTATGCCGGGCAGCCGGTGCTCGACCTCGACTATGCCGAGGATTCTGCGGCGGGGACCGATGGCAACTTCGTCATGACCGGCGCGGGCAAGCTGGTCGAAGTGCAGATGTCCGCCGAGGGCTCGGCCTTCAGCCAGGACGAGCTTCTCCACCTGCTCGACCTCGCCCGGCAGGGCAATGCCGCACTGGTCGCGGCACAACGGGCAGCCCTGGGCCTTTAGGATGCTGAAGCGCGGGGATCATCTGCTGGTCGCCACCCACAACCGGGGCAAGCTGGAAGAGATCGCCGATCTCCTCGCGCCCTTCGACGTGACCGTCACCAGCGCGGGCGAGCTTGGCTTGCCTGAGCCAGAGGAAACCGAGACCAGTTTCGTCGGCAACGCCCGGCTGAAGGCACACGCCGCCGCGAAAGCCTCCGGCCTGATCGCGTTGGCCGACGACTCGGGCTTGGCCGTCGACGCCCTGAGCGGCGCGCCGGGCGTATTTACAGCCGACTGGGCCACCACATCGAATGGCCGCGACTTCGCCGTCGGAATGGAGCGTGTCTGGCGCGAGCTGGAAGCCATCCGCGCCCCCGAGCCCCGCCACGCGCAATTCTGCTGCACCTTGGTCCTCGCGGCTCCGGATGGTCAGGATCTTGTCTTCGAAGGCAAATCCCCCGGTCGCCTTGTCTGGCCCGGTCGCGGCGCCCAAGGCCACGGCTTTGATCCGATCTTCCTGCCCGACGGCTACGCCCAGACCTTCGGCGAGATGGACCGTTGGGAGAAGAACCGCCTCTCCCACCGCGCCGACGCCTTCCGCAAGCTCGTCGCCGCCCTCTTCTCGTAATGGAGGACTGGCGCCACGCAGGCTTCGGCTTGTATATACACTGGCCCTTCTGCCAGTCGAAATGCCCCTACTGCGACTTCAACAGCCATGTCGCCGCCCGCATCGACCAGTCCCGCTGGCTGACCGCCTTCCAGGCCGAGATCGACCGCATCGGCGCCCTGACCCAGGGCCGCATCCTGAACTCCGTCTTCTTCGGCGGCGGCACTCCTTCGCTGATGGAAGCCGCCACTGTCCAGGGCATCCTCGACCGCGTCCGGGACACCTGGACTCTGGCGAACGATGTGGAGATCACGCTGGAGGCCAATCCCGGCTCGGTCGAGGCCGCCCGCTTTGACGGCTACGCCAAAGCCGGCGTCAACCGGGTTTCCCTGGGAATCCAGTCGCTTGACCCCGAAGATCTCC
>NZ_DAIQAT010000064.1:0-17666 GCF_036781545.1 Tabrizicola sp.
CCTTGGGGCTGATTCCGGCATTGTTCACAAGGGCATGGACGCGGCCCCCGACCTTTTCCTTGATCGTCTCGATGGCGGCGATGGTCTTGTTCGGATCGGCGAGGTCGATCTCGATGTGATTGGCCTCGGCATCGGGCCAGGGGCAGCGCGGGTCGAACGGCTGGCGCGAGCAGGTCAGCACCCGCCAGCCCTCGGCCGAAAACCGCTTGACGGTGGCGTGCCCGATCCCCCGGCTTGCGCCGGTCAGCACGAGCGTCTTCTGTTCGGACATCGGCACTCTCCTTTGGCGGCCAAGCTACGCCGCCCATGGCGGAAGGCAAGGCTTGGCAGGGGGGTGGAAAAGCCGTATGCGGCGCGAAAGCAAGGAGGCCCCGATGAAGCAGCAGACCCTGACCGTCGAAGACGCCAAGACCACAGCGAAGATGCTGTCCGAGGCGCTGCCCTACCTCCAGCGTTTCGAGGGCGCCGTGGTGGTGGTCAAGTTCGGCGGCAATGCGATGGGCGATGATGCGGCGATGGCGGAATTCGCCCGTGACATCGTGCTGATGAAGCAGGTGGGCGTGCATCCGGTGGTGGTCCATGGCGGCGGGCCGATGATCAACGAGATGCTGCAGAAGCTTGGAATCAAGTCGGAATTCGTGCGTGGCAAGCGGGTGACGGACAAGGCGACGGTGCAGGTGGTCGAGATGATCCTGTCCGGCCTCGTCAACAAGCGGATCGTGCAGGCGATCATGGATGCGGGCGGCCGGGCGGTTGGGATTTCCGGCAAGGATGACGACCTGATGGTCTGCGAGGCCGACGATCCCGAGCTGGGCTATGTCGGCCGCCCGGTCGAGATGAACGTGCAGGTGCTGCGCGACCTCTACAATGCCGGGATCATCCCGGTGGTCGCCCCGGTGGCGACGGGGATGAAGGACAACGAGACCTTCAACGTGAACGGCGACACCGCGGCGGGGGCGATCGCGGGGGCATTGCAGGCGGATCGGTTGCTTCTCCTGACCGACGTGCCGGGGGTGAAGGATGCCTCGGGCCAGGTGATGACCCAGATCACGCCCGAGGAGATCCGCCGGATGACCGAAGAGGGCGTGATCTCGGGCGGGATGATCCCGAAGACCGAGACCGCGCTGATGGCGATCGACCAGGGGACGCGGGCGGTGACGATCCTGGACGGCAAGGTGCCGAACGCCTGCCTGCTGGAGCTGTTCACCGACCACGGCGCGGGCAGCCAGATTCGATCCACCGCCCCACGGGTGAAGCCGCATGTCCGCCGCTGAAGGGCAGGGCCGGGACCGTCGCGCCGCAGGTCTCTGACCGAGGGTTTCGCGTCGCTTTATGGCCGGATTCCGCGCGGGAACGCGGTAGTCTGGCAGCGGGCGGCAGGGGCCGGGTTGGACATGGCAGGACAGAAGACGCTCTCGCTTGCGGCGCTGGCGGACCGGCTGGCCGAGGAGCGGCTAGAGGTGCTGGGCGGCTTCGCGGTGGCCGAGGGCGAAGCGGGCTTTCCGTCGGGGACCCGGACGCTGCTCATGCTCGGGCCGAGGGAGCCGGGCTTCTGGACGCACCTGACCTCACAGCCGGAATGGGACGGTGCGCCGGACCCGGTCGACCGCTGGTCGCGGCGGGTGATCGGGCGGATCGCCTGCGACCTTGGGGCCAAGGCGCTCTTCCCCTTCGGCGGGCCGCCGTATCATCCGTTCTACCCCTGGGCGCTGCGGACGGGGCGGGCCTGGGACAGCCCTGTGCGGCTTCTGGTCCATGCGGACCAAGGGCTGATGGTCAGTTTCCGCGGCGCGCTGGCACTGAAGCAGGGGATGGAGCTGCCACCTCCGGCGACGAAACCTTGCGAGACCTGCGCGGCCCCCTGCCTGACCACCTGTCCGGCGGGGGCGATCACGGCGGCGGGCTATGACGTGCCGGTCTGCCATGCCTTCCTGAACCGGTCGGAGGGGGCGGAGTGCCTTACGGGCGGCTGTCTCGTGCGCCGCGCTTGCCCGGTGTCGCAAAGCTATGCAAGACTGCCTGAACAGTCGGCCTATCACATGGGGCAATTCCACAGATGAAGCGGTTGATCCTGACGCGGCATGCGAAATCCTCCTGGGACGACCCGATGACCCCCGACCATGACCGCCCCCTGAACGACCGCGGCAAGGCGGCGGCGGCGGATCTGGGGCAGTGGCTGGCCAGCCGCGACTATATCCCCGGCGAGATCCTGTGTTCGGACGCGCTGCGCACGCGGAAGACCTTCTCGGGTATCGCACCCGCCCTGCCGGGGACTCCGGTTCTGGAGCTGAAGCCCGCGCTCTACCATGCCGGGCCGGATGTGATGATGGCGGTCCTGCGCCATGCGACGGCGGATGTGGTGATGATGATCGGCCACAACCCCGGCATCTCGGAATTCGCGGCCCGGCTGGTCGCGCATCCCCCCTCGAACCCGGAGTTCCACCGCTATCCGACCGGGGCCACGCTGGTCGCCGATTTCGATGTGGAGGGTTGGGGGCAGGTCGGGTTCGGGCAGGGGGTGGTGGTGGATTTCATCGTCCCGCGCGAGATCGTGGCGTGAAAGCTGCCCACGCGCGGGCAGGTTTTCGACGTGAGTGATTTCAAGGAGTTGTCGGTGGGCGTTCAGGCTTTGTTAACCGCTCGCGGGTTGGGGCGGTCATTGGATTGAGCGCGTTCCGCGCAAGCCTTTTGTCTCGCCTCTGCGCGTGAAGAATGCGCAACCGGCTCGGGCCTCGGGGGCGCTTCGCCCCCCGGACCCCCCGAGGATATTTGGGCAAATGTGAAAGGCAGAGGGGGCCTGCGGCAGCTTCGCCTTGAAGGTTGTTCTGCGGGCCGGTGCAAACCCTGTGGGGCGCGCGAGCTGGGAGGAGCGGAAGGGGGAGCGGCCTGAAGTCCGACCTACGCCCGCAGGAGCAGGACCACGCCGAGGAGCAGGATCGCGATCCCGGTGAGTTGCCGGGGGGTCGCCCTTTGACCGAAGGCCACGCGGGCGAGGAGGAGGGCGAGGATCACCTCGACAAGCGCCAGGGTGCGGACATTGGCGGCGGTGGTGAGCGCAAAGCCGGTGAACCAGAAGGCCGAGGCCAGCGCGCCGAGGAAGCCCGCGGCAAGCGAGGGGGCGAAGGCCCGCAGGCTGCCGGTGAGGGCGGGGCGGTCGCGGACGGCGAGCCAGAGGCCGAGCGCCGCGGTCTGCATCGCAAGCGACAGGGCGAGGATCGTCAGGGCGCGGATGAGAAAATCGCCTTCCGGCAGGGCGGTGATCGCGCCGCGGAAGCCGATGGCGGAGAGGCCGAAGGCAAGCCCCGCGGCAAGGCCGAGGGCGGCGGGTCCGAGGCCCGACAGCATGGCGCGGCCCTGGCCGGGTTTCAGGGTCATGACGAGGACGCCCGCGACCGCGACGGCGATGGCGGCGAGCATGGGCAGGGTCAGCGCCTCGCCCAGGACGGCCCAGCCGGTGAGGGCGACGAGGACCGGCTCGATCTTGAGCCAGGCGGTGACGATGCCGAAGCCCTGCGTCCGCATCGCCTGGAGCATGAGTGCGGTGGCGGCGATCTGGGCCGCGGCGCCGAGGGCGGTGAAGGCAAGGGCGCGGGGCGTGAGCGGCGGGGTGGTGGAGCCGGTGAGCCAGAGGGCGAGCGCGAGGAAGGCGCAGGCGAAGGGCAGGCCGAAGAGGAAACGGACATTGGTCGCGCCGAGCGTGCCAAGGCGTTCGGTCAGCCCGCGCTGGGCGGCATTGCGCCCGGTCTGGGCGAGGGCGGCGGCGAGGGTGACGGGAATCCAGAGATGGTCCATGGGCCTTGGCGGGGTGGGGGAGTGGGCGGCGGCGGATAGAGTGCCTGTCAGGGTGGGTCCCCGCTTTCGCGGGGATGACAGGTCGGGCGAGAGACAGCGGGGCGGGAGAGTGTCGGCTCAGGTGCCGCGGATCGTGTCGATCATCAGCTGCACGTTGTCGGGGTGGGCGTCCGGCGTGATGCCGTGGCCGAGGTTGAAGATATGTGGCCCCTGGGAGAAGGCCTTCACCACGTGGCGGGTGGCGGCGATGAGGGCCTGGCCGCCCGTCACCATGTGTTCCGGCGCGAGGTTGCCCTGCACGCAGCCGTCGATCTGGACATTGGCGGCGGCCCATTCCGGGCTGACGGAATTGTCGATGGCGACGCAATCGGCGCCGGTGCGGTGGGCGAAGCCGATGTAGCCCTGCCCGGCCTCGCGCGGGAAGGCGATGACGGGGACGCCGGGGTGGCGGGCTTTCAGCGCGGCGATGATCTTCGCCGCGGGGGCCTCGGCGAAGTCGCGGAAGTCCTGGCCTTTCAGGCTGCCGGCCCAGCTGTCGAAGAGCTTCACCACTTCGGCCCCGGCCTCGATCTGGGCGGAGAGATATTCGACGGTCGCCTCGGTGATGCGATCGATCAGCGCCTGGAAGGTGGGGCGGTCGTGGGCCTTGAGGGCATGGGCGGCGGCCTGATCCTTCGAGCCGCGGCCGCCGATCATGTAGGTGGCGACGGTCCAGGGAGCGCCGGCGAAGCCGATGAGCGTGGTTTCGGGCGTAAGTTCGCGCGAGAGGATGCGGAGGGTCTCGTAAACCGGGGCGAGGGTGTCGTGGATCGCCTCGGTGGGGCGAAGGTTGGCGACCTGGCCGGGGGTGTCGGTGGTTTCCATCCGCGGGCCTTCGCCGGTCTCGAACCAGAGCTTGGGGCCAAGCGCCTGCGGCAGAAGCAGGATGTCGGCGAAAAGGATCGCGGCGTCGAAGCCGTAGCGGCGGATCGGTTGCAGGGTGACTTCCGCGGCGAGGTCGGGGGTGTAGCAGAGGGTGAGGAAATCGCCCGCCTTGGCGCGGGTCTCGCGGTATTCCGGCAGGTAGCGGCCGGCCTGGCGCATCATCCAGATCGGGGGGGTGGGCAGCACCTCGCCCTTCAGCGCGCGCAGGATCGTCTTGGTCATCGGTGGTCTCCGGTTTCGGTCTGGCTTGCCCGCCCGGGCAGGGGGTGTCAAGCTTGCGCGACCGACCGGACTGTCGCACCCCCTTTCATGCCCGGAAACTTGCCGATGAGGGTCGCCTGTCTGACCGGGGGAGGTCGACCGGCTGCGGACGGGCCGAGGCGCGGGGCGATCTGTCGCCCCCGGCATGGTTGTCAGGCCCCACCGGTCCGGGTAGGGATGAGCGATGACCCAGGACCTGCCCACCCCCGCCCAGCCCCTGAAGATCGGCACCCGTGGCTCTCTGCTCGCGCTCTGGCAGGCGCATGAGGTGCGGCGCGTCCTGATGGCGGCTTTCGGGCTGGCGGAGGCGGCGTTCGAGGTGGTGGTCATCAAGGTCATGGGCGACCAGGTGCAGGACAAGGCGCTGCGCGAGATCGGGGGCAAGGGCCTTTTCACCCGCGAGATCGAGGAGGCGCTGCTGGACGGCGGCATCGACATCGCGGTGCATTCGATGAAGGACATGCCGACCCTGCAGCCCGAGGGGCTGGTGCTGGATTGCTATCTGGAGCGGGCGGATGTGCGGGATGCCTTCGTCTCGCTGCGCTACGGGTCGATTGCGGAGCTGCCGGAGGGCGCGGTGGTCGGGTCGTCGAGCCTGCGGCGGCGGGCGCAGCTGTCGCTGCGGCGGCCGGACCTGAAGCTGGTGGAGTTCCGCGGCAACGTGCAGACCCGGATGCGCAAGCTGGAGGAGGGGGTGGCGGAGGCGACCTTCCTGGCGATGGCGGGGCTGACGCGGCTGGGAATGCTGTCGGTCGCGCGCGGGGCCATTGCGCCGGAGGAGATGCTGCCGGCGGTGGCGCAGGGGGCCATCGGGGTGGAGCGGCGGTTGGGCGACGCGCGCGTTGCGGCGATGCTGGCGGCGGTGCATGACCGGGAGACGGGCTTGCGGCTGGCGGCGGAGCGGGCCTTCCTGTTGCGGCTGGACGGGTCCTGCCAGACGCCGATCGCCGGGCTGGCGGTGATCGAGGGGGATGAGCTGTGGCTGCGGGGGGAAATCCTGCGGCCGGACGGCTCGGCCTCGGTGAGCGGCGAGCGGCGGGGTCCGGTGGGCGAGGGCGCGGAGATCGGCAGGGTGCTGGCGGAGGACCTGCTGGAGCGGGCGGGGCCGGGGTTCTTCGGCTGAGGCTCGCGGTGGTCGGGCGCCCGGGCGGGCGGAGAGGTCGGATGCCTCCGGCGGGAGTATTTTGAAAAGAGCAATGGGCATATGGCGGGGCGCTGCTGCGACATGCGTCGGTGGCGCGGGGAAGCGCTGGAGAGGAATGTTTGACCGACCCTCATCTTGATCGCGCCGTGACGGACGCCCTGGCCGAGCCGCCGCAGCGGGTGCGGGCGGTCGTGCTGCCGGACGGGCGGCGGTTCTGGCTGAAGCGGGTGGAGCGGCTGTCGGGGCGGCTCAGGCTGCAGAAGGGCGATCCGGCGCGGGCCTTCGCGGCGGAACGGGAAGGGCTGCACATTCTGGCGGATGCCGGGTTGCCGGTGGCGGGCGTGGCGGCGGAGGGGCCGGACTGGGTGCTGTTGCCCGACGCGGGGCCGATCCTGACCGAGGTGGTGGCGGACCCTGGCAGGAGCGAGGCGGAGAAGCTTGCGGCCTTTGCGGCGGCGGGCACGGCGCTGGCGCGTCTGCATTGGGCGGGGATGGCGCATGGCCGCCCGGCGGTGCGGGATGTGTGCTGGGACGGGCACGAGGCGCGGTTCATCGACCTGGAGCGGTTCCGCCGCGCGACGCGGGCGGGGTTCTGGCAGGCGGCGGATGTGGTGATGTTCGCGCAGACCGCCTTCACCGCCTGGCCCGAGGATGCGCGCTGGCTGGAGGCTGCGCTGGGTGCCTATGCGTTGTCGGCGCCGGAGGGGGCGATGGGTTCGGTGCGGCGGTTGGCATGGGGGCTGGCGCCGGTGGGGTGGCTGGCGGCGGGGCTGTCGGCGCTGCGGCCGCGCAGCAGGGAGTTGCGGGCGGTGGGGCTGACGCTGGCGCGGTTGAGGCGGTAGAGGATTTCCCGGTGGACGGCCGGGGCGTCAGGTCTCGGCGACGTGGGGGCTGAGGTCTATCCCCTCGACACCTGCAGTTTGCAAGGCGGCGACCAGCGCATCGGAGAAGAACATCCGGTTGAACCGGTTGTCCCACCACATCGCCCGACCGGCGATCCGGTCACGATGGACCGCGAGGCGCATGGGTCCGGCTGGTTGTGACGGGCTGCCGCCGGGAATGGTATAGTGCCACAAGTCAGGATGTGTTTCCTCTGGCAGCACGCGCCGGACTGCTATTCTAGAATTTTCCGGATCAATAGCATCCACGCTGGTGCAGCAGTTCAGCGGGAACTGAGGGCGCGGTAGCAGTTTTCCATCGGCCTTCATCGTGATCTCGACGGGATGGAAGCGATGCACGCCCGGTTCCAGTGCCTCAACCGCGGAGACCATGCGGTCATCGACGGCAACGCCGTTCCCACAGTTGACGAACCCGTGAACCGGCATCCTCTTGTCGGTGACGACGTGGTGGCGCGGTACAATCTCGGCCGGAATGGGAATTCCCGCCTTCATGCCCCTAGTATTCGTCTTGCTCCCCAAAGCGCGGAGTGCAGTGTCGTCATCCAAGCATCGACATTCGCCCAATACTCGTGGTCGGTTGTAGCTGAAGCGACGTAAGCCATTGGCTTCTCCGAAACTACCTTGAGACATTTGCGCTCTGTGGGGTCAGTGGCTCGTCGGTGACTGCGTCGCTCCTCGCGGGGTGCGGATGGTGGGCAGATTGCCCACCCTACCTCGGGCAAGGAGGAGACGCAGTCGAACGCGGCGCGGTCCGGTCATGCGTGGATTGCGCCGTCGCCGCAGGCCAGCGCGGCTTCGCGCACCGCTTCGCTGTAGGTCGGGTGGGCGTGGCAGGTCAGCGCGATATCCTGGGCGCTGGCGCCGAATTCCATCGCGACGCAGATCTCGTGGATCAGGTCGCCCGCTGCCGGGCCGATGATGTGGCAGCCGAGGATGCGGTCGGTCTGGGCGTCGGCGATCAGCTTGACGAAGCCCTCGGCCTGGAAGATGGCCTTGGCGCGGGCATTGCCCATGAAGGGGAACTTGCCGACCTTGAAGGCGCGGCCTTCCTCTTTCAGCTGCTCCTCGGTCTGGCCGACGGAGGCGACCTCGGGCGTGGTGTAGATCACGCCGGGGATCACGCCATAGTTCACATGGCCATGCTTGCCGGAGAGGATTTCGGCCACCGCCATGCCTTCGTCTTCCGCCTTGTGGGCGAGCATCGGCCCGGCGATGGCATCGCCGATGGCGTAGAGGCCGGGGATATTGGTCTGGAAGTGATCGTCGGTCTTGATCGTGCCGCGGGGGCCCATCTCCACCCCCAGGGCTTCGAGGCCCAAGCCTGCCGTATAGGGTTTGCGGCCGGTCGCGACGAGGACGATCTCGGCGTCGAGGGAGGCTTCGCTGTCGTTCTTCTTCAGCTTGTAGCTGACCGTGGCGCCGGTTTTCGTCTTGGTGACGGACTGGACGGCGGCGCCAAGGACGAATTTCAGGCCCTGTTTCGCAAGGATGCGCTGGAAGGCCTTGGCGACCTCGGCGTCCATGCCGGGGGTGATGGCGTCGAGATATTCGACCACGGTGACTTGCGTGCCGAGGCGGGCGTAGACCGAGCCCATCTCCAGCCCGATGACGCCCGCGCCGATGACGACCATCGACTTCGGCGGTTTCGCCAGGGTGAGGGCGCCGGTGGAGGTGACGATGGTCTCCTCATCCACCGTCACGCCGGGCAGGGTTGAGGCCTCGGAACCGGTGGCGATGACGATGGCCCTGGCGCTGTGGACCTCATCGCCCACCTTGACCTGGCCGGGGGCGGGAATCGTGGCCCAGCCTTTCAGCCAGGTGACCTTGTTCTTCTTGAACAGGAACTCGATCCCCTTGGTGTTGCCGGAAACGACATCGGCCTTGTAGGCCTGCATCTTGTCCCAGTCGACGGTCGGATGCGCGCCCATCAGGCCCATCTTCTCGAAATTCTCATGCGTCTCGTGCAAGAGATGCGTGGCGTGGAGCAGCGCCTTCGAGGGGATGCAGCCGACGTTCAGGCAGGTGCCGCCCAGAGTCTCGCGTCCCTCGACGACGGCGACCTTCTGGCCGAGCTGGGCGGCGCGGATCGCGGCGACATAGCCGCCGGGGCCGGCGCCGATGATGATGGTGTCGAAATCTGCCATGGGTCGGGTCCTTGTGGTTCGGTGGGAGCCGGGGTTTTGCACCCCGGACCCCGCAGGATAGTTGGGCAAAGATGAAAGGGTCAGATCAGGGCGGCCACGATCATCGTCACGGTTGCGAAGAAGCCTACCGCCCAGATCGCCGAGCGCCAAGGGCGCAGGCCTGCGGCATAGGCCGGGATGTAGAGGAGGCGCGCGGCGAGGTAGGTCCAGGCGGCGTATTGGGTGACTGCGGAGGACTGTTTGCCGAGGGTCACGACCGCGACGGCCAGGGTAAAGAGGATCAGCGCCTCGAAATGGTTGTTGAGCGCGCGCTGCATCCGGCCGGTGAAGATGGAAAGCGGGCGCGGCGGCGGCGTGTCGCGGGGGCTGGAGGTGTAGCCGGTGCCAAGCTCCCTGTTCGCCGGGATCGCGAAGAGGGCGTATTGCACCACCTGGAGGAGGCCGGCGAGGGCGAGGGCGGTCAGTTCCGGGGTCATGCGGCGGTTCCCTTCCGTCGGGCAGGGGCGAGGTGCTGCGCGCAGGCGGTGAACCAGGCGCGGCAGGCGGCTTCGGCCTGGGCCACGCCGGAAAGGGCGCGAAGGCGGGCAAGCTCGGCGGCGACCTCGGGCCAGCGGCGGAGGATCGAGCGATCCTCTGCCTCGTTCCGGTTGGCGAGGCGGTGCCATTTCGACCCTTGCCGGTATTTGCCGGAGGGCGGGCCCATGCCGCGGCCGCGGTCATTTTTCAGCAGGAACACGTCGGTTGAGCGGATCGCGTAGTGGTTGACGACCGCGCCGCCGCGGAGGGCGACCTCTGCCGGGTGATAGCGCGCGCGGGGGGACCCGTGCAGGACGGAGGAGGACAGGGGTTCGCCTGCGGCGTTCACGGCCAGCGGGGCCTCGATCCGGGGCGCAGTGGGCATGTGGTCGGAAGCCCCGGCGAAGGCGCGGTGGCGGAAGAGCGACTTGAACTTGACGCTGGCAGGGTCGGGGGCGGCTTCGCAGGCGGTGAAGGCGGGCAGGGTCTCACCCGGCCAGTCGGCATGGTTGTTGTCGCCGAAGAAGCGCCAGGGCAGGGCGATGGTATGGGCATCCCCCGCTTTCGCGACAAGTTCCTGCACGGGGGCCGCGCCGGGGGCGATGTTCAGGAATTCGTCACTGTCGAGATGGGCGAGCCAGCCGGCGGGGCTTTGGGCCAGATGCGCCAGCGCGCGGGCGGTGCCGCTGGCCTGCGGTGGCGTGCCGGGGGTGAGCGGGTTCGCGAGATGGTCGATCTGGCCATGGGCGGCGAGGGTGTCGAGCAGATGGTCGGAGCCATCGGTGCAGTCGTTCGAGCAGATGACGATGGGGCCGAAGCCGATGGTGCGGTGATAGGCGAGCCATTCCAGGATGTGGATGCCCTCGTTCCTCATGCAGGACATCAGCGCGACGGGGGTCACGGGAAGGCCTTGGGGAGCTTCAGCTCCAGGATGGTCATGTTGAACTCGTAGTAGCTCTTCTGCCAGTCGGGACGGGTGTCGCAGAGGCCCTTGACCTCGGCCCAGGGGGTGTCGTCGGCGGGCATCAGCGCTTGGGGTTCGGCGGCCTGGGTGAAGGCGGTGATGGCCTCTTGCGGGACGGCATGGGCGGTGAGGATCGCCACCGCGGCGGCGGTGTCCTTCTGCCAGTTGGTCAGGATCTGCGCGTGGGTCTGCGGGTCGAGGGCGGAGCAGGTCAGGAAGACGCGATGCTCGGCGATGGCTTGGGAGAGGAGGATATCGGCGGCGGGGGAGCCGGTGGGAATGACCTGGGCGGAGAGGGGGGTGGCGAGAAGCGCGAGCAAAGGTGCGCAGTGAATGCGCACCCTACGGTGTGGGCGGCGATACGATACCCCGTCCCGGGCTTGACCCGGGATCTCGGGTGGCGTGGCGCTTCGAGGGGAGAGAGGCCCCGGCTCAGGGCCGGGGCGGGGTTGGTTGGCGCGGGTCATGCGGTTTCCAGGAACTGCGCCTGGTAGCCCCGGCCGAAGGCGGTTTGCTTGTCGAGCCAGGCTTGCGCGTTCTCGCGGTTGGCGACCTCGAAAAGGACGAGGACCGCGCCGCCGTCGCCCTTCCAGATCTGCAGGGTGTTGAGGCTGGCGGCGGCGATGTTCTCGCCCTCGGTATCGAAGGCGGATTTCCAGGCGGCGTAGTCGGGGGCGGAGGTCTGGATCAGGAGTTGGGTCATGATGGGTCTCCGAGTTGGGCGAGGGGCGTTGTCGGCATCCTCTAGATGAAAGCGGCGGCGAGCATCAGAAGCGTGGCGGCCATCCCGACCGCCCAGATGACAGAACGCCAGGGCGTCCAGCCGTACAGGTAGGCGGGCAGGTACAGCGCCCGGGCCGCGACGAAGACCCAGGCGCAGCTCGCGGTGAAGGTGGTGGCCTGGCCGGACAGCGTGACCACGACCACGGCGATGATGAAGAGGCCGATGTTCTCCACATGGTTCGCCACCGCCCGGCGCAGGCGCTGGGTGCGGGGCGACAGGGGCAGGGTGCCGTCGCGGGGGCCCATGTTGCCGTCACGCCCGATGTCGGCGGTCAGCGACTGCTGCGCGACGCCGATCATGATGATCTGGATCACGGCGATGGCGGCAAGGGCGGCGAGTTCGGGGGTCATCGGGTTCGGGTTCCGGCTGGGTGGGGGGAGAGGCTGGTGTAACACAGGTGCCGGACCCTGCTCACGATAGAACTCCATCACGCACTAATTGCCGCGCTCTTCGCATCAGCCCCCCACTCAGAATCACCAACATGATGCCTATCGGCACTTCGACCAGCGCAAAGATCAGATTGGTTGTCTCGACCGAGCCAAAGGTAGCGCCGTTGGCGTAGGAGATAGCCATCAAGGTAAGTGCGAGCACTCCGTGAGCAAGCACGCCAATCGAAGCTGTCCAGACGATTTTCATCAAAGGGAGCGCTTTTGCAAGCCGACGCGAAAGCTGTCGCGCACAAAGAAGGCTGGTCCCTGCCAGCATTAGTGGCAAGACGCAAACCACGGCAATATCAAGGGGCCTCCGGACACCTGCGCCGGCGACGAGCGCCACAAGTCCAAGCGTCAGCAACACCGCAATCAAACTGTAGTACGTAGGCCCCCACCTAAGAACGAGCGGCGCGTCCATCCTCACAAATCCATCAGCAACCGCCTCGGGTCCTCCAGCGCTTCCTTGACCCGCACCAGGAACGTCACCGCGCCCTTGCCGTCCACGATCCGGTGATCGTAGCTCAGCGCCAGGTACATCATCGGGCGGATGACGATCTGGCCGTTCACCACCACCGGGCGGTCCTGGATCTTGTGCATCCCGAGGATCCCCGATTGCGGCGGGTTCAGGATCGGCGAGGACATCAGCGAGCCGTAGACGCCGCCGTTCGAGATGGTGAAGCTGCCGCCCTGCATCTCGGCCATCGACAGCTTGCCGTCGCGGGCGCGGAGGCCCAGTTCGGCGATCTTCTTCTCGATCTCGGCGAAGGACATACGGTCGGCGTCGCGCACCACCGGAACGACAAGGCCGGAGGGCGTGCCAACGGCAACCCCCATGTGGACGTAGTTCTTGTAGACCACGTCCTGGCCGTCGATCTCGGCATTGACCTCGGGCACTTCCTTCAGCGCGTGGCAGCAGGCCTTCACGAAGAAGGACATGAAGCCGAGTTTCACGCCGTGTTTCTTCTCGAAGGCGTCCTTGTATTCGTTGCGGAGTGACATGATGGCGGACATGTCGACCTCGTTATAGGTCGTCAGCATCGCGGCGGTGTTCTGCGCGTCCTTCAGCCGCCGGGCGATGGTGGCGCGGAGGCGGGTCATCTTCACCCGTTCCTCACGGGCGGCGTCCTCGGCCGGGATCGGGGCGCGGGGCACCGCTGCAGGGGCGGGTGCGGGGGTGGCGGCTGCGGCCTGTGCCCCGGCGGCACCGGCGACGGTGCGGGCCACGTCTTCCTTCATCACCCGTCCGTCGCGACCGGTGCCCTTGACCTCGTCGGCCGAAAGCCCGGCCTCGGCCAGGGCCTTCTTGGCCGAGGGCGCGTTCTCCACATCGGCGCGGGGGGTGACTTCCTCATGGCCCGCGCCGGGCGAGCCGATGGCGGCGGCGGCCTCGATCTTCGGGTCCTCGGTCTTCGGCTTCTGCGCGGCAGGGTCGGTCTTGGCCGCCGCAGCGCCTTCGGTCACAATGGCGAGGCGGGCGTTGGCGGCCACGGTGGTGCCTTCCGGCGCGAGGATTTCGGCCAGCACGCCGGCGACGGGGCTGGGCACCTCGACCGAGACCTTGTCGGTTTCAAGCTCGCACAGCATCTCGTCCTGCTTCACGGCGTCGCCGGGTTTCTTGAACCAGGTCGAAACGGTGGCCTCGGACACGGATTCTCCAAGGGCGGGAACCATCACGTCAGTCATCTGTAAGTCTCCGGTCTTCGAGGGTCACTTGAGGCCAAGGGCCAGGGCGACGAGGGTTTGCTGTTCGTATTTGTGGCGCGAGGCGAGGCCCGTGGCCGGCGAGGCGCTGGCATTGCGCCCGGCATAGGACATGCGGGTGGGCTTGCCGCGCAGCTTGGTCAGGATCGCCTCCATGTCGGGTTCGACGAACATCCAGGCGCCCTGGTTCTTCGGCTCTTCCTGGCACCAGACGAATTCGGCCTTCGGGAAGCGGGCAAGCTCTTGCGACAGTGAAATGGTGGGCAGCGGGTACAGCTGTTCCACGCGGAGGAGATAGGTGTCCTCCAGCCCCTGGGCATCGCGTTCGGCGAGGAGGTCGTAGTAGACCTTGCCGGAGCAGAGGACCACACGCCTGATCTTGTCGTCGGCCTTGAGCTTCTGGGTCGAGTTGCCCTTCTGCGCATCGTCCCAGAGGACACGGTGGAAGGTGGAGCCGTCGGTGAAATCCTCGGCCCGGCTGATGCACATCGGATGGCGCAGAAGCGATTTCGGTGTCATCAGGATCAGCGGCTTGCGATAGGTGCGGTGCAGCTGGCGGCGCAGGATGTGGAAGTAGTTGGCGGGGGTCGAGCAGTTGGCGACGATCCAGTTGTCTTCCGCGCTGAGTTGCAGGAAGCGTTCCAGTCGGGCGGAGGAGTGTTCCGGTCCCTGGCCCTCATAGCCATGCGGCAGAAGCATGACGAGGCCCGACATCCGCAGCCACTTGCTTTCGCCCGAGTTGATGAACTGGTCGATCATGATCTGCGCGCCGTTGGCGAAGTCGCCGAACTGCGCTTCCCAGAGGGTGAGCGCATTGGGCTCGGCGAGCGAGAAGCCGTATTCGAAGCCGAGGACCGCATATTCCGACAGCATCGAGTCGATGACCTCATACCGCGCCTGTCCGGGGCGGATGTGGTTCAGCGGGTAGTAGCGTTCCTCGGTGGTCTGGTCGACCCAGCCGGAGTGGCGCTGGCTGAAGGTGCCGCGGGTGCAGTCCTGGCCGGAGAGCCTGACGTCGAAGCCTTCCAGCTCCAGCGAGCCGAAGGCCAGGGCCTCGGCGGTGGCCCAGTCAAAGCCCTTGCCGGTGGCGAACATCTCTTTCTTCGCTTCCAGCTGGCGGGCGACGGTCTTGTGGATGTCGAAGCCTTCCGGCACGCGGGTGAGCGCCGCGCCGACCTCGGCCAGGGTCTCGGCCTTGATCCAGGTCTCGCCGCGCTGGTAGTTGTTCAGGTCCTTGGTGTGCAGGTTCTTCCAGCGCCCGTCCAGCCAGTCGGCCTTGTTCGGCAGGAAGGCCTTGCCGGCCTCGAACTCCTCGTTCAGGCGGGCCTGGAAGGCGGCCTTCATGTCCTCGATCTCGCCTTCGGGGATCAGGCCGTCGGCGACCAGCCGGTCGGTATAGAGCTGCAGCGTGGTCTTCTGCTTGCGGATGCGGTTGTACATCGCCGGGTTGGTGAACATCGGCTCGTCGCCTTCGTTGTGACCGAAGCGGCGGTAGCAGAAGATGTCGATGACCACGTCCTTGTGGAACTTCTGGCGGAACTCGGTCGCGACCTTGGCGGCATGGACCACGGCCTCGGGGTCGTCGCCGTTGACGTGGAAGATCGGCGCCTCGACCATCAGCGCGATGTCGGTCGGATAGGGCGAGGAGCGGCTGAAGGCGGGCGCGGTGGTGAAGCCGATCTGGTTGTTGACGATGATATGGATGCAGCCCCCCGTCCGGTGGCCCTTGATGCCGGAGAGCTGCAGGCATTCGGCCACGACGCCCTGACCGGCGAAGGCCGCGTC
The DNA here is from genome assembly GCF_036781545.1 of Tabrizicola sp. Classification (GTDB taxonomy): domain Bacteria; phylum Pseudomonadota; class Alphaproteobacteria; order Rhodobacterales; family Rhodobacteraceae; genus Tabrizicola. The sequence goes on from NZ_DAIQAT010000064.1 coordinate 15,346, forward strand.
GCCGTGCAGGAGGATGGGCAGGACGGCGGCGCGTTCTGCGGCATCGTTCATCTGGTCCTGCTTGGCGCGGACCTTGCCGAGGACAACAGGGTTCACCGCTTCGAGGTGGCTGGGGTTGGCGGTCAGCGACAGGTGGACCTTGTTGCCGTCGAACTCGCGGTCGGAGGAGGCTCCGAGGTGGTATTTCACGTCGCCCGACCCGTCCACGTCCTCGGGCTTGTAGGAACCCCCCTGGAATTCGTGGAAGATCGCCCGGTAGGGTTTCATCATCACATTGGCCAGCACCGACAACCGGCCCCGGTGCGGCATCCCGATGATCACCTCTTTCACCCCGAGCGCGCCGCCGCGCTTGATGATCTGCTCCATCGCCGGGATCAGGCTTTCGCCGCCGTCGAGGCCGAAGCGTTTGGTGCCCATGTATTTGACATGGAGGAACTTCTCGTAGCCCTCGGCCTCGACCAGCTTGTTGAGGATCGCCTTGCGGCCCTCGCGGGTGAACTGGATTTCCTTGCCGTAGCCCTCGATCCGCTCCTTCAGCCAGGAGGCCTGTTCGGGGTCGGAGATATGCATGTATTGCAGCGCGAAGGTGCCGCAATAGGTGCGCTTCAGGATGTCGATGATCTCACGCATCGAGGCATGGGTCAGGCCCAGCACGTTGTCGATGAAGATCGGGCGGTCCATATCGGCTTCTGAGAAGCCGTAGGAGGCGGGGTCGAGCTCGGGGTGGTGGCCGCGATCGGTCATCCCCAGCGGGTCGAGGTCGGCGGCCAGATGGCCGCGGATCCGGTAGGCGCGGATGATCATCAGCGCGCGGATCGAGTCGAGAACGGCGCGCTGGATCTGGTCGTCGGAGAGCGCGACGCCCGCCTCGGCGGCCTTGGCGGCGATCTTCTCGCCCGCAGCCTTGGCTTCGCGTGCCGGGGGCGGGGCGGCCCATTCGCCGGTCAGCGCGGCGGTCAGGTCGTCGGCAGGCTGGGGCGGCCAGTCGGCGCGCGCCCAGCTGGGGCCTTGTGCGGCGCGCTTGGTGTCGATCTCGCTGTCGCCGAGGGCGCGGAAGAATTCGGCCCAGGCCGGGTCGACCGAGTTGGGGTCGGCGGCATGGCGGGCGGCCAGCTGGTCGACATAGTCGGCATTGGCGCCGTCGAGGAAGGACGAGGCGTGGAACTGGGCGGTGGGGGATTGGTCGGTCATGCGATTACCCTCTGGTTTCAGAGCCATAGCCACGGGGCGACACTACGGGCGGCCCGGCGGACGGTGGATTTTGTGCGGTTTCCGAAGGAACGGTAGTTCTTGCCCGACCCGCCGCTGGTGCCGATGAAATCGGGCTGGAGGCGGAAGCGGGGGACGATGTCCTTCCGGTCCCGCAGGACCGGTTTCAGATGCTGGTAGAGCAGCTTTTCGATGGTGAAGTTCTCGTCCGGCCAGTCCTGCTGGATCAGCGTCCGGAAGCCCTTGGGCGTGAAGGCGATCAGTTTGGTGTCCATCCACTGGTTGCCGCCCAAAGCCTCGCCGATCAGGGGCACGTCGCGGCAATCGGCATAGAGGGCAAAACCCTGCGGCTGGGTCGCGATCAGCGCGTCGAGGTTGTCGACGATCAGGCGGCCGGTGACCTTCCAGACCGGCTCATCCTCGCCGATCTCGGCCTTGAAGTGGTCGAGCGCGGTGGCGATCAGCTCCATCTCGCCCCGGCCCTTGCCCAAGGCGGGGGGGACGGGGCTTTTGTAGCTGTGGAAGTGGACGGGGCGACCGGCCTCGCGGGCCGTGGCTGCCAGCGCGTCGAGCGGGTGGGCGGAGTTGTCGACGAAAAGGATTTTCAGCGCCGGAATGCGGAGGTAGTGGGCGAGCGCGGCCTGATACTGCGCTAGCCGCTCGGCGGGGTCGAACTGGCTGTGCGCGGCGGCCTGCGCGTCGGGGGCGATGGTGGCGGTCATCAGGAGCGCGGTCATGGGGTGGACCCCCGTCGGTCGGGCATGGCAAGATCGTCGGCAACCACGATCCGGGCGCGTCCTGTGGCCTCGAGATGCGGGGAATGGTTGGTCACGTCTGCTCCTGTAGGGTGGGTGCCAACCCACCATGCCGGGAAGGTGGGTTGGCACCCCACCCTACGCCAGCTTACCCCTTGATCGCCTTCAGCACCGCCTCGCCCAGGCCCGCCGGGCTGTCGGCCACCACGATCCCGGCGCGCTTCATCGCTTCGATCTTCGATCCCGCGTCGCCCTTGCCGCCTGCCACGATGGCCCCGGCATGGCCCATGCGGCGGCCGGGAGGGGCGGTGCGGCCGGCGATGAAACCGGCGGTGGGCTTCCAGCGGCCCTTCTTCT
>NZ_DAIQAT010000065.1:0-17635 GCF_036781545.1 Tabrizicola sp.
CCCCGCCGCCGTTCTTGGCCAGGGTGATCTCATCCTCCGATCGCCGCGCATAAAGTGCGGGATCGTCGTAGAAATCGGCCACCACATCGGCCTCGGTGATCGCGCCCGAGGCGATGGGGTCGATCAGCTCGCCGATGTGATGGATCGTCGTGGCGCGCGAATCCACGAACACCTGCGCCCGTTGCATCGCCCGATCGTCCACCTCGCGCATTCCGGGCTTGTAGGCCCCGATCAGGTCGATGTGCTGGCCCGGCTGCAACCAGTCGCCCTTGATCAGGGGCTCGGTCGTCATGGTGGCCGAACAGATCACGTCGGCCTTGCGCACCGCCGCCTCCAGATCCTCCGCCACCGGCAGCCCCATCGCTTCCGCACTGGCTCGGGTCCGGCTCCAGACCGTGAACCGCGCTTCGGGGAACAGCGAGGAATAGGCCTCGACCATGCTGCGTGCCACGGCGCCAGCACCGACCAGCAGGAAGTCCCGCGAATCCTTCCGCGCCAGCCGGGACGCCGACAACAGGCTGTCCCCCGCGGTCTTCCACTTCGTCACCAGATGGAAGTCGAGGATCGCATCCAACTCGCCCGTCACGTCGTCGAACAGCGACACCACGCCGAAGATCGTCGGAAGGCCCTTGGCCGCATTGCCGGGATAGACCGTCGCCGCCTTGACCAGCGCCCCCAGCCCGTCGATCCAGGCGCCCCGGTTCAGGATCGTGTCCTTGTCGCGATACAGGAACATGTCCTTGATGTCCGACAGCGGCAGCCTGTGCCCCGCCTCGAATGCCTTCAGCAACTCCTGCCAGGACAGAAGCGCCTCGGCTTCCTTGGTGACGATCTCGGTCAAATCCCTGCTTCCCCTGTTGTCAAAAGCCCCTCGGCCACCAGCCGTGCGGCCCAGCCCTGCCAGCTTTCGAACTGATGTGTGCGCCAGCCCCTTCGGGCCGCGGCGGTGATGTTGTCGGCCCGGTCGTCGGTGAAAAGCAGCCGGTCCGGGGCGATGCCGCAATCCTCCTCCACCGCCTGATAGATGCGGGGATCGGGCTTCGACACCTTCAGCCGGCCCGAGACATATTCCCGGTCGAACTCGCCCAGGAAATCCAGCATCCCGCGCGCTTCCTCGTAGGAATAGCTGCCGAAATTGGTCAGGCAGAAGACCGGCACGCCCTTCCGCCGCAAGGCCCGCAGCAGTGCGATCGACCCCTCGATCCGGGGGCTCGCCAGCTCGATCCAGCGGTCGTACCACAGGCGGATTTCCGGCGCCCAGTCCGGGTGCCGGTCGGCCCAGTCATAGATCGTCTCGCGGAACAGCGCCCCGTCATCGACCAGCGCGTTCATCCCGTGCAGGTCCACGGCAGCGAACAGCGCGCGCCGCCGCTCCTCGCCCAGCACCCGGTCGTAGAAGGCCTCGGGCTGCCAGCGGGTCAGCACGTTGCCGATATCGAAGATCACTGCCTCAGGCTGCATCGCCTTCCCGTCTGCGGACTGTCTCGCGCCAGATCACATAAAGGCCCGAGCCGCAGATCAGCGCAATCCCCACCCAGGACACCGCATCCGGAAAGGTGCCAAAGACCATCAGCCCCCAGAAGATCGCCAAAGGCATCCCGACATATTCGAAGGGCGCGATCAACCCGGCTTCGGTCGTCCGGTAGGCCTGCGTCACCATCATCCCGCCGATCCCGACCGAAAGCCCGGTGGCCAGGAACACCGGCCAGTCGGCCAGCGGCGGCCAGATCCAGGGCCGGAACAGGAACGCCCCCAGCTTGTCGTCGGTCGCGAGATGCCCGTCGCCGACCCAAAGACCCATCGACAGGCTGACGATGATGAACCCCGCCTGCACATAGAAGGACAGCGTCATCGCGCTTTCGGTATCGCCCATGTGCCGCGCCAGAAGGTTGCCGCTGGCATAAAGCACCGCCGAGATCAGCACCAGAAGCGCGGCAGGCTGGATCACCCCGGCTCCGGGGCGCAGCATGACGATCACCCCCAGCATCCCCATGATCACCGCTGCCCAGCGCCGGGGCCCCACCTTCTCGCCCAGAAAGATGATCGAAAGAAGCGTGATGACGATCGGGCTGACATAGGCCACCGCCACCGCATCGGCCAGGGGCAGGGCGGCAAGGCCGGTGAAATAGGTCAGGTTCGAGACCATCACGATGCAGACCCGCGCCAGATGCGCGCCGGGGCGGCTGGTTGCCAGATGGCCGAAGCCGCGGGGCGACTGGCCGATCACCACAAGAATGAAGGTCATGGCAACGAGGGCGCGGATCAGGATCACCTGATGCAGCGCATAGCCACCCGACAGGAACTTGATCGAGACGTCGTTGACCGAAAAGATCAGCGTGCCGCCGATGGCGAACAGGATGCCGGTCAGGGCGGGGGAACGTGCCATGGCCGCAGAAAATCCGCGCCGCACGGTTCCGTCTGTCCTGCCCGCGACATCGCTTGACGCGGGCAGGCAGGCCTTACGGGCTGGTGGTCGTGGTGCCCGCCGCGGACAGTTCGTCGACCTTCGCCTGCAAGGCCGTCAGCTGCTCGGTCAGCGCCGTGACCTGGTCGGCAAGCTGGGCCTTCTCGGTCTCCAGCGTCATCACCTTCTGCGACAGGTCGGTGCGTTCGCGTTCAAGGCTTGCCGCCATTTCGGCCTGGCTGATCTTCTCCGCCTCCAGCGCCGTGACCTTCTCCTTCAACTCGACCGCTTCGGCCTTGATCGCCGCCGCCGCGTCGCTGGCCGCCTTGGCTGCGGCCTCGGCCTCGCTTCGCAGCGCGGTCAGGTCGTCGGCCAGCTTCGACTTCTCGGCGTCCAGCGCCGTGACCGCATCGCCCTTGGCGGCAAGCTCGGTCTGCAGGGCATTGGTCTTCTGGCTGGACTGGTAGGCGAAGAATCCCAGGATCGCGGCGACCACGACCAGGACAATCGTCAGCAAGTTGCGCATGGCGTCACCCCCTCGGTTTGGGGAAGGCTATCCGCAATCCTGCCCGGCGCACAACAGCCAAGGCCGTCGCGGGCGCGGCCTGGTTAACCTGTCGTGAATGCCCGCAGACAAGCCTTTGATTTCATTGGCGCGAGAAAATGCCCGCGCGCGGGCAGCCACTCAGCCCAGAAAGGCCTGCGCATGGAATGACACATGATCTTCCATGAAGGTCGAGACGAAGAAATAGCTGTGATCATAGCCCTTCTGCATCCGGAACGTCCCCCCCTGCCGCGCCTGCGCCATCGCCTCGGCCAGCGCCTCGGGGCGGAGCTTGTCCAGGAACTGGTCCGCCGTGCCCTGATCGACGAGGATCGGCCCGTCGAACCCCCGGCGCCGCATCAGAAGCGTGGCATCATGCGCCGCCCAGGCAGTCTCGTCGGCGCCCAGATAGGCAGCGAATTGCGGACGCCCCCAGTCGCTGGCCGTCGGATTGCAGATCGGCGCGAAGGCAGAGACCGACTTGAACCGCCCCGGAAAGCTCATCGCGATGGTCAGCGCGCCATGTCCCCCCATCGAATGCCCGGTGATCCCCTGCGCCTCCTCGGCCAGGGGGAAGGCGTTGAAGAGCAGGCGGGGCAGTTCCTCGGTCACATAGTCCCACATCTTGAAATGCGGGGCCCAGGGCTTCTGGGTGGCGTTCACATAGAACCCTGCTCCCTGGCCCAGGGCGAAGTCGGCATCGTTCGCCACCCCTTCGCCGCGCGGCGAGGTGTCGGGGAAACAAAGCGCGATCCCGGCTTCCGCGGCCCAACGCTGCGCCCCGGCCTTGATCATGGCATTCTCATGCGTGCAGGTCAGGCCAGAAAGGAACCACAAGAGCGGCACCGGCCCGTCCTCGGCCTGTTCGGGCAGGAAGAGGCCGAAGGTCATGTCACAGGCGCAGGCCGTCGAGGCATGGCTGTAGACCCCCTGGACGCCGCCGAAGGCCCGGTTTTCCGAGACGGTTTTCATATGTAGCCTCCCTGGCTGATAAGCGCGATCACGGCAGTCACGGTCAGGACCGACGCGGCGGTCGACAGAAGGATCGCGGTGGAAACCCGTTGTGGCGCAACGCGGTAGTGCTGCGCAAGGATGAAGACGTTGCCCGCCACCGGCAAGGCCGCAGCGGCGATCATCACCCCAGCGGGATAGCCGGTCACGCCGAACAGCCAGCAGGCCCCGGCCACGGCGGCGGGATGCAGGACCAGCTTCGCCAGAGCCAGCCAGCCCGCAACCTCGACCCGCTCGGCAGAGCGGCCCGACAGCGAAGCTCCGATGGCGAAGAGCGCGCAGGGCGTGGCCGCGGCGCCAAGCAGCGTCATGAACTCGCCCACCGGGTCCGGCAGCGCCAGTCCCGTCGCGCCCCAGAGGATGCCCAGGACGACCGAGACGATCATCGGGTTCTTCGCCAGCCCCACCGCGAGGATGCCAAAGGTCTGCAGGCTGACCCGGCCCGCGCGGAGCCCGGTGATCGCCATGGTCAGGATCGAGGAGAAGACGATCAGGTCGACCGCAAGGACCAGCAGGACCGGCCCCACCGACTGCGGCCCGAGCAGCAGCGCCAGCATCGGGATGCCGAGGAAGCCCACATTGCCGATGACGCCGGTATGTGCCTCGAACACCGCTTCCTCGCGGCTGGTGCCGCGCCCCAGCGCCACCGCCGCGACCAGAAGCCAGACCAGCCCCGTTCCCAAGGTGTAGGCAAAGACGAAGGGCCAGTCGAAGATCGCGGCGACGTCCAGATTGGCGGCAAAGCCGAAGAGCATCGCCGAAAGGGCGAAGTAGAAGACGAAGCGGGTGAGATAGGCGGTCGCCTCCTGCGAGAAGAAACGAGTGCGGCCCGCGACATAGCCGGTGCCGATCAGCGCGAAGAAGGGCAAGGTTTTCAGGAAGATCGCCAGCATCCCGCCCTCGTGTCACGCAAGGCCGCAAAGGGCAAGGCCGGGCGCGGGGAATCAGCCGGCGGCGAAGGACGCACGTAAGTTCCGTTGAGTGCGCCGGAGGTTCTGCCCGTAAGGGTTGTGGCAAAAGCAGGGCAGGGCGCCGCTACGAAATTGTTGCCGCGGGAACCGCCCGAAACGGCACCAAAGCAGCCAAAACAAACGACTTCCGGTGGAAACGCAGTCCTTTGAGGGGATACTTCCGAAGTGTCTTGCAGCGCCAGGTTGAGGGATTGTGGCGAAAAACGAACGAAATGGCTTCACGTTTTGGCCCAACTCATTGGCTAACGATGGGAAACCGCGCTTCTGACGGGGGAAAGCAGACGCGCCGGAAAGGTATCGTAATGACTGCTGTTGCACGCAAAATAGACCAGCTCGATCTCGGCGCGAATGCCGACGAGCTTCCGCCTGGGACGAGGCTGCTGTTCGGCCAGTTCACCATCGAATCCTTCGTCAACAGCGGCGGGTTCGGCATCGTCTATATCGCGCGCGACTCGCTCGACCGTCAGGTCGTGATCAAGGAATGTTTTCCCGGCACCTTCTGCCGCCGGATCGGCAGCACGGTGGGCGCGCGGTCGCGGGCGCAGCAGGATGATTTCCGGTCGGCCGTGCAAAGCTTTCTGCAGGAAGCGGTGACTCTGTCGAAGCTGGACCACCCGAACATCGTCAAGGTCCATCACGTCTTCGAGGACAACGAGACCGCCTATATGGCGATGGACTACATTGACGGCCCGGACCTTCTGCAGACCGTCGAGGGTACGGCGCGCCCGTTGACGCCGAAGGAAATCGTGTCGCATCTGACCACGATGCTGGGCGCGGTCGAGCATGTGCATGCGCAGGGGCTGCTGCATCGCGACATCTCGCCCGACAATATCCTTTTGGATCGCAAGACCGGCCAGCCAGTTCTGATCGACTTCGGCGCCTCGCGGAAGGAAGTCACCCGGAAAAGCCGGGCGCTGACGGGGCTGCGGGTGGTGAAGGACGGCTATTCGCCGCAGGAATTCTATGTGCAGGGCAGCAAGCAGGCGCCCTACAGCGACCTTTATGCTTTGGCCGCCAGCTTCTACCACCTGATCTCGGGCGAGACGCCGAAGACCTCGCAGGAACGCCTGTCAGCGATTGCCGGGCGCGAGGGCGACCCGCTGCGTCCGCTGGCGGGGCGGTTCAAGGCCTATCCGCGCAGCTTCCTGCAGGCGATCGACAAGGCGATGGCGCTTTTCCCGCGCGACCGGCTGCAATCTGTCGAGGAATGGCGCGCGATGCTGGGGACCGAGGGCACGGCTCCGGCTGCGGGGCCGCAGCTTGTCCAGGTGTTGCCTCAGCCCGACGCCCCGGCCGAGGTGGTGAAATCGGCTCCGTTGCCTCCGGCAAGGGCGGCAACCGCCCCGGCGCCCGCCGTGCAGCCTGCTGCGACGGGTTCGCACAATCTCTTGCTGATGTCGGCGGCGGCGGTCCTGTTGCTGGTCGGACTTCTGGTGCTGCTGCAAGCCTTGCGTTCCGGAGATCCAGCGGCGGCTGTATCCAGCGGGTCTGTGGCCGCGGTGGCTCCTGCCGCTTCGGACAGCCTGCTGGTGACGAATGTCTTGCGGCTGCCCGGAGGGCTTGCCTTCGAGATGGTGGACACGCCGACCGGGACCGAGACCATCGTCTCGGTGGTGCCGGAGGGGAGTGGAAACACTGTCGCCGCCGGGGACGTGCTTCTGGTCTACGCGCCCTCGGGGGAAACTCTTGGCACCGGAACCGCGCTGCGGGACATACTCACGCGCGAGTTTGCCAAGGGCGTTACCACTTATAGTTTTGTCGTTCGTCGCGGTGACAGTACCATGGAAGCAGAAATCCGGCTTGGGGTGGCGGGGTAATCCCGCATTACCAGACACAAGGACGGGGAGAGAAAGCCTTGAAGTTCCTTCGCTCTATCTTTGGTGAGACCGACGAATCGGGTCATCCCGCAGCAAGTGTCGAGGCCGGGCCGGACCCGGTGATGGCCGCCCTTGCGGAACTGGAAGTGAAGCGCCTGCGCGAGGCGCTGGCCGCCGCGGCACCCGCCCCGGCGCCGGAGCCCGAGCAGGAGCCGGCGCCCGACATGCCGGTGGCGCGACCGCACCGCGTGGTCAAGCAGAAGGCTCCGCTGCCGGAGGGCGTCAGCGCGCCCGCCCGCAGCATCTGGGACATCGAGGACGAGACGCCGAAGCCCGAACTGGCGGCGACCCCTGCCGAGACCGAGCCCATGCCGCGCCGTCCGACCCGGACCAAGACCCGCGTCCTGGGGTTCGAGGCGCAGCCTGCGGCGGTCGTGCCGTTGTTCGAGGGAATCGAGGGCGCGCCAGTCCTGTCCGTGACACCGGCTGCGGGCAAGGGCTATGTGATGTTCCCGGCTGGCTGGCTGGTGGTCAAGGACGGCCCCGGCAAGGGAGCGTCCTACGCCCTGACCCAAGGCGTGTCGCAGATCGGTCGCAGCTCAGACCAGACGGTGGCGCTGGATTTCGGCGACATGGCGATCTCGCGGCAGAACCACGCCGCCATCGCCTATGACGCCGCAACGCATCAGTTCCACATCGGCCACGGCGGCAAGTCGAACCTGGTGCGGCTGAACGGCCGCCCGCTCCTGGCCACCGAAACCGCCGGCGACGGCGATGAAATCCAGATCGGCGAGACGACGCTGGTCCTGAAGGTGCTCTGCACGCCCGACTTCAACTGGTCCACCTTTGAGGCGGAAGGAGACGGGCATGATATGGCGATCGCGTGAACCACGCTACGACGTCGCCTCGGGGATCAGCCAGGGTGCGCGCGACTATCAGGAAGACGCGATCACAGCGGATTTCCCGGTCGGGGCCGAAGCTGGGTTCGTCGTGCTGGCCGATGGCATGGGGGGTCATGCGGCGGGGGATGTCGCCTCGAAGATCGTGCTGACCGAGGTCTATTCCGAGCTGAAGTTCCACTATGCCGATGTAGAGGCATTCGAGGCCGAGGCGCCGGGCATCCTGCGCGGGGTGGCGGATCTTGCGAACGAAACCCTGCGCCGCCACACCGACAGCCACCCCGAGACCGAGGGCATGGGCGCGACCTTGGTGGTGCCCGCGCTGATCGAGAACCGGCTCTGGTGGATTTCCATCGGCGACTCGCCGCTGTTTCTGTTCCGCAACGGCAAGCTGAGCCAGCTGAACGAAGATCATTCCATGGCGCCGCAGATCGACTTCATGGTGCAGGCCGGGCTTCTGGACCCCGAAATGGCGGTGAACCATCCCGACCGCAACTGCCTGATGTCGGTGCTGATGGGATCGAGAATCGCGAAGATCGACTGCCCGGCCCGGCCGGTCGAGCTGAAGGCGGGGGATATCGTCGTCTGCTCTTCCGACGGACTGCAATTCCTGAGCAATGCGCAGATCGAGCGGGTGCTGACCAAATACCGCAAGACACGCTCGACCGAAATCGCCGAGCGTCTGCTGGACGAATTGTCGAGGCTGGACGATCCCGACCAGGACAACATCAGCTTCACCGTGATCAAGGTGAACGATGCCTCGGTCCGTCCGAAGCACGACCGCCCGCCGCGCGATTCCCTGGCCGTGGCCCGGCCACGCGGGCTGACGATGGTCGCGACCCAGCCGATCCTGACGCCGGTGCCGGGGGCCGAACCGCTGCCCGAGGCCCAGCCCGACCAGATCGCGGCGCTTGCTTCCCCTGCCGAGCCCGAGGCGGTTGCCCCGCGCGCGCCGGTGGCGCCCCGCCGCTTCGCCGCGCTGGGCTGATCGGCCCCAAGGGGTCAGCCGCGAAAGACGCTCATGATCTGCTCCAGCGGTTTCTTCCGCTTGGCGACCGCCGGCACTGTGGCATCCTCGGCCGGATAGCCGACCGGCAGGATCATCACCGGCTTCTCGTGCTCCGGTCGCCCGCAGAGTGGGCCGAGGAATTTCATCGGGTTCGGCGTGTGCTCCAGGCAGACCAGCCCCGCATGGTGGATCGCGGCGATCAGGAACCCCACGGCGATCCCGACGCTTTCAGGCACGTAATAGTTCTTGTAGCGCGTGCCGTCCTCGGTCACGCCATAGCGCTGGGCGAAGACCACGATCAGCCAGGGGGCATCGGTCAGGTGCGGTTTCGAGACGCCAGTCCCGATCGGCTCCAGCGCGGCTAGCCATTCGTCGCCCGCGCCGCCCTGGTAGAAGGCGCGCTCCTCTTCCTCGGCCCCCGCGCGGATGCGGGCCTTCATCGCCGGATCGCTGATTGCCACGAAATGCCAGGGCTGGTGGTTCGCCCCGGAGGGCGCCGTCCCGGCCGCCGCGATGCAAGCCGCGATCACCGCCTCGGGCACCGGCCTTGTCGCATAGTCCCGCACCGAATGGCGCTTTCTCATGTAGGCGAGGAAAGCCTCTGCCGCCGCCAGCGATCCGGCCTCGTCACGCTGCACCCGGTCCGGCAGCGGCAGCGGCTGATAGCTGACCTCACCCTTGCGATACATCACCCGCCCCCGATCAATGCCCCCGCGGCAAAGACCAAAGCACCCCCGACCACGACCTGCAAGGCTGCGCGCAGGAAGGGGGTCTCCATGAACCGGTTCTGGATCCAGGCAATCGCCCAAAGCTCGATGAAGACCACGATCATTGCGATCGTGGTCGCGGTCCAGAAATCCGGGATCAGATAGGGCAGGGCATGGCCGAGGCCGCCGACGGCAGTCATCACGCCCGAGGCGAGGCCGCGTTTCAGGGGCGAGCCCCGGCCCGAGAGCACACCATCGTCATGCGCGGCCTCGGTGAAGCCCATCGAGATGCCTGCGCCGACCGAGGCCGCCGAGCCGACGAGGAAGGTCGTCCAGGTGTCTTGCGTCGCGAAGGCGGTGGCGAAGATCGGCGCCAGCGTCGAGACCGAGCCGTCCATCAATCCGGCCAGTCCCGGTTGCACCCAGGTGAGGAGGAACTGGCGCTTGGCTGTCAGGTCCTCTGCGTCGCGCGCGTCTTGCGGCAGGTGGGTCTCCTCCAGCCGCTGGGCATGGCGTTCGTGGCCCGCTTCCGCCGCGGCAAGATCACCCAAGAGCTTCCGGGTCGCGGCATCCTGCGTGCGGGCCGCCGCGCGGAGGTAGAAATCCTGCGCGGTCTTTTCCATCGCCGCTGCCTCGCCACGCATGGTGTCCAGCGACAGCGACTGCGACAGCCAGACCGGACGACGGGCATAGAAGCCCGCGACATGCTCGCGGCGGATCAGCGGGATCACCTCGCCAAAGCGGGTGCGGTGAAGATCGATCAGCCGCTGCCGATGGCCGTCCTCCTCGACCGCCATGCCGTCGAACACCGCCGCCGAGGCCGGAAAATCGGCCCGCAGGCGTTCGGCAAAGCTGCGGTAGATGCGGGCGTCATCCTCTTCCGAGGAGATCGCCAAGGCCAGCACCTCTTGGTCCGAAAGTTCGGTGAAGCGGCGGCGGAAGGTCAGGGCGGACAGCACGAAGGCACCATAGTTTGGAATCATTCTAATGTAGTCGCGCGAGCGGCAGGCACAATGCCGGATTTTGAACTTTATAGTTCACTTTCTGCTTGCTGAAATGAACTCTTCAGTTTAGATACGATTCTGAACCGACAAGTTCAGAATGGAGAGTATGATGACCCGTCTTGTTTACGCCCTTGCCGCCAGCCTGGCCCTGGCCGCCCCCGTCGCTGCCGACTCGCTGACGGTTCTCCTGCCGACGCTGACCTTCCCGACCGACGCGGTCACGACCTCCACCAAGGGATGCGACAGCACCCCGACGACCTGCCGACTGGCCGAGTGACCGCTTCGCTTGCCGCGCCGGATCGCGATGGTCTATGGTCCCTTCCGGGGGAGCCGATGAACGTCATTGCCGATCACGGGGTCCGACGCGGCCGGAAGTTCGACCAGGTGCTGGAAGGCGCCCGGACGGTTTTCATGCGCGACGGGTTCGAGCGCGCCTCGGTCGATGACATCGCGCGCGAGGCCGGGGTGTCGAAGGCGACGATCTACGCCTATTTCCCCGACAAGCAGCTTCTGTTTCTGGAAGTCGCGCGCTGCGAATGCCACCGCCAGACCGAAGAGGCCGAGGCGATGGTGGAAGGCGACCTGCCGGTGCGGGCGGCCCTGACCATCGCCGCCGAGCGGATCGTGGCCTTCCAGCTGTCGGACTTCGGTCAGCGCATGTTCCGCATCGTCGTGGGTGAAGGCGAGCGGTTTCCGGGCCTTGGCCGCCAGTTCTACGACTTCGGGCCGGGGCGGATCCACGACCGCCTTGTCCACCACCTGCGGGCCTATGTGCAGAACGGGCAGTTGAAGATCGAAGACTTCGACCTTGCCGCCGACCAGTTCGCGCAGCTCTGCAAGGCGACGATCCACGAGAAGCTGATCTTCGGCATGACCGAGACGATCACCCCCGAACTGGCCCACCGCAGCGTGCATGGGGCGGTGGACATGTTCCTGGCAAGATATGGGGTGGCGGGTTAGCTTTTCAGGCGGACCCGGGCCGTCGGTCCGCGCGGATCGCAGTCGAACTGGTCTGGATAGGATAGCAGCCAGGCCCGCAACGATTTCTGCGGCGTGTCGGTAAAGCTTATGCCCACCTGATGCAAGGCGACCCCAAGCGACTGGATCGGGTGGCCGGCCGGCCCCGCCTCTGCAATCATCGCCCGAACCTTGCGAAGCGCGCTGTCGCCTCCCGCCGGGAGCTTTGGCTTCACCGCGGGTTTCGGTGCCTCGGTCGATTGGGATGCTGGCTTGCCGATCCGCTCGACGCGACACCCCTGCTCGCGCATGTGGCTGACCAGCGGATCGAAATCCCGGTCATCCGACACGATGAGGAAGGTCTGCGCCAGCCCGCGATGCAGAAAGTCCATTGCCGCAATCACCAGTGTAATATCCGCCCGGTTCTTGCCCGCCGAGGTGGCACAATGCGTGGCGGTGTAGGTGGTTTCCTTTGCCCAGTCCGTGTGACGCGTCATGTCGCCGAACACCCGGCGAATGGTGACTTCGCCCAGGCGGGCGGCCCGGCTTTCAATCTGCGCAAGCCCGGCGCGAGGATAGTTGTCCCCGTCGATCAGCAGGGCAACGCGCGATTTCAGACGAGGGGCTGGTGAAAGGTCCAAGAAGAAAGCCCGGGCAAGATTCGATTCTTGAAGTTTTGCCAGAAATCTTGACCCTTTAAGGGCAATCACCCGTTCTCGCGCAGCACCACTCCGGCCAGATACAGAGAGCCGCAGATCAGCACCCGCGCCTCTGGCGACGTCGCGGCGATCCCGGCCAACGCTTCGGCGACCGAGCCTGCCGTTACCGCATCGATCCCCGCCGCCTGCGCCGCATCGCGGGTGGCTTCGGCGGGCAGGGTGTTCTTCTCGCCGGGGATCGACACGGCATGAAGCCGCGTCACCTGCGGGGCGAGCGGGACCATGTAGCCGGTCACGTCCTTGGTGTTCAGCATCCCGCAGATCAGATGTGTCTCGCGCGCGGGCATTCGCGCCAGCGTCGCTGCCACCGCCTCGCCCCCCGCCGGGTTGTGCCCGCCGTCCAGCCAAAGCTCCACCTTCGGCGCAAGGTCGACCAGTGGGCCGTGCCGCAGCCGCTGCATCCGGGCGGGCCAGAAAGCGCGGGTCACGGCGGCTTCGCAAGCCGCCTCATCCCGGCCCAAGGCGCGCAAGGATGCAATCGCCGCACCGGCATTCTGGATCTGATGCGGGCCGGGCAGGTTCGGCAGGGGCAGGTCGAGAAGCCCGTTCTCATCCTGATAGACCAACCGCCCGCGATCCTCGAAGGCGTTCCAGTGCTGGCCGAAGGCCAGAACCGGGGCGCCCCGCCGGGCGGCCTTGGCCTCGATCACCGCCAGGCCTTCCTCAAACTGCGGCCCGACGATCACCGGCACGCCGCGCTTGATGATCCCGGCCTTCTCGCCCGCGATCTCGGTCAGGGTCTCGCCCAGATACTGCTGGTGGTCGATGGAGACCGGCGTGATGATCGTCAGCCGGGGCTTTTCCACCACATTCGTTGCGTCCAGCCGACCGCCAAGGCCCACTTCCAGCAGGGTCCAGTCCGCCTTCGTGCGGGAAAAGGCCAGAAAGGCGGCGCAAGTGGTGATCTCGAAGAAGGTGATCTCGTCCGGCCCGTTCAGCCGGACACATTCGTCCAGCAGCGCCGTCAGCGCGGGTTCGCTGATCAACTCCCCCGCCAGCCGGATACGCTCATGGAATCGCGCCAGATGCGGCGAGGTATAGGCGTGGACCTTGTCGCCGCCCGCCTCCAGCCCCGCCCGGATCATCGCCTGGGTCGAGCCCTTGCCGTTCGTCCCCGCGATATGGATCACCGGGGGCAGCGCGCGTTCTGGATGCCCCAGAGCGGCCAGAAGACGCTCTACCCGCGCCAGGGTCAGGTCGATGACCTTGGGATGCAGCGTCATCATCCGCTCCAGGATGACGTCGGATCCTTGTGCCATGGATCAGGTGCTCGTCTCGGTCTTGGAAGAGGCGGGCGCTTCCGCCGGCGCGGGCAGGTCGCCCTTGATGGCCGGGGGTTGGCCGGTCAGCATCCTCACCAGCGTCACCAGCTCGTCCTTCATCGCCTTGCGGTGCACCACCCGGTCCAGCATCCCGTGGTCCAGCAGGTATTCCGCGCGCTGGAAGCCTTCGGGCAGCTTTTCACGGATGGTCTGTTCGATGACGCGCGCCCCGGCAAAGCCGATCTGGGCGTTGGGTTCGGCGATCTGCACGTCGCCCAGCATGGCATAGCTGGCCGTCACGCCCCCGGTCGTGGGATGGGTCAGGACGACGATATAAGGGAGGCCCGCCTCCTTCAGCATCTGCACCGCGACTGTGGTGCGCGGCATCTGCATCAGGCTCAGCATCCCCTCCTGCATCCGCGCCCCGCCCGAGGCGGAGAACAGCACCAGCGGGCGCTTCAGCTTCACAGCGCGTTCCGCCGCCGCGATGATTGCATTGCCGACATACATGCCCATCGACCCCGCCATGAAGGCGAAATCCTGCGCGGCGGCAACGATGGGCGTGCGGTTGACCTCGCCCTCGGCGACCAGCATGGCATCCTTCTCGCCGCTGGCCTTCTGCGCCGCCTTGATCCGGTCGGTGTATTTCTTCTGGTCGCGGAAATGCAGCGGGTCGACCACCGCGTCCTGCACCTTCACCTCGGTGAAGATCCCGCCATCGAACAGCGCCTCGAACCGCTCGCGCGGGCTGATCGCCATATGGTGTTCGCAAGTGGTGCAGACGTTAAGGTTCGCCGCAAGCTCCCGATGGAACAGCATCGTTCCGCATTCCGGGCACTTGGTCCAAAGGTTCTCGGGCACCTCGCGGCGCGAGAAGAGCGAGTTGATCTTCGGACGGACGTAATTGGTGATCCAGTTCATGCGGCCTTGGTCCTGCCCCGTGGGTCAGCCTTCGAGATAGTCCGGGCACCCGCGAAATGCAATCGGCGGCGATCCGTTGCACAGCGCCACGGGGTGACTCACCCCCAGGTCGGGTGGAACTTGCCCACGGGAGACAGGGTGAAAATCTCGCAGCCCGTGGCCGTCACCCCCACCGAATGCTCGAACTGCGCGGAAAGCGACTTGTCGCGGGTGACGGCGGTCCAGTCGTCGGCAAGCACCTTTGTCTCGGGTCGGCCAAGGTTCACCATCGGCTCGATGGTGAAGAACATGCCTTCCTCCAGCACCGGACCCGATCCCGCGCGGCCATAGTGCAGCACGTTCGGCGGCGCATGGAACACCCGGCCAAGCCCATGGCCGCAGAAGTCGCGCACGACGGACATCCGCTGCGCCTCGACGTAAGCCTGGATCGCATGGCCGATGTCGCCGTAGGTATTGCCCGGCTTCACCGCCGCGATCCCGCGCATCAGGCCTTCATGCGTGACCTCGATCAGCCGCTCGGCCTTGCGGGCCAGCTGGCCCGCGACATACATCCGGCTGGTATCGCCATACCAGCCATCGACGATCACCGTGACGTCGACGTTCAGGATGTCGCCGTCCATCAGCACCTTCTGCCCCGGAATCCCGTGGCAGACCACATGGTTCACGCTGATGCAGGAGGCGTGCTTGTAGCCCTTGTAGCCGACGGTGGCCGAGATGACGCCGCGCCGTGCGATCTCGGCGGTGATGAAATCGTCGATCGCCGCGGTCGTGACGCCGGGCGTCACCAGCGGCGCCACCGCATCGAGAATTTCCGCCGCCACGCGACCGGCGGTGCGCATCCCCGCGAAATCCGCATCCTCATAGATGCGGATGCCGTCCTTCGTGATCCGGGCGCGAATGTCGTCCAAGGCCAGTCTCTCCGAGGCCGCTTTCCTTGGCCCTACATAAGAGCCTCGCGCGGAATTGGCCAGAGGCCGGGGTTTGAAACGGCGCGCGGTGGCGGCTATACCCGCACCTGTGAAGCGCGGAGACGTCCCATGTCCAACCCCACAGCCGCAATCCTGGTGATCGGCGACGAAATCCTCTCGGGCCGCACACGCGATTCGAACCTGCATTTTCTGGCCGGGGAGTTGACCCGCATCGGCATCACCCTGCGCGAGGCGCGGATCGTCGCCGACATCCACCCCGAGATCGTTGCAGCCGTCCGTGCGCTGTCCGGCAAATACACCCATGTCTTTACCAGTGGCGGGATCGGCCCCACCCATGACGACATCACGGCGGATGCGGTGGCCGAGGCGATGGGTGCGAAGATCGGCCAGCGCGCCGATGCGATGGCGCTCTTGCAGGCGCATTACGACCGCTCGGGCCTGCCCTTCAATGAAGCCCGGCAGCGCATGGCGCGCATCCCGGATGGGGCTGCGCTGATCGACAACCCGGTCTCCACCGCGCCGGGCTTCACCATCGGAAATGTGCATGTGATGGCCGGGGTGCCGAACATCTTCCAGGCCATGGTCGCAAGCGTCCTGCCGAAGCTCACCGGCGGCCCGCCGCTTCTGTCGCAATCGCTGCGCGTGGACCGGGGCGAGGGCGAGATCGCCGGACCGTTCGGCGCACTCGCCGCCGAGTTCCCGGATCTGTCGATGGGGTCCTACCCCTTCATCCAGAACGGCGCGCATGGCACGAACCTGGTGATCCGGGGCACTGACGCCGCCCGGCTGGATCAGGCCATGGTCAAGCTGACGCGGATGTTCGGATGATGCCCGACCTGCTTCCCCCCCATCTGCTGGCCGAGGTGATGGAGGCGACATGGCGCCCGGCGGGCCGCCGTCTGCTTGGCCCCTTTACCCTGCGCGACGGGGCCGGGGGCGGCAAGCGCGTGTCGGCGGCCACCTGTGACGGTGCCTTCACCGAGGCCGACCTTGCCACGGTCGAAACCGTGATGGCCGAACCCCTGGTCCTGATCCGCAATGGCGACGAGGCGCTGGATGCCGCACTAGATGCCCGCGGCTGGCGCATCATCGACCCCGTCGTCGCCTATGCCGCCCCCGTCGCCCAGCTTTCCGCCGAGCTTCCCTTCCTCACCGCCTTCCCGCACTGGCCGCCACTGGAGATCGCCCGCTCGCTTTGGGCCGAGGGTGGCATCGGCCCCGCCCGGATCGCGGCTATGGAGCGGGTCATGGGACCGAAGACCGCCCTCCTAGGCCGCACCGGCGACCGGCCCGCCGGGGTGGCCTTCGTCGCCTGCCATGGGTCCGAGGCGATGGTGCATGCGCTCGACGTGCGCGAGAGCAACCGCCGGCAAGGCCTTGGGCGTCATCTTCTCCACGCCGCCGCCAACTGGGCCGCGGGGCAGGGCGCCACCCGGCTGTCGCTGGTCGTGACCCGGCAGAACGCCGCTGCCCGCGCGCTCTACGCTCGCCTTGGAATGCAAGCTGTGGGACAGTATCACTACCGAATGAAGTGATCGCGGAAAGCGACCCGGGCAGTGCCGAAGGCCATCATCCTTTTCCCTCTTCTGGCCGCGCTGGCCCAGCCCGCTGTCGCCCTGACGCTGGATCTGCCTGCCAGGGTCCTCGCCGAGGAGACCCGCAGCGAGCTTCCCGGCAGCTATGCCCTGCCGACCGCCGCTTTCGACGGCAGCAGCGTGCCCTCGCGCCAGGTGGAAGGGGCGCTGGACCAGCGGGCCTTCCGTCTCGACGCGGCCGGGATGACGACGCTGGCGCTGATGGGTCCGCTGCGAGATCAGGTGCTTGCGGCGGGCTATCAGGTGATCTTCGAATGCGACGCCCGCGCCTGCGGCGGCTTCGACTTCCGCTTCCACACCGATGTGATGGCCGAGCCCGACATGCATGTCGACTTCGGCGACTTCCGCTTCCTGTCGGCGCAGTCCGGCGATGATGCGGTGTCGATCCTGGTCAGCCGCAGCGCGGGCGCGGGCTATGTGCAGATCACGCGTGTCTCTCCGGCGCAGGTGACGGCGCCCCCGGTAGAGACCCCCGTGACGATGGAGGATACAGCCATCCCCCGCGGGATGGACGCCCAGCCGTCTTCGGCCATCGCCGCAGCGCTGGACGAGGTCGGCTCGGCGGTGCTGGACGATCTGGTCTTTGCCAGTGGCGCCGCCACTCTGACCGATGGCGACTATCCCTCGCTTGCCGCCGTTGCGGCTTGGCTCCAGGCGAACCCGGACAGCACCATCGCGCTGGTCGGGCACACCGATGCTTCGGGCAGCCTGGCCGCGAATACCGCGCTGTCGGAGCGCCGGGCCAAGGCGGTGGCGCAAGTGCTGGTCGACCGCTTCGCCGTGGACCCGGCCCGGGTTGCGGCCAAGGGCGTGGGCTTCCTCGCCCCGCGCGCGACGAATCAGACCGAGGAGGGGCGGCAGAAAAACAGACGGGTCGAAGTGATCG
>NZ_DAIQAT010000066.1:0-17600 GCF_036781545.1 Tabrizicola sp.
CAGCCGCCCGCCGACCGACAGCCCGCCGCGCCCGTTCACGACGAAATCTCCGGTGATCTGGCCCTCGTAAGCCTGCATTTCGCGGATGTCGATCACGGCGCGGGCGCGGTCGATGGTGACAAGCGCCCGGGTCTGGCCCAGCTTGAGGACGCCCAGGTCGATGGAAGGGGCGGCAAGCGCGATCTCGGCATCCATGGCGCCAACGGCGCTGACGTCGATCTCGCCCGCGGGCCAGGCTGCCGCCGCCATCCCGCCCGCCTCGCCGCCGCCCATCTCGCCCTCCGGTCCGGTGCCGATGGTGATCGGCCCGGCGGTCAGCTGGCCCTTCAGCTTGTAGCGCGCCTCGCCCGGCAGCAGGTCGAGGTCGCCCTTGACCTGGTTCTGGTCCGCCGTGATCTCGGCCTCGCGCAGGAAGGCGGCGCCGGTGCCGTCCATGGTCAGCGTGCCGGTGACCTGAAGCTTGTCCTTTCCAAGACCGGGGTCGGGCCGGGCGAGGTCCGACCCCATCAGCGCCCCCACTGCCGGAAGGTCGGCAAGGTTCGCCGTCAGCGCGCCTTCGGCCGCAACCGGGGCATAGCCGCCACGACCGTCGAAGCTGACGGTCGAGCCGCCTGCAGTCAACTTTGCGATCAAGGGCACCACGCGGCCCATGGCGAAGGCCGAGAAGACCCCGCCCTTCAGGTCGAGAGCCACGCTCTGGCCCCCGGACAGCGCCGTCGCCTTCAGTATGAAGGGGCCGGAGAAATCGGGGATCGACAGGCTCGCGTCCACATCGTCAAGCGCGATCACGCGGCCCGACTGGCGGTCGTTGAACCGGACCTGTCCGCCGGTGATCGACCCCTGGTCCAGCGTGAAGCCGGTCGCCGCGGCAGGGACGCCGCCCTCCGCACCCGCCGTGCTGGCCGCAAAGACCCAGTTTGCCCGGCCGTCCTTGTCGCGCTCCAGGTTGATCTCGGGCCGGTCGGCGGACAGGCCGAGGATCTTCACCTCGCCCCCCATCAGCGCGCCGAGGTTGACGTCGATCGACAGGCTTTCGGCACGGAAGAGCGGCTGGTCACTCGCCGCCCAGTCGGCATTGGCGATGCTGACCGGCCCGGTCGTCACACCCAGCGAGGGCCAGAGCCGCGGCTTCACCTCGCCGGTCAGGGCCATCTTGCGGCCGGTCATCGCCTCGAACTGCGCCGAGACCGCCTGGGCGATCCGCTCGGAGGGGACCATGGCCAAAAGGCCGACGGCCACCAGCACGATCCCCGCCAGCCCTACCCCGACCCGGACGATCCAGCGCATGCTCACCTCCTCGGATGTTCTTGTTTTGTCGAAGTCTATGCCCGCAGGCGGCGCGATGCCAAGTCAGGGGGTCCGGACTGGCATCAAATAGCCGAGAGGCGCGCGCGGCCCCGGGCTTTCCACGCAGGCCCGCGCGGAGTATAGGCGGCGCATGTCCGAAAACCCGCCGATCCTTCGCCCCGACCTTGCCCGCGCCCTTGTCCCCGACCTGCGGCGCGAGGGCCAGCCGACCATCGGCATGGTCTCGCTGGGCTGTCCGAAGGCGCTGGTCGACAGCGAGCGCATCCTGACCCGGCTTCGGGCCGAGGGCTATGCGATCAGTCCGGACTACAAGGGCGCGGATGCGGTGATCGTGAACACCTGCGGCTTTCTGGATTCGGCCAAGGCCGAAAGCCTTGAGGCCATCGGCGAGGCCCTGCAGGAAAACGGCCGGGTGATCGTGACCGGCTGCCTGGGCGCCGAGCCCGACTACATCACCGGCGCCCATCCAAAGGTGCTGGCGGTGACCGGCCCGCACCAGTACGAGGCGGTGCTGGATGCCGTCCATGGCGCGGTGCCCCCCGCGCCCGATCCGTTCATCGACCTTCTGCCCGCGACCGGCGTCAGCCTGACGCCCCGGCACTACAGCTATCTGAAGATTTCCGAAGGCTGCAACCACGCCTGCAAGTTCTGCATCATCCCCGACATGCGCGGCAAGCTGGTCAGCCGCCCCGCCCATGCCGTGCTGCGCGAGGCGGAAAAGCTGGTGGCGGCGGGGGTGAAGGAGCTTCTGGTGATCAGCCAGGACACCTCGGCATATGGCGTCGACCGCAAGCACGACCTTTCCCCCTGGCAGGGCGGCGAGGTGCGCGCCCATATCATCGATCTTGCGCGCGAGATGGGCAAGCTCGGCGCCTGGGTGCGGCTGCACTATGTCTATCCCTATCCGCATGTCCGCCAGCTGATCCCCTTGATGGCCGAGGGGCTTGTGCTGCCCTATCTCGACATCCCGTTCCAGCACGCCCACCCCGACACGCTGCGCCGCATGGCCCGGCCCGCGGCGGCGGCGAAGACCCTGGACGAGATCGCCGCCTGGCGCGCGGTCTGCCCCGACCTGACCCTGCGCTCCACCTTCATCGTCGGCTACCCCGGCGAGACCGAGGCGGAGTTCCAGACGCTGCTCGACTGGCTGGACGAGGCGCAACTGGATCGGGTCGGCTGCTTCCAGTACGAAAACGTCGCCGGAGCGCGGTCGAACCTCCTGCCCGATCACGTCCCGCCAGAGGTGAAGCAGGAGCGCTTTGATCGCTTCATGGAAAAAGCGCAGGCGATTTCTGGGGCGAAACTCGCCGCAAAGGTTGGAAAAGTGCTGGAGGTGATCGTCGACGAGGTGGACGAAGACGGCGCCACCTGCCGCACCAAGGCCGACGCGCCCGAGATCGACGGCAACCTTTTCATCGACGAAGGCTTCGAGGGACTGGCCCCCGGCGACATCGTCCAGGTCGAAGTGGACGAGGCCGGGGAGTACGATCTCTGGGGTCGGGTGGTGTGAGGCCTTTCTTCGCTTGCGGGCAGTAGCCGGTCTCTCATTTGAATTGCCCCCACTTCATCATCAGCCGTTACATTCCGCGTTCCTGAATCTGCACCGATCTGCGAGAATGATGAGCAGTTGCAACCCGTCTGCGAGGTTATAAGTTGTTTCGCGCTCTACTTCGTCTTGCGCTCATGCTAGCTTCAGCATCTGCCAAAGCAGACATTTCAGAGACCCTGAAATTCATGCAAGAGGCTGCCCGGTCCCATGCTGAAGTCAAAAATGCAGTTATCGATGTGGAAGGTAAGTCTCTAAAGATAGCCATGAATGATGGGCATGAACTGACACTCTATCCAGATAACATTGAAGCCCATATTTCTTCTTTATCCTCGCGGCAGCAGCGCCTTGACGAGGTACAACACCATATCTCAATTCTGCTTGAGAACCCACTATCTGAGGCACCACTTTTAGTTGACGAGCTACTGCCGGCCATCAGAGAGCAGAATCTCTTTTCAGATATTCTCGCCGCCAACCCCGACTCTGCTCCGCTCGTTCAAGAACCGATCGCGCCCGGGCTTTCCATCTATTATGTCATCTCGGAATCGGAGCTTCTGAGGTATTTGACTACGGGTGATCTCAAACGTTCAGGGCTTTCTGAGAACAGGCTTTCCGAATCCGCATTCGGAAACCTGCGAAATCGCGCCACGAAGATGGAAATAGTTGCTCTCTCCGAGGATCCCTGGATCGCCACATTCGTCATGGATGGGGTGAACGAAGGCGCCCTTATGGCGCTTCCGGAAATATGGGAAGACCTGTCCGCCAAGAGGGGCAGCATTGGTCTCATTTATCCCAGTCGTGGAAGCATATTTGTTTTTGACGCGAATTCGAGCCCAGCCAGGGAGATCGTTTTGGCATACCTTCGCCAGGAGGAGGGCAGTTCTGCTTACCCGGTATCTAATCAAATGTACGAATGGTCCGAAGGCGGCTGGGTTTTGCTAGCCCATTGAACTCTCGATCTGCAAGATCACACCTGCTCTATCCTACCCAACGGCACCATCTGTCCTACCCCACCAGCACCACCACCCAGGCCACCCCCGCCGCGATCGCCGCCAGCGCCACACAGGCCGAGCCGCAGTCCTTGGCCTTCTTCGCCCGAGGGTCGGGGCCTGGCGAGATATGGTCGACCACCTCCTCGATGGCGGTGTTGATCAGCTCCGCCGCCAGCACCAGAAGGCCCAGCGCCAGGATCAGCGCGCGTTCGCCGGGGCTCAGATCCAGCGTGAAGGCCAGCGCGGCCGAAAGGACATTGGCGATGGTCCACTGCCGCATCGTCTTTTCCGTGGCCCAGGCAGCGCGGAAACCGTCCCAGGACCAGATCACCGTATTGGCGAAGCGCCGCGCCTCGGCTGCAAGCATGTCGCGCATTCGTCTCTCCCCCTGCCCTTGGGGCGAGAGGTTAGCCCCGGACACCCGGGCCGTCGAGCGCCCGGAAACACGCGCAGGCTCAGGCGTGGCGGATCACGCCGACCAGCCAAAGCACCGCACCCAGCAGGATCGCGCCTTCCAGCACCGGGAAGACCGGGCCGATGCTGGCCTCGGCGACAGTGCCGGTCATCATCAGGAAAAGACCGAGAAGCAGAAGCAGCGACCCGATCTGATGCAGCCAGAAATGCAGCTTGGGAAGCGCCCCCTCGGCAAGGCCGGGGATCAGCCGGTAACCGATGCCGAACGCGGTCATCAGCGTGAAGCCCAGAAGGTTGATATGGGCATGAACCGGCGCAAGCGTATGGTCGCCGCTGCCGCCCATATAGGCACCGAACACGATGCCGACCACCAGATAAACCGCGCCCGCCACCAGGAAACCGCGTGAGATATCCATGTCCGTCCCTCGTTGCCGGGCTCTTGTGGCCCGCAGGCGGCAGTCTACCAGCCGGACGGGCGGGGACCAAAGATTTTCATGCAAGAATGCGAATGTGTGTCAGCCGACATCCCCGTCACCTCGCAACGCCGCCAGCGCGGCGCGGGTGCAGGTGACGATATGGGCGAAGCGGTCGCCGCCCAGGTGCACCCCGCCATACCAGCGGGTGACGACGACGATGCGGTCGGGCACACCCTCGCGCTCCAGCATCTTCAGGATCACCGCGCCCGCTCCGGCCTCGCCATCATCGTTCTTCAGG
This sequence comes from Tabrizicola sp., assembly GCF_036781545.1. Classification (GTDB taxonomy): domain Bacteria; phylum Pseudomonadota; class Alphaproteobacteria; order Rhodobacterales; family Rhodobacteraceae; genus Tabrizicola. Next base: position 4,975 of record NZ_DAIQAT010000066.1, read on the forward strand.
GGCCCACCGTCGGCCAGAAGCGCCGCCCAGCTGTGGTGCGTGGCCTTGTCGAACTTGCGGCGGCGGCGCAGGGTCGCCAGAAAGGCGTCTATCTCGGCCTTCGAGGTCACGCGGCCCCCTGCGGCGGCATAGCGCGAGCCGCGGTCGCGCAGGATGTCTTCCAGGACGATCATGCCGCCTTCCTAGGGAAAGAAAGGGCGACGGACCAGAGGGGAGGGCCCGCCGCCGCGGCCGCCGTCTGCACCCGGCAGGGCGGCCAGTCCCTTCGGCGCTAGCCCAGCGCCTCGATCTCGGCCTTGTTCGGGCAGAAGTCCGGCATCGAATCCGCCGAGGCGGAGGCGACCAGCCAGATTTCGCATTGCGCACTGCGCCCGCAGGCCGCGCAGCGCGAGATCAGGTATTCCAGCTCGTCGCGCTGCAGCCAGCCCTCCACCACCGCGCGCGGCAGGTTCACGCCCGAAATCCGCGCCATGCCGCGGGTAAGCCACCACGCCTTCGGTGCCTCGGGATACCCGATCATCGTCAAAACCTCCGGTCCTCGGGACGAAACTGCCCCGCTCCGGCCCGGCCCGCCTTGACCCAGATCAAGAGCCGGTCAGACGACGGACCGTTGCCGCGACCACAGCCTTGCGCGCGGCATTCGGCGGGTGGCTGCCGAGGAACTTGTCGCCGGGATCGGGCAGCCGGTCGAAGAAGCCGGTGCCCCGCATCGGATCATAGCCCGCGACCAGCGCGATCTCGGCGCCAAGGGAATCGGCCTCAAGCTCGAAATCCTTGGAATAGCTGCGCGCTGCAACCTCGGCGCCCATGTTCTGCGCCGCCCGCACCTCTTCCGGCGACAGCCCGCTGGCCTGGGCCAGCACCCCGGCCAGAAGCGCGCCGGACATCGCCTGATCCTGCCGCTTGGGGATGTGGCCGGATATATGATGCGCGGCCTCGTGCCCCAGGACGAAGGCCAGCTCGTCGGCGTTCCGCGCATCCGCGATCAGCGCCAGCGTGAAGCCGATCACCGGGCGGTTGAAGGAATCCAGCGTCTGGAAGGCGTTCGGCGGCTGGCCCGGGCGGTCGTCGATGACGATGCGGAAGTCGCAGTTCCGCGCGATGCCCCGGTCGCGGCAATAGCGCTCTGCCACCGGCTCGACCCGCGCGACCACGCTGACGAACGTCTCGGCCGCAGCGCGCGGCGGCTGGACCGGGGCGACAGTGGCCTGCGGCGGCACGGCGGGAGGGGCCGGATAAGTCGCCACGCAACCGCCCAGTGAAAGCATCAGGACGGCGGAAAGCAGGCGACGCATGACGGACCTCGTTCTGGTTCGCGCGAAGCCTAGCAAATCGGCGGGCGGGCGAAAGGCCGTCTCACGCAAGCGTCATGCCGGGTTGCCGCCTGCGGGCCTTGGCGCTAGCCTGACCCCATGTTCACCATCGAGCACGAATTCGACGCCACCGTGATCACCCTTGTCGATGAGGGCGAGGACGGACCGCTTCTGGAAGACATCGTCATCAACGCCTTCGAGGATTGCGTGACGGTCGAGCAGGTCGATCCCCGCACCGACGAGGTCCTGCGCATCACGCTTTCGACGACCCAGATCCGCGACCTCGCCGCCGCGCTGAACCTGCCCGAGGGCAGCTACCGGCTGGAGCGGAAGGCTTAATCCAGCCGGAACAGCTTGTCGCGCGCCGTCGCGCCGCGGACAAGGGTGAGCCGCGTCTTCGCGACCCCCATGGCCTTGGCCAGCGCCGCGCGGGCGGCCTCGGTCGCCTTTCCGGCCTCGGGCGTCTCGGTGACGGCGACGCGGATCTGCTCCTCGACCAGTTCCACCCCTGGACGGCGGGCGTTCGGGGTGACGCGGATGGCAATCATCGCGCTGGGCCGGGCGAGGTGGGACAGATCGGTCATGGGCCCTTGAAAGCCGGGCACGGGAGTTATGGCAAGAGCCCAGGTTTCCTGAGCAAGATATTTATCAGATCCTTCCTTCAAAGGATGTGGCTCTGATCCCACCGTCTGGCCAAACGCCCCCGCCGCTTCTAGTCTTCACCCAAAGGGAGACCGCAGATGACCACCGCCTTCTTCTCCGACGAACGCTGCTTCTGGCACGGCGGCGGCAACTACGCCTTCACGCTTCCGGTCACAGGGCTGGTGCAGCCCACGCCGGGCGGCCTGCCCGAGAACCCCGAGACCAAGCGCCGCCTGCGCAACCTGATCGAGGTGACGGGCCTGACCCGGCACCTGTCGATGCGCGGGGCCGATCCCGCCACGAAGGACGACCTCCTCCGCATCCACCCGGACAGCTATCTCTCTGCCTTCAAGGCCGCCTCCGACGCGGGTGGGGGCGAGTTGGGCCTGCGCACCCCCTTCGGCGCGGGCGGCTATGAGATCGCGGCGCTTTCCGCCGGTCTGGCGAAAGCCGCCTTCCGTGCGGTGCTGACCGGAGAGGCCCGCAACGCCTATTCCCTCTCCCGCCCGCCGGGGCATCATTGCACCGCCGATTTCCCGAACGGATTCTGCCTGTTGAACAACATCGCCGTGGCGATCCGGGCGGCTCAGGCCGAGGGGCTGGTCCGCCGCGTCGCGGTGATCGACTGGGACGTCCACCACGGCAACGGGACCGAGGCGATCTTCTACGACGACCCCGATGTGCTGACCATCAGCCTGCATCAGGAGCGGAACTATCCCCTGGATACCGGCGGGGTCGAGGCGCAGGGCGCGGGCGCCGGAAAGGGCGCAAACCTGAACCTGCCGCTGCCGCCCGGGACCGGCCACAACGGCTATCTCTACGCGATGGAGCGGGTGGTCCTGCCCGCGCTCGACCGCTTCCAGCCCGAGGCGATCATCGTCGCCTGCGGCTTCGACGCCGCCGCCGTCGACCCGCTGGGCCGGATGCTCTGCTCCGCCGAGACCTTCCGCAGCCTTACCCGCATGGCGATGCAGGCCGCCGACCGCCTGTGCGACGGCAAGCTGACCCTGGTCCACGAAGGCGGCTATTCCGAGGTCTACGTTCCCTTCTGCGGCCATGCCGTGCTGGAGGAGTTGAGCGGTTCCGACATCACCGCACCAGACCCGCTGGCCGCGACCCTCGCCAAACGCCAGCCCGACGCCCGCTTCGACGCCTTCCTCCGCGGCTGGATCGACGAGGCGGCGAAGACGCTCAACCTTTGAACAACTCCAGGAATTTTCTGGAAAATTCCTGGACTTCCGAACGTTCCGCACATCTTTCCGGCGTCGGACGTCGTCGGTGCCGACCGCAGGACAATCCACCGCTCGGGTGACTGGCGCCGCACCGGCAATCCGCCTAATCTGCCCGCGAAGAAAACACTCAGGTTTCCCATGCCCCCTCGCAACGACGCTGCCCTCGCCTTCCTCTCCGCCCGCCAGTCCCGGCCTGCCAAGCTCTTCTCCCTCCCGGTGCCGAACCGCGACCAGTTGACCGAGATCCTGACCGCCGCCACCCGCGTCCCCGACCACGGCAAGCTGGAGCCCTGGCGTCTGGTCGTGCTTCAGGGTGCGGCCTTCAAGCGGCTGGCCGATCTGGCCGAGGCGCGGGCGCAGGAACTGGGCGGCGATGCCGAGATGGCGGCCAAGGGGCGCGGCCAGTATGACAATGGCAAGCTTGCGGTGGTGGTGATCGCCTCGCCCAAGCCCTCGGCCAAAATCCCGCCGGTCGAGCAGTTGCTGTCCGCCGGTGCCCTGTGCTTCAGCATCGTCAATGCCGCCGAGGCAGCGGGTTGGGGCGCGAACTGGCTTACCGGCTGGCCCGCGCATGACGCGACCTTCGCCGCCCGCGCCTTCGGCTGCCAGGGCGGCGAGACCGTGGCCGGCATCGTCCATATCGGCACCCCGCCCGCAGATTTCCCCGACCGCCCGCGCCCCGATCTCGCGAAGATCGTCACCTGGGCCGAGGGGTGATCTTCACCGCCTTCTTCCGGGCGCTCGGCCAGCTCGGTGACCGCCGCTTCCGGCGGGTGGTCTTCCTGGGTTTCCTTCTGGCGCTGGCCCTTCTTTTCGGCACCTACGCGCTGTTCCTGCAGCTGATCTGGTGGCTGTCACCCGACCAGATCAACCTGCCGGTCATCGGTCCGATCACCGGGATGCACACGCTGCTGGGCTGGACCTCGGTCCTGCTCATGATCGGGCTTTCGGTCTTCCTGATGGTCCCCGTGGCCTCGGCCTTCACCGGGATATTCCTGGAAGACGTCGCCGACGCGGTCGAGGACCGGCACTATCCACAGCTGCCGCCCGCAACGCCGCTCAGCCTGGCCGAGGGGTTGCGCCAGTCGGTCAACTTTCTGGGCGTGGTGATCGCGGCGAACCTGGGCGCGCTTCTCGTCTACCCGTTCCTCGGCCCAGGCATCCCCCTTCTCTTCTGGGCGATGAACGGCTTTCTTCTGGGCCGCGAATATTTCAGCCTCGTCGCGCTCCGCCGCCTGCCGCCCGTCGAGGTCAAGGCCATGCGCCGCCGCAACCGCTGGACGCTCTGGGCCGCCGGGGCGCTGATGGCCGCGCCGCTGACGGTGCCGATCCTGAACCTGTTGGTGCCGGTCCTGGGCGTGGCGACCTTCACCCATCTCTACCACCAGCTTGCCAGCGCCGGGCACTGACACCCGCACCGTCAGTGGCGGATGCGCCCGAACCAGTCGAGGTCGTCGATCGTGATCCAGCCCGACAGGATCACCGCGATGATCACCGCCCAGATCGGCGTCGCGATCAGCGTGGTGATCCAGGCCTTGCGCTTCACTATCTCTTCCGCCGGCGCGCCGGGCGGAGTGCCCGGGACGATGTGCTTCGCCTCGTCCTGCGACACGGTCCGTATCGGCAGCACGCAAAGCAGCGTCAGGAACCAGGTGGTCGCATAAAGGACAATGGCGCCGGTGATGCTCATGCCTGCTCCAGCTCCACCAGGCAGCCGTTGAAATCCTTCGGATGCAGGAACAGGACCGGCTTGCCATGCGCCCCGATCTTCGGCTCGCCAGACCCCAGCACCCGCGCGCCCGAGGCCTTCAGATGGTCGCGCGCGGCCAGGATGTCATCGACCTCATAGCAGATGTGGTGAATGCCGCCGGCGGGGTTCTTCTCCAGGAATCCCAGAATGGGCGAACCCTCTCCCAGCGGATGCAGAAGCTCGATCTTGGTGTTCGGCAGTTCGATGAAGACCACCGTCACGCCGTGGTCCGGCTCGGGCTGCGGTGCGCCCACTTTCGCCCCCAAGGTGCCGCGATACTGCGCGGCGGCGGCCTCCAGGTCCGGCACGGCGATGGCGACATGGTTCAGGCGTCCGATCATGGGGTCCTCGTCAAGCTCTCGCGCCTGCTTATGCGGTCCGGGAACGGGCCATGCAAGCGCAGAAGGGTCGCAGGCGTTAACCCGGACTTTACGGGCCATGGCGAAACTTCCGCGCAAGACAGACGAGGTTCGCCCATGCCCTTTCCTCCCGACGCGCCGCTGCCGCAAACCCCGCCGCAGGGTCAGGGTCGCCTGCCCCTGCACGGGCTGACCGTCCTGGTCGTCGACGACAGCCGCTTCACCTGCGATGCGCTGCGCCTGATCCTGCAGCGCGCCGGGGCCAGGCTCCGCCGCGCGGAAAGCCTTGAAATCGCCCGGCTTCATCTGGCCTTCCACCGCCCCGACCTCGCGATCGTCGACCTTGGCCTGCCCGATGGCCGCGGCCAGGACCTGATCGCCGAGCTTGCTCTGGAAGGCCTGCCCGTGCTCGGCCTCTCCGGCGATCCCGAGGGCCGCGAGACTGCGTTGGATGCCGGGGCGACGGGGTTCCTCGAAAAGCCCATCGGCTCGGTCGCGGCGCTGGTCAGGCTGATTCGCCAGCTCGCCACCGGCGCGGGCCCGCTGGAGCGCGGGCAGGATACCGCCCCGCCCCCGGCCGACCCGATGGCGCTGCGCGATGATCTGGTCCGCGCCTCCGGACTGATCGCCGGATCGGGCGATCCCGGATATGCGCAATCCTTCCTGCGCAGCCTGGCCCGCGCGGCGGGCGACCCGGCGCTGGAGGCCGCGGCGCAGGACATCCGCACCGCTTTCGACCGGGCGAAACTCGTCCGGATGATCGAGGATCGGGTGGCCTCCCTCGGCTCCATGGCCTGAGCCGCCTTCGGCGTCAGAACCGGAAATCCGCCGGATAGGAATGGAACCCGTCGAAATCCGCCTTGCCCAGCGGCACCCCGGCTAGGCGCAGTGCCGCATAGCCCATGGTCAGGTGGAAGAAGAAATTCGGCAGGCCATAAAGATGCAGGAACTCCACCCCGGTCTGCTCCAGCACGGCAAAGCCCGCCTGATGCCGGATCACCCGCGCCTCGGCCCCCTCGAACTCGCCCGGCGTCATCCCGCCCAGCATCGCGCGGGCCACCGCCAGACGCGGCCCCAAGGCCTCCGGCAGGTCCGGCACCTCGCGCCCCGCCAGCGGGCAGGCGATCCGCAAGGCAAAGCCCGCCGCAGTCGCGAACTGCTGGCGGGCGGGAAAGGTATCGGCGATCTGCGCGTCCAGGGCATCCGGCCCCGCCACAGCCACGATGTCGCTGATGCGCGACAGGTAGTGGCGGAAGACGGGGACCGAGGCCTGGTACATCAGCTGTCCTTCGGCACCACGCGCAAGGACAACTCCCTCAGCTGCTGAAGCGTCGGATCGGACGGCGCATTCATCAGCAGATCCTCGGCCCGCTGGTTCATCGGGAACATGATGACCTCGCGGATGTTCTGCGTATCGGCCAGAAGCATCACCAGCCGGTCGATCCCCGCAGCACAGCCGCCGTGCGGAGGCGCGCCGTATTTGAACGCCTTGACCATCCCGCCAAAGCGCTTGTCCACCTCCGAGGCCGGATAGCCCGCCAGCTCGAACGCCTTGTACATGATCTCCGGCTTGTGGTTGCGGATACCGCCCGAAATCACCTCGTAGCCGTTGCAGGCCAGGTCATACTGCCAGGCATGAACCTTCAGCGGATCGCCCGACAGCGCCTCAAGCCCACCCTGCGGCATCGAGAACGGGTTGTGCGAGAAGTCGATCTTCCCCTCGTCGGTCTTCTCGTACATCGGGAAGTCGACAATCCAGGCGAAGCGGAAGCAGTCCTGCTCAGTCAGCCCCAGCTCCTCGCCGATCACGTTCCGCGCCCGCCCCGCGATGGCCTCGAAGGCCTCCGGCTTTCCGCCCAGGAAGAAGGCCGCGTCGCCCTCCGCAAGCCCGAGTTCCAGCCTCAGCGCCTCGGTCCGCTCTACCCCGATGGCCTTTGCAATGGGGCCGGCAGCTTCGAATGGCGCAAAATGCTCCATGATTAGGCGTCGCGCCTCCGCAAGGTTTTTGGCGCCGCCGGTCTCGATCATTGCGAGGATGCTGCTTCCTACTATTTCCAGTTCGGCTGGAATGGCGTTGCTCACTTCGGACAACGTCGGCCAGTTCCCGTCAGTCGCTCGCGCGCTTGCTTCGAAGGTTTCTTGCTCTGACAGTTTATCTTTTGGGACATTATCCCAGAAGTTTTCAGCGGCAGCGCTGAACGACCACCACTTATCCAGTAGCGAAAAGACGGCAGGGTCAGGTTTGCCATCAGCCTTGCGCCAGAAGATATAACCCATGCCTGGCAGGCCCTCTTTCTGGGCAAAGGCATTCATCCGGTCGGCGAATTTGCGCGAGCCACCCTTCGGCGCCGGGATGGCGCGGATCTCGTTGCCCTCCTGCTCCAGAAGCTTGGCGAAGATGGCAAAGCCAGAACCGCGGAAATGCTCGCTCACATCCTGCATCCGGATCGGGTTGCGCAGGTCGGGCTTGTCCGACCCGTACCACTTCAGCGAGTCGCGATAGGCGATGCGCGGCCAGTCGGAATAGACCTTGCGGGCCTTGCCGCCCACATCGTTGAACGCCTCGAACAGGCCTTGCAACACCGGCTGGACGGCGGCGAAGACGTTATCCTGCGTCACGAAGCTCATCTCGACGTCCAGCTGGTAGAAGTCGGTCGGCGAGCGGTCCGCCCGCGGGTCCTCGTCGCGGAAGCAGGGCGCGATCTGGAAATAGCGGTCGAAGCCCGCCACCTGGATCAGCTGCTTGAACTGCTGCGGCGCCTGCGGCAGCGCATAGAACTTGCCCGGATGCAGGCGGCTTGGCACCAGGAAGTCGCGCGCGCCCTCGGGCGAGGAGGCAGTGATGATCGGCGTCTGGAACTCGGTGAAGCCCTGGTCCCACATCGCGTTGCGCAGCCAGCGCACCACGTTCGACCGCAGCATCATGTTCGCATGCATCGTCTCGCGGCGCAGGTCCAGGAAGCGATAGGTCAGCCGGGTCTCCTCGGGATATTCGGTATCGCCAAAGACCGGCAGCGGCAGTTCCTCTGCCGCGCCCAGCACCTCGACCCCGGTCACATAGACCTCGATCTCGCCCGTCGGGATCTTGGCGTTCACCAGCGAGGCATCCCGCGCCTTCACCCGGCCGTCCACCTTGATCACCCATTCGCTGCGCACCGCCTCCAGCGCCTTGAACGCGGGGCTGTCGCCATCGCACAACACCTGGGTGATCCCGTAATGGTCGCGCAGGTCGATGAAGAGCACCCCGCCATGGTCGCGCACCCGGTGGACCCAGCCCGACAGCCGGACGGTCTCGCCCACATGGGCCTTGTTCAGCGCGGCACAGGTGTGGCTGCGATAGGCGTGCATTCTCATTCCCCTTCCCAGGGCCTCAAGGTCATCCGGGCCGATACACCTTGCCCCCCGCATGAAGTCAAGCCCGCGCCCTTTCATACTGGCGCAAATATCCCCGCCGGAGGCTCCCTTGGCCAATACCGGATGCCTCCGGCGGGGATATTTCAATCCAGTATGAAAACCGCCGGGATCAGGCCCCGCAGAGCATTGCCCACCCAGAGCCGCACCTGCGGCAGATCGTCGACCGTCAGCACTTGCTCCGGGCACGCCAGTTCCGCCCGCAGCACTCCCGGCAGCAGACCGCAGGCCAAAGGCGGCGTCCGCATCCCCTGCCCCCGGTCGAAGAAGACGCTGGTGATCGACCCGTCGCAGACCTCGGCGCGCTCGTTGAGGAGCAGAACCTCGTCCAGCCCCTGCGGCAGCGCCGCCCGCGCCCGGTCATAGGCTTCGCGCCGGGTGGATTTCACCCGCAGCCAGGGATCGTCCGACCGCAGCCGCTCCACCGCCAGCCCCACCCGCCATTCCGCCTTCGCGGGGGGCAGCTCGGCCACCGTCCATTCCACCCGACCCTCCCGGTCCAGCGTCAGCCGCAGCCGTGCCGGGTGGTCGGGGCCTGCGGGCACGACCTCGGGGCAGTCCCAGCCCAACAGACCCGCCGACCGCCGAAGCCGCGCCGCATGCAACGCCCAGCGCGGGGCGGCGCGACCGTCCCACAGCAGCGTCTCGATCAGCTTCAGCCCCGGCTCACCGCCGCCTTCACGAAGCGCGCCTTCCACAGGGCCTCCTCCCATTCGCCCTCGACCGTCGAGCCATGCGTCAACCCGCCGCCCACATTCATCACGATCCGGTCGCCCCAGACCGACAGCGTCCGGATCGCCACCGAGAAATCCGCCTCGCCCTCCGGCGACATCCAGCCCACCGCGCCGCAATAGACCCCGCGCGGATGGGGCTCCAGCTCGCGGATGATCTCCATCGCCCGGATCTTCGGCGCCCCGGTGACGGAACCGCAGGGAAAGAGGGCCGTCATCAGCCCCGGCAGCGTCGCCGGGCCGTCGAGCACCCCTTCCACCGTCGAGGTCATCTGATGCACCGTCGCATAGGTCTCGATGGCGAACAGCTCCGGCACCCGCACCGACCCCACCCGCGACAGCCGCGAGATGTCGTTGCGCAACAGGTCCACGATCATCAGGTTCTCGGCCCGGTCCTTGGCCGAGGCCGCCAGCTCGGCGATGATCGCCCGATCCTCGGCCGCATCCTGCCCTCTGGGCCGGGTGCCCTTCATCGGGCGGGTGACGATGCGCCCGCCCTCCAGCCGGAAGAACAGCTCGGGCGAGCGCGACACCACCACCGGCCCGACGCCAAGGTCGACATAGGCCCCGTGCCCCACCGCCCCCGTCCGCCGGAACGCCCCGTAAAGCCCAAGCGCCGAGCCCTGCATCAGCGCGGCGGTCATCGGGAAGGTCAGGTTCACCTGATAGCAGTCGCCCGCGGCGATATAGTCGAAGACCCTGCGCGCCGCAGTACCATAAGCCCGCCTGCCGATCATCGGCTCGGGCGCGGTCATCCGGGTCAGGCGCCCCTCCGCCGCCGCCCGCTCCAGAGCCGGCCCGGCGTCGAGCGGCCCGTCGAACACCCCCAGCGCCAGAAGCGGCCCCGGTCGCTTGCGCGGCATCAACCGGCGCAGCTTCGGCTCCAGCGCATAGCCGGCCTCATAGGCGACATAGCCCGCGACCCAGGCCCCCGCCGCGCGCGCCGCTTCCGCCTTCGCAAGCGCCTTGGCCACGTCGCGCGGGTCATGGGCGGCAATGACTTCGCGCGGCGCCGAAAACAGCGCCGCTCGGTCCCCCGGTCCATGCTCCACAAGGATCACTCAACGCCCCCGTTCCCTGTCTTCGCATTACGCCGCGGCGACGCCCCGCGCCAGAGGCTTTCCCGACCGGCATGGCCCGGATTGCGACAGCTCTTCCCCGTCCTCCCGGCCCGGATACCCTCGGCGCACGGATGGCGAAAAGCGCGCCCGTTTGCCCCTTGCGCCGGTCCGGCTTCTCTCTATAACCCGCACAATTTTGCGCAATAGGTGGGGGCTGACATGCCGAAGCGGACCGATATCAAGTCGATCATGATCATCGGCGCGGGTCCCATCGTGATCGGCCAGGCCTGCGAATTCGACTACTCCGGCGCCCAGGCCTGCAAGGCTTTGCGTGAGGAAGGCTACCGGGTGATCCTGGTCAACTCCAACCCCGCGACGATCATGACCGACCCAGGGCTGGCCGACGCCACCTATATCGAGCCGATCACCCCCGAAGTCGTCGCCAAGATCATCGAGAAGGAACGCCCGGACGCGCTGCTGCCCACCATGGGCGGGCAGACCGGGCTGAACACCGCGCTGGCGCTGGCCGACATGGGCGTGTTGGAAAAGTTCAATGTCGAGCTGATCGGCGCCAAGCGCGACGCCATTGAAATGGCAGAAGATCGCAAGTTGTTCCGCGAGGCGATGGACCGCATCGGGCTCGAGAACCCCAAGGCCACCATCGTCGCCGCGCCCACGGTGAACGGCAAGTATGACATCGCCGCCGGGATCCGGCAGGCGATGGAGGCGCTGGAATATGTCGGCCTCCCCGCCATCATCCGCCCCGCCTTCACCCTCGGCGGCACCGGCGGCGGCGTCGCCTACAACCGCGACGATTATGAGGCCATCATCAAGTCCGGCCTCGAAGCCTCTCCCGTCGCGCAGGTGCTGGTCGATGAATCCCTCCTCGGCTGGAAGGAATACGAGATGGAGGTGGTGCGCGACCGCGCCGACAACGCCATCATCGTCTGCTCGATCGAGAACGTCGATCCGATGGGCGTCCACACCGGCGATTCCATCACCGTCGCCCCCGCCCTGACCCTGACCGACAAGGAATACCAGATCATGCGCAACGGCAGCATCGCCGTCCTGCGCGAGATCGGGGTCGAGACCGGCGGCTCCAATGTGCAATGGGCGATCAACCCCGCGGACGGCCGCATGGTGGTGATCGAGATGAACCCCCGCGTCAGCCGCTCCTCGGCGCTGGCGTCGAAGGCCACCGGCTTCCCCATCGCCAAGATCGCCGCGAAGCTCGCCATCGGTTACACGCTGGACGAGCTAGACAACGACATCACCCGCGTCACGCCCGCCAGCTTCGAACCCTCCATCGACTATGTCGTCACCAAGATCCCCCGCTTCGCCTTCGAGAAATTCCCGGGGTCGGAGCCCAACCTGACCACCGCGATGAAATCGGTGGGCGAGGCCATGGCCATCGGCCGCACCATCCATGAAAGCCTGCAGAAGGCGCTGGCCTCGCTGGAAACCGGCCTCACCGGCTTTGACGAGATCGCCATCCCCGGCGCGCCGGACCGCGCCGCCGTCTCGAAGAAACTCTCCGAGGTCACTCCCGACCGCCTCCGCGTCATCGCCCAAGCCATGCGCGAGGGGTTCTCGAACGACGACATCCAGGCGATCACCGCCTTCGACCCCTGGTTCCTCGCCCGCATCCGCGAGATCGTCGAGACCGAGGCGCAGATCCGCAAGGACGGCCTGCCGCTCTCGGCCGAAGGCTTGCGCAGCCTCAAGATGATGGGCTTCACCGACGCCCGGCTCGCCAAGCTCACCGGCCGCGATGAGGCCCAGGTGCGCCGCGCCCGCACCCGGCTCGGCGTCACCGCCGTCTTCAAGCGCATCGACACCTGCGCGGCCGAGTTCGAGGCGCAGACCCCCTACATGTATTCCACCTACGAATCCCCCGCGATGGGCGACGTGGAATGCGAATCCCGCCCCACCGGAGCGAAGAAAGTCGTCATCCTCGGCGGTGGCCCGAACCGCATCGGCCAGGGCATCGAGTTCGACTATTGCTGCTGCCATGCCTGTTTCGCCCTGACCGCCGCGGGCTATGAGACCATCATGGTCAACTGCAACCCCGAGACCGTCTCGACCGACTATGACACCTCCGACCGCCTCTATTTCGAGCCGCTGACG
>NZ_DAIQAT010000067.1:0-17277 GCF_036781545.1 Tabrizicola sp.
GTCACGCCCAGTTTCCTTTCGACATCAGGCCCAGCACCTCCAGCTGGCGCCAGTTGACATATTTTTCGCTCCAGTTGCACCAGAGATCGCGTTCGCGGGCGATGCCCTCGCGGTAGGCGCGGTATTCGTGGCTTTCGGCATAATGCTGGCCACGCGCCAGTTCCTCGGCGGCCTTGGCGGCAAAGGTATCCAGGAACTTGGCATGGAGGAGGACGCCCGAGGCACGTTCGCCGCCCTGATCCTCGTAGGTGAGGTTCAGGTGGCGCGGCAGGGCCATATGGGTCGAGGAGACATAGGCGTAGGAGCGGTGCCACTTGACCAGGGGCGTCTTGTTCATGGCTGGCGCGTGTTTCGGGCGGTCGGGAAAGAAGAGGCGGGCGCGGGGGCCGCCCTGGATCCAGAGGTTGCGGTAGAGCGGATTGCGATTGATCAGGTAGTTGCCGCTGTCGAAATACTGGGCGATCTCGAAGGGGTTCTGCCCTTCGGCATAGGGCTGCTCGTGCATCGCGCCCTTGGGATACATGTCCAGCATCATCGCGGCGAAGCTGGGGGTTCCGGCGCTGTCCAGCCAGTCGGTGAGGGCGCGGAGGGGTCTGGTCTCGCAGAATGGGTAGACGAGGAATTCGTCGACATCGACGGTCAGGCACCAGCGCCCGTGGCCGTGGCGGCGGAGGAGATGCATCATCCAGTCCATGCCGAAGCGCGACTGGCGGTAGCCGGCGGTGGCGGACCAGACCGAGACGTCGGGCTGCCGGGCCAGGTAGTCGCGGCTGCCGTCGTCGGAGCCATTGTCGACGATGAGGAAGTGGTCCACCCCGAGGCGGCGGTAGTAGGCGAGGAAGTAGGGGAGCCGGATGCGTTCGTTGCGGAGGGTGGAGAAGAGGAGGATCGGCTGCGCGGCAAGCCCGGCGGTGCGGTCGGCGACGGGGGTGAGCTGGCGGCGGCGGCGGAAGGCGCGGGCCAGCAGGTAGCGGCGGCGCACGCGCAGGCGGATGAGGTCGATCAGGCCCATACGGCCCCCGCCTGTCCCGTCATATCCAGCCGCCCCGCGACATCAGGCCCAAAGCCTCCAACTGCCGCCAGCCGGTGTAGCGGGTGGAGGCGGCGCAGCGCAAGACCGGGTCGGCGGTGAGGCGGTCGTAGTAAGCGGCATACTGGCTGGCGTCGCCGAAATGCTGCCCCCGCGCCTTTTCTTCGGCGGAGCGGTCGGTGATGCCGGGCAGGAACTTGGTGTGGAGAAGGACGCCGGAGGTCAGCTCTCCCCCATCTGCCGCGTAGACCTGGTTCAGGCGCGGCGGCAGGAGGGCGTGGGTGGAGTTGACGTAAGTCTGCCGCCAGTGCCAGCGGACCAGCGGGGTCTTGTTCAGCGTGGGGGCACGGCGGGGGTCGGCGGCGAAGAAGGCGCGGGCGCGGGCACCGCCCTGGACCCAGAGATTGCGCATCCGGGGCTGGACCTGGACCTGATAGTTCCCCGCATCAAACCATGACAGATGGCAGATCGGGTCGTCCTCCTGCCCCACAGCGCCTTGCGACACCGGGCCTTCGGGATACATGTCCAGCGTCAGCGCGCCGAGGCTGTCGCGGCCCTGCGCCTCCAGCCAGCCGGTCAGGGCGGGCAGCGGGCGGGTCTGCCAATAGGGGTAGACCAGCAGTTCATCGGCATCGAGCGTCAGGCACCAGTGGCCGTGACCGTGGCGCATCTGCAGCCAGGTCAGCCAGTCCATCCCGAAGCGGGACTCCTTGTAGCTGGCGGGGGTGTGCCAGAGCGAGACATCGGGCTGGTCAGCCAGCAGGACGGCGGAGCCATCCGTGCTGGCGTTGTCGACGACCAGGAAGTGCCGGACCCCCAGCGCGCGATGATGGCGCAGGAAATGCGGCAGGCGCTGCGCCTCGTTCCGCAGGCAGAGGAAGCACAGCACATCGCCGCGGGTGATCTGCGCGGTGCGGTCCGCCACCACCGAAAGCTGGCGACGTTTCCGCATCGCGCGCACCAGAAGGCGTTGGCGGCGAAGGCGCAGTTTCAGCGCCAGAAGCACGCCGGTCAGGCCAGTGGGGGGCGGCTCAAGCTCGCCCACCGCACAGGCATGGGGCAGGTGCCGGGGAAAGGCCGGTGTCTCGCCCCGGACGGCCAATCCTATTGCGCGGCCTTCTGCATCGCGGTCAGCGAATGCAGGAAATCGGCGAATTCCTCGCCGAATTCCGGTCGCGACAAGCCGAAGGCGACGGTGGCTTGCAGGAAGCCGATCTTCGAGCCGCAATCGTAGCGCTGACCCCGGAAGCGCAGGCCGAAGACGCCGCCGGGGCGTTTGGTTTCTTCCGCGATGGCGTCGGTCAGCTGGATTTCCCCGCCCGCGCCCTGCTTGATCTTGTTCAGGTTGGTCAAGACCTTGGGCGTCAGGATATAGCGCCCGATCACCGCGAGATTCGAGGGTGCATCCTCAGGTTTCGGCTTTTCGACCATGCCCTTGACCCGGACGATGGCGCCGTTGTCCTCGGCGATGTCGAGGACGCCGTAGCTGGAGGTCCGCTTCGGTGCGACTTCCATCGCCGCGACCATGCAGCCTCCGGTTTCGGCATGGGCCTCGACCATCTGCTGCAGGCAGGGGGTTTCGGCGGCGATCACGTCATCGGGCAGCAGGACGGCGAAGGGCTCGTTGCCGATCAGGCGGCGGGCGCACCAGACGGCATGGCCAAGACCCATGGGCCGGTTCTGCCGGACATAGGCGATGGCGCCCGAATCCATGTTGGTGTCCTTGAGGATATCCAGAAGGTCGGTCTTGTTTTTCTTCTTCAGCTCGGATTCCAGCTCGGGAGCGTGGTCGAAATAGTCCTCGAGCGCGGATTTCCCGCGCGAGGTCACGAAGATGAATTCCTTGATCCCGGCGGCGCGGGCCTCGTCGATGGCGTACTGGATCAGCGGCCGGTCGACCAACGTCATGATCTCTTTCGGAATCGACTTAGTGGCTGGCAGGAAGCGCGTTCCAAGCCCGGCCACGGGAAATACTGCCTTGGTGATCTTTCTGGTCTTCATGACTCGTCCCAACCCCATCCGGTCTCGCTAAAATCTCGACTCAATGTCGTTCGCAGCCGAATCTGACCTTAAGCGGGCAGTGCCGCGGCAATATTGGTAAACTGCACCAGCGGGCCGTCTTTCGCATCAAAAAACGACGGCAAGGCGACAATCCATACCCGCATCCGGTCGCTTTTCACCCAGGGGTTGTAGCAAGCATGGATTCGATGATCGTGACGTCGGAGGGGTTGTTCAGCTCCCAGAACTGGCGGCCTTTGGCTTCGACTTCGACGCAGAGGACGGGGCGGCCCTGTTCAAGGAAGCGCAGCTGTTCCAATCCTTCCAGGGTCTCCAGCGGACCGATGGGCCAGGACGGATAGGCGGCCAGCGCGGCGGGGCGGTAGGCGTAGACGCCGACATGGTGGAAGACCGGGGTCGGCTCGTCTGGGGCGTAGTCGCGGCCGGTGTAGGGGATGACTTCCTTGGAGAAATAGAGCGCGCGGCCATGTTCGCCGAAGACGGCGGTGGTGCCGCCGACACGGCCAGCGCGGCGGTCGGCGAGAAAGCCTGCAACGGCCCGGCCATCGCAGCGCAGGACCGGGGTGGCGATGTCGGCTTGGGGGTCGGCGGCCATGCCCGCAAGCAGGTGTTCGACGAACCAGGCGGGGGTGAGGGGGGCATCGCCCTGCAGGTTCACGATGAGGTCGTACCCGGAAAGCTTCGCGGCCACCTCGGCGCAGCGTTCGGTGCCGTTGCGGGCGTCCGTCGAGGTCATCACCACCTCGGCCCCGAAGCCTGCCGCATGGTCGGCGATACGGGCGTCATCGGTGGCCACGACGACGCGGTCGATGCCCTGCACCGCTGTCGCGGCCTCCCAGCTGCGGCGGATCAGGGTCTTCCCGCCGTCGGGGCCTTTGAGCGTGACCAGCGGTTTGCCGGGGTAGCGGGTCGAGGCATAGCGGGCGGGGATGGCGATGAGGGTCTTCATTTCAGCACCACGCCAGGCGCATGGGCGATGAAGAACGGATTGTCCCAGCCGGGCTTGCCGTAGGCGAGGGGCTGGTGGTCGTCGAAGCGGACGGTGCAGCCCCCTGCCCCGCGCAACACGGCATCCCCGGCGGCGGTGTCCCATTCCATCGTGCGGCCGAGACGGGGGTAGAGGTCGGCCTCGCCCGTCGCCAGAAGGCAGAACTTCAGGCTGGACCCGGCGGAGGTCATGTCGCGGACCGCATAGCGCGCGATGTAGTCGTCCGTTGCCTGGTCGCGGTGGGATTTCGAGGCGACGACCATAAGCGCGGCGTTGTCGGGGGTGGATACGCGCAACGGCGTGACCACGCCCGCATCGGGGCCGAAGGGGCCGGTCTCCTCGACCGAGCGGCCGTTGGGCAGGGTGTAGAACAGCCGCCCCTTCGCCGGGGCATAGACGACGCCATGGGTGGGCACGCCGTCCTGAACATAGGCGATGTTGACGGTGAAATCGCCGCGGCGCTGGACGAATTCCTTGGTGCCGTCCAGCGGATCGACGATGAAGAAGGTGCTGGCGGTCAGCGCGTGGCTGACGGCCTGCTCCTCGGTGATCAGCGGCACCTGCGGAAAGGCGGCGCGGAGACCGGCAGAGATGACGGCATCGGCGGCAAGGTCGGCCTCGGTCACGGGCGAGGCGTCGCCCTTGGCGCGGACCTCGAAGTCCGGGCCGTGGTAGACCTGCAGGATGCGCGCGCCCGCCTCCAGCGCCAGGCGGCGGAAAAGCAGCATCAGTTCGGCAAAATCCATCCCGGCCCCCGTGGCGATTGATCAACGGCTCGGAGGTCCTTATCCTTCGCCATCAACGGAACGGCAAGATTTCCTGGTGCAGGATGCCGGCCGGAGGGAAAGGCGCATGTTCCGACACAAGCCCGCTGCACGGTCCCGGCTTGGCCTGGCGTTCGAGACGCTGGAGCTGGTTTACCACATCGCCATCCGCAACCTGCGCCGGACGCACAACAATGCGGTGCTGGGCCTGGTGATGTCGATCGTGCAGTCGCTGATCATGCTTCTGGTCATGTTCTTCATGATGCAGCTCTTCGGGATGCGGCGTATCGCGGTGCGCGGGGACTTCATGCTGTATGTCATGTCCGGCGTCTTCATGTTCATGACCCATATCAAGACCATCCGCGCGGTCTCGCAGGCGGACGGGCCGACCTCGCAGATGATGATGCATGCGCCGATGAACCCGGTCATCTCGATCATGGGCGCGGCACTGGCATCGCTTTACCAGCAGACGCTGGCCGCCGCGTCCATCCTCTTCGTGTATCACGCGATCTGGAACCCGGTCGTCATCGAGGAACCCGTCGGGATGCTGGGCATGTATCTCTTGTCCTGGTTCTCGGGGATCGGGATCGGGATGGTGTTCATGTCGGCCCGACCCTGGCAGCCCGAGCTGGTGATGATCATCGTCACGCTCTACACCCGGGCCAACGTGATCGCTTCGGGCAAGATGGTGCTGGCCAACAACCTTGCCAGCAACCGCCGCAGCTGGTTCGACTGGAACCCGCTGTTCCACATCATCGACCAGACCCGCGGCTTCGTCTTCCTGAACTACACGCCGCGCTATACCTCGTACGAATACGCGATCAAATATGCGCTGGTCTGCATCCTGATTGGCCTGATGGCGGAGTTCTTCACCCGGCAGCACGCCTCGGCCAGCTGGGGAAAGCAGCGATGATCCGTCTTGCGGTGGCGCTGCTCTGGCTGCTTCCGGCAGCGCTGCGGGCCGAGGTCTATCCCGCGCCGCATGACGTGACCGGAGTGGCCGCGGACGACGTTCTGAACATCCGCGCGCTGCCGGATGCGGGCTCTGCGGTGATCGGGACACTGGCGCCGGATGCGACGGGGGTCGAGGTGCTGTACGAGACGGAAGGCTGGGGCCTTGTGAACACCGGGGAAGGCAACGGCTTTGTCGCAATGCGTTTCCTGTCGCGGGCAGAGGGGCCGGACTGGAACGCGCTGGAAACCCCGCTGACCTGCCTGGGGACCGAACCTTTCTGGTCGCTGCGGATCGACCCGGCGAAGGGCGAGACCCGGCTGCAGACGCCCATGGACGAGGCGCCCCGGATCGCGCCTATCGCCGCCAGCTGGCCCGCGCTGCCCTGGTCGCAGACGGCGGCCCTTACCCTGCCCGAGGGCATTGCCGTCCTGGCACCCGCCGCGTGTTCGGACGGCATGTCGGACCAAGCCTACGGGATTGCCGCCGACCTGTTCCTGACCGGGCCGGATCCAGCGCGCCTTTCGGGCTGCTGCCGCCTGGGCTTGCCATGACGGCTGGCCGGGCTTGTCCGGGCAAACTGCGGATTTCCGCGCATCATTGCAGAAGATTCGCGGCAAAGCCCATGCGCCAACCGTTGCAGCCCTGAAAACGCCTGCCTATATACGCCACACACGGGCGCCGGGCCGCCAGACCTGACGCTTTTCACAAGGTGGGGATGCCTGCTTTTCAAGGGTCCTTGCCGGAACATCGCCTGAAGTAAAGGGATACACACATGGCCAAAGTCATCGGTATTGACCTCGGGACCACCAACTCCTGCGTTGCCATCATGGACGGCTCGCAACCCCGGGTGATCGAGAATTCGGAAGGCGCGCGCACGACGCCCTCCATCGTCGGCTTCACGGAAAGCGAACGCCTGGTCGGCCAGCCCGCCAAGCGCCAGGCCGTGACCAACCCCACCAACACCGTCTTCGCCGTCAAGCGTCTGATCGGCCGCCGGCTGGGCGATGCCGAGGTGGAAAAGGACAAGAAGCTTGTCCCCTACCACATCGTCGACGGCGGCAACGGCGACGCCTGGGTGGAAGTGCGGGGCGAGAAATATTCGCCGTCGCAGGTTTCGGCCTTCATCCTGCAGAAGATGAAGGAAACGGCTGAATCCTATCTGGGTGAGACCGTCACCCAGGCGGTGATCACCGTGCCCGCCTATTTCAACGATGCCCAGCGCCAGGCCACCAAGGACGCGGGCAAGATCGCGGGGCTGGAAGTCCTGCGCATCATCAACGAGCCGACGGCTGCCGCGCTGGCCTATGGGCTGGACAAGAAGGAATCGAAGACCATCGCGGTCTATGACCTTGGCGGCGGGACCTTCGACATCACCATCCTGGAGATCGACGACGGCCTGTTCGAGGTCAAGTCGACCAACGGCGACACCTTCCTCGGCGGTGAAGACTTCGACATGCGGATCGTCCAGTATCTCGCGGACGAGTTCAAGAAAGAGCATGGCGTCGACCTCACGCTGGACAAGATGGCGCTGCAGCGGCTGAAGGAGGCCTCGGAAAAGGCCAAGATCGAGCTGTCGTCCAGCCAGCAGACCGAGATCAACCAACCCTTCATCAGCATGGACAAGAACACCGGGCAGCCCCTGCACCTGGTGGTCAAGCTGACGCGGTCCAAGCTGGAAAGCCTGGTCGAGGACCTGATCAAGAAGTCGATCAAGCCCTGCATGGCCGCGCTGAAGGATGCCGGTGTCAGCAAGGACGACATCGACGAGGTCGTGCTGGTCGGCGGGATGACCCGGATGCCGCGCGTGATCGAGGAAGTGACCAAATACTTCGGCAAGGAACCCCACAAGGGCGTCAACCCGGATGAAGTCGTGGCTTTGGGCGCGGCGATCCAGGCTGGCGTGCTGCAAGGCGACGTCAAGGATGTGGTCCTTCTGGACGTGACCCCGCTGTCCTTGGGGATCGAGACTCTGGGTGGTGTCTTCACCCGGCTGATCGACCGCAACACCACGATCCCGACCAAGAAGAGCCAGGTCTTCTCGACCGCCGAGGACAATCAGAACGCGGTGACGATCCGCGTGTTCCAGGGCGAGCGCGAGATGGCCGCCGACAACAAGATGCTGGGCCAGTTCAACCTGGAACAGATCCCCCCTGCCCCGCGCGGGGTGCCGCAGATCGAGGTGACCTTCGACATCGACGCCAACGGCATCGTGTCGGTGAAAGCCAAGGACAAGGGCACCAACAAGGAGCAGGCGATCACCATCCAGGCCTCGGGCGGCCTGTCGGACTCGGACATCGAGCAGATGATCAAGGACGCCGAGGCGAATGCCGAAGCCGACAAGGAACGTCGCGAGTTGGTCGAGACCAAGAACCAGGGCGAAAGCCTGCTGCATTCGACGAAGAAGTCGCTGTCCGAACATGGCGACAAGGTCGACCCCTCCACCGTCGAGGCGATCGAACTGGCGATGGGCCCGCTGGAAGACGCGCTGAAGGGCGAGGATGCCGGCAAGATCAAGAGCGGCATCCAGAACCTGACCGAAGCCGCGATGAAGCTGGGCGAGGCGATCTACAAGGCCACCCAGGCCGAGGGCGGCAGCGCCGAGGACGAGCCGCGGCCGGTGGATGACGACGACATCGTCGACGCCGACTTCGAGGACCTGGGCAACAACAAGCGGAAGTAAGCCGCGGGAATCGGAAAAGGGGGCGGTCTGGCAACGGGCCGCCCCTCGCCGGTTCCACATGGGGGTTTTGCCGTGGCAAAGCGCGACTATTACGAGGTTCTGGGGGCGAAGAAGGGTGCTTCGGCGGAGGAGCTGAAGAAAGCCTATCGGGCGAAGGCGAAAGAGCTGCACCCCGACCGCAACTCCGACAACCCGCAGGCCGAGGCCCAGTTCAAGGAAGTGAACGAGGCCTATGAGGTCCTGAAGGACGACCAGAAGAAGGCGGCCTACGACCGCTTCGGCCATGCGGCCTTTGAAGGCGGCATGGGTGGTGGCCCGCGTCCCGGCGGCTACGGCCAGCAGGGCGATTTCGCCAGCGCCTTCTCGGACGTGTTCGAGGACCTGTTCGGCGATTTCATGGGCCGGGGCGGCGGCGGGAGCGGCGGAGGCCGGTCACGCGCGCAGCGCGGCTCGGACCTGCGCTACAACATGCGGGTTTCGCTGGAGGAGGCCTATACCGGCATCCAGAAGACCATCACCGTGCCCACCTCTGTCACCTGCGACACCTGCCACGGGTCAGGCGCGGAAGGCGGGGCCGAGCCGGTCACCTGCCCCACCTGCAACGGCATGGGCAAGGTCCGGGCGCAGCAGGGCTTCTTCACCATCGAACGCACCTGCCACCAGTGCAACGGCATGGGCCAGATCATCAAGAACCCCTGCCGTACCTGCGGCGGCCAGGGCCGGGTGCAGAAGGAAAAGCAGCTGTCGGTCAACATCCCGCAGGGGGTGGAGACGGGCACGCGTATCCGGCTGGCGGGCGAGGGCGAGGCGGGCCTGCGCGGCGGACCGAACGGCGACCTCTACATCTTCATCGAGGTGAAGGAGCACGCGCTTTTCCAGCGGGACGGGGTGCATCTCTTCTGCCGGGTGCCGGTGTCGATGCCCACCGCCGCGATGGGCGGCGAGATCGAGGTGCCGACGATCGATGGCGGCAAGGCGCGGGTCAAGGTCCCCGCCGGGGCGCAGTCGGGCAAGCAGATGCGGCTTCGGTCGAAGGGGATGCCGGCGCTGCGGTCGCCGAACACCGGCGACATGGTGATCGAGCTGGCGGTGGAGACCCCGGTCAACCTGACCAGCCGCCAGCGCGAGTTGCTGCGCGAGTTCGAGAAGCTGAGCGAGGAGAACAACCCGGAAGGGTCGTCGTTCTTTTCCAAGGTGAAAAGCTTCTGGGAAGGGATGAAGGGGTAGCAACCTCGCCACCTTCCTGTCATCCCCGCGAAAGCGGCGACCCGTCTTCAAACGCCGGGGCCTGGGTCGCCGCTTTCGCGGGGATGACAGGCGGCTCGGTGTGCCGTCTCCATTAACCCTTCCTCAACCATGACGCGGCAATCTCCGCGCCATGGTCCAGTCCTTCAACGAACCCTTTCTCCCCCTGACCGTGCCTGCCGAGCCTGATGAGGCCGAGCCGCAGGCGCTGACCGGGCGGCTGCCCAGCTACATCGCCGACCATCGCCAGCGGCTGCGCGACCGCTTCATGCAGGGCGGTGGCGCGGCCTTGGCGGATTACGAACTGCTGGAGCTGGTCCTGTTCCGCGCCATTCCCCGGCAGGACGTGAAGCCGCTGGCCCGGCTGCTTCTGGACACGTTCGGCGATTTCAACCGGGTCGTCGCCGCCTCGCACGCGCGGCTGCAGATGGTCAAGGGCGCCGGTCCCGCCGTGGTGCTGGAGCTGAAGCTGCTCGAAGCCGCGGCCCAGCGGATGATGCGGGCGCGGGTGATGCAGAAGCCGGTGTTGTCCAGCTGGGACGCGCTTCTGGACCATTGCCACACCACCATGGCGCACAGGGAGACTGAACAGTTCCGCGTCCTCTTCCTCGACCGCAAGAACGTGCTGATCGCGGATGAAGAGCAGGCGAGCGGCACGGTGGATCACGTCCCCGTCTACCCGCGCGAGATCGTCAAGCGCGCGCTGGAGCTGAACGCCAGCGCGCTGATCCTGGTCCACAACCACCCGAGCGGCGACCCCACGCCGTCGGACGCCGACCTGTCCATGACCCGCCAGGTTTGGGACGCCTGCGAGGCGCTGGGGCTGAAGCTGCATGACCACCTGATCATCGGCAAATCGCGTGAGTTGAGCTTCCGCTCGCAGGGCTACCTTTAGCTCACGCCTTGCGCTACGCATGGGGCATGAGCGAGTTCGATCTTGTCATCTTCGACTGCGACGGCGTGCTGATCGACAGCGAGATCATCAGCGCGCGGATGCTCGTCACCGAACTGGCCCGGCTGGGGCTGGCCATCGATCTGCCCTATGTCGAGCGCAATTTCCTTGGCCGGAGCTATCCGGTGGTGATGGAGACGATTCGCCGGGAATTCGGCCTCGACCTTCCGCCGGATTTCGAGGCGCGCTATCGCGAGGCGCTGCTGGCCGCCTTCCAGACCGAGCTGAAGATCGTCCCGCATGTGCAGGAGGTGCTGGCGGGCATCGGCCTGCCATTCTGCGTCGCCACCTCCTCTTCCCCCCGCCGGGTGGACATCTCGCTGGCGCTGGTCGGCCTTGCGCCGCTGATCGGCGACAGGGTCTTCACCTCGACCATGGTCGCGAGGGGCAAGCCCGCGCCGGACCTGTTCCTTTACGCCGCCGCACAGATGGGCGCAGACCCCGCCCGGACGCTGGTGATCGAAGACAGCCTGACAGGCATCCGCGCCGGGCTGGCAGCGGGGATGACCGTCTGGCGCTTTGTCGGCGGCAGCCATCTGGGGGCAGAGACGCCGGACGAGCCCGAGGACGCCCGCCCGCACCGCAGGCTTGTCAGCTTCGCCGATTTTTTCCAGATTGCGCCCGGTCTAAAATCCGCCAGGCAACCGGCATGAGCAACGAACCCTCCCTTCAGGACGAAGCGGCCCGCGCGGGCTGGCTCTACTATGTCGCCGGGATGACCCAGGACCAGATCGCGGGCGAACTGGGGGTCAGCCGCCAGCGGGCGCAAAGGCTGGTCAGCCGGGCGATGGCCGAGGGGCTGATCCATGTGCGCCTCAACCACCGGATCGGCGCCTGCCTGGACCTGGAGGCTGCCCTGCGCGACCGGTTCCGGCTGGACCGCGTGCGGGTGTCGCCGGGCCTTGGCGCCGGGGCGGACCCGGTGCGCGCGATTGCCCCGGCTGCGGCGGCAGAACTGGAACGCTTTCTGCGGATGCCGGAGCCCCTGGTTGTGGCGCTGGGGACGGGACGGGCCTTGCGCGGCATGGTCGACGCGATGGTCGAGATCGACGCGCCGCAGCACCGGCTGGTCTCGCTGATCGGCAACATCGCCCCCGACGGCTCGGCCAGTTTCTTCGACGTGGTGATGCGGATCGCCGACAAGGTGCGGGCGCCGCATTATCCGATGCCGGTGCCGGTGATCAGCCCGACGCCCGAAGAGAACGCGGCGTTCCACGCGCTTGCCCCCGTGCAGAAGGTGGTGGCGCTGGCCGAGGCTGCGGATGTGGTCTTTGTCGGCGTGGGCCAGATGTCGCTGGACGCGCCGCTTCTGGCCGACGGCTTCGTGACCCGCGCCGAACTGGACGAGATGCAGGCGGCGGGCGCGGCGGGCGAGGTGGCCGGCTGGACCTTCGATTCGGAGGGGCGCTACCTGGATCTGGGCACCAACCGGAGGACCGGCGGGGTGCGGGTGGCGCCCGGGCTGGACCGGCCCTCGATCGGGATTGCTGCGGGCGCATCCAAGGTTCCGGCTATTCATGGCGCGATCAAATCCCGCATCATCAATGGGTTGGTGACAGACGAACCGACCGCTCGGTCCCTGCTGACCCAGACCTGAACCGTGCAGTTGCGGCGGAAGAGGGGGCTTGACGACTCTGGCAAATGTGTGAGCATTTACCCAACAGGCGATGATTTGCTCATACGCTGATCCAGGGAGGATTACATGACGAAGACGCTGCGCGCCCTTTTGGGCGCAACGGCCCTTGTCACGCTTTCGGGCGTCGCGATGGCCGAAACGACGATCACCGTCGCAACCGTGAACAACGGCGACATGGTCCGGATGCAGGGCCTGATGGACGACTTCAACGCCAAGCACCCCGACATCAAGGTGGAATGGGTCACGCTGGAAGAGAACGTCCTGCGCCAGAACGTGACGACCGACATCGCCACTGGCGGCGGCCAGTATGACGTGATCACCATCGGCACCTACGAGGTTCCGATCTGGGGCAAGCAGGGCTGGCTCACCAGCCTCAACGACCTCCCGGCGGAATATGACGTGGACGACCTGCTTCCGGCGATCCGCGGCGGCCTGACCGTCGACGGCAACCTGATGGCGGCGCCGTTCTACGGCGAAAGCTCGATGGTGATGTATCGCAAGGACCTGATGGAAGCCGCCGGGCTGACCATGCCCGACGCGCCGACCTGGGCCGACATCGAGAAGGCCGCGGCCGCGATGACCGACAAGTCCAAGGAGCAATACGGCATCTGCCTGCGCGGCAAGGCCGGCTGGGGCGAGAACATGGCCTTCCTCACCGCCATGTCCAACAGCTATGGCGCGCGCTGGTTCGACGAGAACTGGGTGCCGCAGTTCGACCAGCCGGAATGGAAGGCGACGCTGGACAGCTATCTGCACCTGATGAACGAATACGGGCCTCCCGGGGCCTCGAACAACGGGTTCAACGAAAACCTGACGCTGTTCCAGCAAGGCAAGTGCGGCATGTGGATCGACGCCACGGTTGCGGCGTCCTTCGTGACGGGCAAGGATTCGACCGTTGCCGACAAGGTGGGCTTCGCGCTCGCCCCCGACAACGGGCTGGGCAAGCGCGGCAACTGGCTCTGGGCCTGGAGCCTCGCGATCCCGTCGTCATCGGATGCCAAGGATGCGGCCAAGGTCTTCATCGACTGGGCGACCAACAAGGACTACCTCGCGCTGGTCGCGTCGAAGGAAGGCTGGGCCAACGTGCCTCCGGGCACGCGGACCTCGCTCTATTCCAACGAGGAATATGCCAAGGTGCCCTTCGCCAAGATGACGATCGACAGCATCAACTCGGCTGACCCGAATGCGCCGACCGTCAAGCCGGTGCCCTATGTCGGCGTCCAGTTCGTGGCCATCCCGGAATTCCAGGGCCTGGGCACCAGCGTGGGCGAGATCTTCTCGGCGGCGCTGGCTGGCCAGAAGACCTCCGAGCAGGCGCTGGCGGAAGCCCAGGCGCTGGTCACGGACGAGATGAAGGCCGCAGGCTACATCCAGTGACACCGACCCCGGGGGTAACCTCCCAAGGCCCCCGGGATCACCTTCGGCTTGCAGCGCCATCGGCCTGCAAGCCGACCCTTCCAAAGCCGAAAACCCGTTTCGTCGCTTGCGTGGTGCCCCTGGTTCCGCCCCACCGCCCTATCGGTCGCTGACCCCCCGGAAGATTCGGAGACCTGCCCCATGTCCACGCAATCCAGCCGCTTCGCCGCCCGCATGATGGTGGCCCCCTCGGTCGCGCTCCTCCTGATCTGGATGATCGTGCCGCTGGCGATGACGCTCTACTATTCCTTCCGTCTCTACCGCCTGCTGTCTCCGGACCGGACCGGCTGGGTCGGGTTCACCAACTACCGCTGGTTCCTGAACTCGCCCGATTTCTGGCTGGCCATGTTCAACACGCTGGCGCTGGTGGGCGGGGTGCTGATCATCACCGTGGTGCTGGGGATGCTGATCGCGCTTCTGATCGACCAGCCGGTGAAGGGTCAGGGGCTTCTGCGCATCCTGGTGATCGCGCCCTTCTTCGTGATGCCGCCGGTGGCCGCCTCGATCTGGGAGAACCTGTTCATGCATCCGCAGAACGGGCTTTTCGCCGCCGTGTCCCGCAGTTTCGGCGCCCAGCCGATCCTGTTCCTGGAGAACTACCCGATGCTGTCGGTCATCGGCATCGTCAGCTGGGAATGGCTGCCCTTCGCCACGCTGATCCTGTTGACCGCGCTGCAATCGCTGTCCTCGGAACAGCTGGAAGCGGCGGAAATGGATGGCGCTTCGGCCTTCAGCCGGTTCCGCTACATCATCCTGCCGCATGCCACCCGGGCGATCACCGTGGTCATCCTGATCCAGACGATCTTCCTGCTGGGCATCTTCGGCGAGATCTTCACCACCACGCAGGGCGGGCCGGGCTCGGCCTCGACCACGCTTCCCTACATGATCTTCAAGCAGGCCATCGCCGCCAAGGACATCGGCCGCGCCGCCGCCGGAGGCATCATCGCGGTGATCCTCGCCAATATCGTGGCCTATTTCCTGATGCGCGGCATCGGCCGTCATCTGGACGCGTAAGGAGAGACCGACATGGCACGCGCCGTCACCCCCCGCCGCAAGCTGATCACCACCCTGGCCGCATGGACGGTGGCGCTGATCATCTTCTTCCCGGTCCTCTGGATGATCCTGACCAGCTTCAAGACCGAAGCCTCCGCCGTCGCCAACCCACCCGAATTCTTCTCGGCCGACTGGACGCTGGCAAACTATGCCGAGGTCTGGGCCCGGTCGGACTATCCGCGCTTCTTCTGGAACTCGGTCGTCATCTCGGTCGGCTCCACGCTTCTGGGCCTTCTGGTCGCGGTGCCTTCGGCCTGGGCCATGGCCTTCGTGCCGGGCCGGAAGACCAAGGACCTGCTGATGTGGATGCTGTCGACCAAGATGATGCCCGCGGTCGCGGTGATGATCCCGCTGTATCTTCTGTTCCAGCGCCTGGGCCTGATCGACACCAAGTTCGGCCTCGTCATCGCGCTGATGCTGATGAACCTGCCGATCATCATCTGGATGCTCTACACCTACTTCAAGGAAATCCCCGGCGAGATCCTGGAAGCGTCGCGGATGGACGGGGCAAGCCTCTGGGGCGAGATCGTCCATGTGCTGACGCCGATGGCGCTGCCCGGCATCGCCTCGACCATGCTTCTGAACATCATCCTCGCCTGGAACGAGGCGTTCTGGACCATCGTCCTGACCACCACCAAGGCGGCGCCCCTTTCGGCCTTCATCGCCAGCTTCTCGGCGCCGCAGGGCCTGTTCTACGCGAAACTCTCGGCAGCATCGGCCATGGCCATCATGCCGATCCTTATCCTTGGCTGGTTCAGCCAGAAGCAACTCGTGCGCGGCCTGACCTTCGGCGCGGTGAAGTGAGGAAATCATGGGCAAGATCGAACTGACCAAGGTCCGCAAGAGCTTCGGTGACGTGCATGTCATCCCGGGGATCGACCTTCAGATCAATGACGGCGAATTCGTCGTCTTCGTCGGCCCCTCGGGCTGCGGGAAGTCCACGTTGCTGCGGCTGATCGCCGGGCTGGAGGATACCTCTTCCGGCACGATCGAGATCGACGGCAAGGACGCGACGAACCTGCCGCCCGCCAAGCGGGGCCTGGCAATGGTGTTCCAGTCCTACGCTTTGTATCCGCATATGACGGTGCGGAAGAACATCGCCTTCCCGCTGAAGATGGCGGGCATGGACCAGGCGGAACAGGACAAAAGGGTGGAACGCGCCGCCAAGGTGCTGAACCTTGCCAACTACCTCGACCGTCGCCCCGGCCAGCTGTCCGGGGGCCAGCGCCAGCGGGTCGCCATCGGGCGGGCCATCGTGCGCGAACCGGCGGCGTTCCTCTTCGACGAGCCCCTGTCGAACCTCGACGCGGCGCTGCGGGTGGGGATGCGGCAGGAGATCAGTGAGCTTCACCAGTCGCTGAAGACCACGATGATCTATGTCACCCACGACCAGGTGGAAGCCATGACCATGGCCGACAAGATCGTGGTGCTGAATGCCGGCAACATTGAGCAGGTCGGCGCACCGCTGGAACTGTACAGCAACCCGCGTAACCTGTTCGTCGCGGGCTTCATCGGCAGCCCGAAGATGAACTTCATCGAAGGGGCCGAGGCCGCCAAGCACAATGCCCATACCATCGGCGTCCGGCCCGAGCATATCACCGTCGGCGACGGCCCTTGGGAGGGCGTGGTGGGCCTGTCGGAACACCTCGGCTCGGACAGCTTCCTGAAGGTCGCGGTCGAGGGCATCGGCACCCTGACCGTCCGCGCGCCGGGCGAGGTTCATGTGCATCACGGTGATCGCGTCAAGCTGGCCCCTGCCGGCAAGATCCACCGCTTCGACGCGAACGGGCTTGCACTATGAGACTGGCAGGCAAGACCGCCCTGATCACCGGCGCGGCGCGCGGCATCGGCCTGGCCTTCGCCCGCGCCTATCTGGCCGAAGGGGCCGAAGTGGCGATTGCCGACATCAACCTCGCGGCGGCACAGAAGGCGGCGGCGGACCTCGGGCCAAAAGCCCATGCCGTCGCGCTGGACGTGACGCGGCAGGAGTCCATCGACACCGCCTTCGCGGAAGCCGTGGCGACGATGGGCAAGCTCGACATCCTGATCAACAATGCCGCTCTCTTCAGCGCGGCGCCCATCGCCGAGATCAGCCGGGCCGACTATGACAGGCTCTTCGCGGTCAATGTCTCGGGGACACTCTTCTGCCTGCAGGCCGCCGCCCGGCACATGATCGCGCGCGGTCAGGGCGGCACGATCATCAACATGGCCAGCCAGGCCGGGCGGCGGGGGGAAAGCCTTGTCGCGGTCTACTGCGCGACCAAGGCCGCGGTGATCAGCCTGACGCAATCGGCGGGGCTTGGCCTCATCCAGCACGGGATCAACGTGAACGCCATCGCGCCGGGGGTGGTGGATGGCGAGCATTGGGACGGGGTGGACGCCTTCTTCGCGAAGTACGAAGGCAAGCCCCTGGGCCAGAAGAAGAAGGAAGTCGGCGAGGCCGTGCCCTTCGGGCGCATGGGCACCGCCGAGGACCTGACCGGCATGGCGATCTTCCTTGCCACGCCGGAAGCGAAATACATCGTCGCCCAGTGCTTCG
>NZ_DAIQAT010000068.1:0-16785 GCF_036781545.1 Tabrizicola sp.
CGGAAGATCGCCTCGACCGGGATCAGATCGCCCTGGCCGGGGGCGAGGGTGTTGGTTCCGACGAGGACGGAGACGTCCTGTGGCCAGAGGTCGGCGAAAGTCCCGTCCTCCATCGGCATGTGGATGCAGTGGGCGGCGGTGAGGACCCAGCGGTCCATCACCATGCTTCCGCCGCAGAACTGCGCATCGGTGCCGACCGGCGCGCCGCCGACGAGGAGGGCGACCTGCCAGGGCCAGGCGCCCTGGGCTGCCAGTTCGCCGCCGATGACCTTGGCCCCGGCTTCGCCTGCGGATTTCGCCCGTTCGGCCTTGGCGCCGGATTTGGCGTAGAGGAAGGGCGAGGCGGTGGTTTCCCCGGCCTTGGGGACGACCGCGTCTTCCGCCAGCGCGGGCGTGGCAAGAAGGCCGAGAAGCGCGGCGGCGCGAAGAAGGCGGAGGGTCATCGTCAGTTCTCCATCGGTGCGGGGGTGGTGTCCCCGGGGGTCAGGCGCAGGATCTGGCGCAGCATCGTCAGCGGCGCGGGTTTCGGAGTAAAGCCCCGGCTTTGCGCATCGGGCTCCATGCGGGATTCCAGCCACACCGTCATCGGATCGGCGGGCGCAGCCCGGGTGGTTTCGGTCGTAGCAAGGCGGGTCAGGTCGACGCGGGGTGCGTCGGAAGCGGCGGGCACGGCGAGCGCCCAGATCTCTTCGAGGCCTGCGGTGCTGCCGGGCTCGATCTGCAATCCGACACGGGCGCTTTCGCCGGGTGCGAGGCGGTTGGACAGGCTCTGCGACGGGAAGATCGGCTGCACCCGGAAATCGGCAGTGAAGTAGAGGACCGACACGTCCTGCGTGGTGCCGGAGGTGTTGGTGAGGGTCAGCCAGAGCTGGTCACAGGGGGAGACACCCTGCGCCGGGTCGAACGGGGCCTGGGGGCCGGGCTGGCCGCAGTCACCCTCGGCGGCGCGGCGGTCGATGGTCATGGCGAGCGGCGCCTTGCCGGTGAGGCTGCGGCCGGTGGCCCCGGCGAGGACCTTGCGGAGCGCAAGGCCGTGTGCGGCCTGATCCAGCGTCCGGGCGACGGCCTCGGCGGGGGTTTCCCCGGGTTCCAGGCGGATGCGGGGGGAGGAGCCGGGGCCTTCGGGATCCAGCACCCCGTCGGCCTGGGCAAGGGCGATGGTGCCCTCGGTGAGGATGGGGACAAGGTCGGGAGCCGTGCCGGTATCTGGGAGAGCGGCGGTCCAGGGCGTGTAGTCGCGCGCGTCGGCGGGGTCGGCGAGAACCGGGGCGGCAAGGGTCAGCGGCGCGGCGGGCGGGGCGGAGGTAAGCTCGGCCCATTGCGCGCTGGCGGGGAGCGGGGCGTCGAAGCTCGCCTCGCGCGCCGTGACCTTGGTGAGGGTCAGCGTGGCGAGCGGATCGCCCCCGGCGGGGGTGGCGTAGAGGGCGACCTCGGCGCCATCGGCGAGGCCCTGCAGCAGGCCGGCGGCGAGTTTCCCATCCTTCAACGGGAAGCGCTCGGTCGTGCTGCCAGTTCCGAAGACCGGGGCAGAGAGGAGCGGGCCTTCGCCATCGGGCATCTGCCGGGCGGGGCCTTGTACCATCGCCTCGGTCGTGGCGGCGAGGACCTGGGCCCAGCTGGCATCCGGCGCATCACGCAGGGTTTGTGCAAGCCGCAGGGTGAATTCGCCATGCCAGCTGCCATCGGCCATCGGATACTCGAAAGAGCGCTGGTCGGACTGCGATGAATAGAGAAAGACGAACTCTCCGCTCAGCGGCGGGGCGGGGGTGCCTGCCACGGGGGTGATGTCGTCGGGGATGCCGAGGGTGGCCTCGTCCACCACGCGGGCGACACCCTGCCCGCCCACGGCCCGGAAGCCGGTGGCAGAGTGGCAGGCGTCGATCAGGCCGATGACCTGGACCCCTTTCGACAGGGTGGCTTGCGCCCAGACCTGAAGCTCATCGTCCAGGATTGCATTCTCGACCGCGCCGATCGCCCCTTTCCAGCCTGCGGCATCGGCGGGCAGCAGGATCTCGTCATAGCCGCCGCCTTCGTCCCCCGACATATCCGGGGCCTGCGCGCCGTGGCCGGAGAAGGTGAAAACCACGGTGTCGCCCGGGATCGACGCCTCGGTGGCGGCGGCAAGGGCGGCGAGGATTTCAGCGCGGAGCGGCTGGCCGGGGACGGTGCCTGCGGGCAGGCCATTGGGATCGGAGGTGAGGACGGTGATCCGGGCCGGATCGACGCCACGGGCGACGAGGGTTTCAGCCATCAGGCGGGCGTCGTTCGACGGGCCTTTCAGATCGGCGTCGAGGGTGAGGTAGTCGGAGACGCCCACCACCACGGCGCGGATTTCGGCATGGGCGGGCGGGGCCAGAAGGGCCAGCGTCAGGGTGAGTGAGGCGAAGGGCACGCGCATGATGCGGGCAGGATACTGCGGGTTCCGCATGGGGCAAGTGGGGCGGCGCGGGTGACGGAATTTGTCATTCGGGGCTGTCGATGGGGCACCGCCCACCCCCGTACCCTCCCCAGTAAGGAGTGGGGAGGCGCTTGAGGCAGGCGTCGGGAGGAGAAGCCCAGCGGTGGGCTGGGTCAGTTCACCGGCGTGACGCGGCGGCCTCCGGCGGCGATGCCGTCCCGGATGCGGGCATCGATGGGGTTGGCGGTCAGCGAGGCGAGGAAGCCGTTGAATTCGGGCGTCAGGCGGGTGGCGAGGCGGCCTGCCTCGATGACCATGTCGACCTGGGCGGCGGGAAGCTTCAGGCGGGTGGGCACGGCGTCGAGCGCGTCGCGCTGGTCCCTGGGAAGCGAGGCGAAGCTGGCCTCGCCGACCAGAAGCTTGACATCCTTGCAGTCCCAGCCCTCGACCGTGCCGCGAAGCTTGCGGACCTCGGAGAGCGGCAGGGCGCAGCGCCATTCGATCAGCTCGCTTTCCCACAGCCGCATCTCGCCGCGCATGGAATCGTAACCGGAGCGGGAGGCGGCGGCCATGGCAGAGGTGGCGATGGACATGGCAAGGCTGACGCCGCCCGGCCCCTGCACCTTCCTGGCCCAGTCATAGTCCTTGTGCACCCCCGCATCGGCCACCAGGAACAACATGCGGCGCAGCTTCACGGCCTCTTCCGGGGTGAGCGGCGCATAGGGTTGCTGGGCGCGGGCGCGTTCCACCGCAAGGCTGGTGGTGCCGAAGTTGTCGGTGATGCCGCCGTCGAGCAGCTTGACGAATTTCACCTCGTCGGGGGTGGTGTAGCTTTCCAGCGCCCGGGCATGGGCGCGCATGGCCGCCGTTGCCTCGGGGTTGTAGCGGGCGGCGGTCAGCCAGTCGGGCTCGACGTAGGTGCATTCGCCCTGGTGGGCCTTGAGCACGATGGGGGTGAAGACCAGCGGGAAGGCGGCGGAGGCGGCGACGGCTTCGGAGAGTTTGACCTTCGAGAGATCGGAGCAGAGGGCGTCAAAGGTTTCGGGCGAGAAGAGGAAGGGCGTGTTGTTCGCCATGTCGGTGGCGTTGATCCAGGTCTTGATATGCGACCTGCGGCGGAGATCGGCGAAGGTGGCGCCGTGGAAGAGGGTGTCGTCGAGATAGCGGCCGAAGGTGTCACGACCGTTGACCCCGCCGGAGATGCCCTTGACGATGGTCAGCGGGTTGAAGCCGGACGTGACCATATAGGCCTCGGCGTCGGTGATCAGGAAACGCTCGCGGAAGCCGGTCAGGCCTTCGGGGCCGTAAAGCCCCAGTTGCGCAGCCATCACCGAGCCGCCGGAAACGCCGGAGACGAGGCGGACATTGTCGAGAAGGCCGTTCGGCGTGCCCGTCTCTATCCCGGCGGCCCGCAGCTCTTCCAGCATCCCATAGGCGAAGGCGGTGGCGCGCATCCCGCCGCCCGAGAAGGCGAGGCCGATGTAAAGCTCGCCGTCGCCCTTGGTGTGCGGTTCGACAAGCGGAGGGTTCTCGCCTTGCAGGGGCTGATTCTGCGGCTGGTTCCAGGGCGCGCAGCCGAGAAGCATCACGAGGGGGAGGAGCACGCGCCGCATTCGGGGTCCGGGATCTGGGTCAGTCCAATTGCTGCAGCCTTGGCCAGCGGATTTCAAGCGCGAAACCCTTGTCCGTGGGCGGAAGGGTCAGGCGCGCGCCGTGGCGGGCGGCGATGGCACGGACGAGGGCGAGGCCGAGGCCATGGCCGGGAGTGCCCCGGTCGCGCTCGGCGCGGGTGAAGCGGTCGAAGGCTTCGGCCTTGAGGTCGTCGGGCAGGCCCGGGCCGGTGTCGGCGACGCGCATCAGGATGCGGTCGGCCTCGGGGGCGAGGTGAAGGGAAAGGCGGTCGCCGGGGGCGCAATACTTGATCGCGTTGTCGAGGAGGTTCGACAGGACCTGGGCAATCAGGTTGCGGTCGCCGAGGATGCTGAGGCCGGGGGCGATCTGCGCCTCGGTTGCAAGGCCCTTGTCCTCGGCCAGCGGCTCGTAAAGGTCCCACACCTCGGTCGCGACAGCGGAGAGGTCGACGGGGACGAGGCCGCCACCGGTGCCCTGATCGGCCTCGGCGCGGCTGATGTCGAGGAGCGAGTCGAACATGCGGATCGCCTGGCGCATCTCGGCCTTGAGGTCGGCGGTGAGGTCGTCCTGGCCTTCGATCTTGCCCAGCTTCTGCAGCATCCGGTTCAGGGGGGTGCGAAGCTCGTGGGCGATGGTGTCGGAGAGCCGATGGGTGGCACGGTTCAGGTTCTGGATGCGGTCGAGCATCGCGTGGACATGGGTTTCGAGCAGGCCGAATTCATCATCGGAGCGGGTGCCGGGAAGACGGGCGTCGAGGGCGCCTTCCGCCACACGGTCGGCAAGGGCGTTGATCCGGTTGATCCGGGCCATGACCGAGCGGGCGGCGAGCCAGCCGACGCCCGCCCCGGCGACGAGGAGCGCGCCGAGAAGGCCGAACATCCCGCGGCGCAGGGCGGCGAGGGTGTCGTCCACCGGCGCAAGGCTGCGGGCGACGAGGAGCGGGAAGCCGCCGGGAAGGGTGCGGGCAACGGCAAGCCAGCGGGTCTGGCCTTCGGTGAACTGGACCGCGCCTTCGCTGCTGAAGTCCTCGCCCGCCGGGGCGAGGTTTGCGGGCCAGTCCTTGCGGGTTCCGGCGAGGGCTGCGCCATTCCGGTCCATCAGGAGGAGCATCTCGTCCCCCGTCGCGGCGGTGGCGCGGTAGTCAATGGCCTGCCGCAAGGCGATGATCCGGCGCTGATCGTAAAGCGCGGCGAATCCGTCGAGGTCGGCCGTCAGCAGGCTTTGCTGCGCGGTTCTCAGGCGGGTCTCGATCAGCCGGTATTGCAGCGCCATCGCACCCAGCGAGAGGAGGGTCACCGCCAGCGCCATCGCGGCGGCGAGACGCAGCGTCGCCCTTGCGGCAAAGGGCTTCGCTTGCGTCACGCCGGGGCCGGGAGGGGGGCGAAGATGTAGCCCTCGCCCCGCGCGGTCTGGATCGCCGCGCTTCCGGCCTCTTCCAGCTTGCGGCGCAGGCGACCGACATGGACATCGACCACATTGGTGCCGGGGTCGAAATGCAGGTTCCAGACGTTTTCCAGAAGCTGCATCCGGGTGACGACCTGGCCGGCGTTGCGGGCGAAATAGGTGATCAGCTCGAATTCCTTCGGGCTGACGGCGACATGGGCGCGCTTCACATGCACCGTGCGGGCCTTGAGGCGGATTTCCAGGTCGCCGAAGGCGAGGAGGTCGTTGTCCAGCACCTGGATCGTGCCCCGGCGCAGAAGGGCGCGGAGGCGGGCGCGCAGTTCCTCGGGCTCGAAGGGTTTGGGGAGGTAGTCGTCGGCGCCCTTCTCCAGCCCCTCCACCCGGTTCGCGGCGCGGCCGAGCGCGGAGAG
Source organism: Tabrizicola sp. (assembly GCF_036781545.1). Classification (GTDB taxonomy): domain Bacteria; phylum Pseudomonadota; class Alphaproteobacteria; order Rhodobacterales; family Rhodobacteraceae; genus Tabrizicola. Next base: position 5,845 of record NZ_DAIQAT010000068.1, read on the forward strand.
GATCAGGATCAGGGCGGTGGAGCCCCCGGCGCGGATACGGGCCATGGCGTCCACCCCGTCGCCGCCGGGGAGCATCCGGTCAAGAACGATGACGTTGTATCGCCGGGTCGTCGCCGCCGCGATGCCTTCGTCCAGCGTGTCGCAATGGTCGGTGGCGCAGCCCAGGGCCTCGGCCTCTGCCCTGACGGCGGCGGCGGTCTCGGGGTCGTCCTCGATGATCAGGATGCGGTCCATCTTGGGCTCATTCAAAACACGACCACGGCGGGGTCAAGCACATTCGCCCCGCCGATGGGCCGGACCCCTTCCGGGGCGTGCCAGGGGTCGAGCCGGATGTGGCGGGTGGCGCCGCCCGGGGCTTCGAGGAGCAGGAGGGCGGGGGCGGTGATTTCATAAGCCTGCAGGTCTTGCGGCGCCCCGTTTATCGCGAGGATGCGGTCGCCCTTGGTGAGGCCGGCGAGAAGCGCAGGGGAATTGTCGGTCAGCGCGGTGACGGTGCCCTGCGGGTCCAGCGTCACGCCGAGGGCAGCCAGACTGTAGGCAGCGACGGTGGCGGGGGCGCGGGGCACCTCGCGGGTGCGGAGACCCGTGGCTTCGGGTTCTGTCAGGGCAAGGGTCAGGGTCTGCTCCTGCCCGGCACGGAGAAGGGTGAGGGTCGCCGCACCGTCGGCGCTGGCGCTTTCGATCGCGAAGGCGAAGTCGCCGGGGCTGGTGAGGGTGGTGCCGGAGGCCTGGGTGATGATGTCGCCGGGTTCGAGGCCCGAAGTCTCGGCCAGACTGCCGGGGGCGACGGCGTCGATCAGAAGGCCCTGTGGCGTTACGCCAAGGGTTTCGGCGACCTGACGGTCCACCGGGCGGGCGGTGAGGCCGAGGGTCGGGAAGGGCGGCAGGGTTTCAAGGGTCAGGCCGGTGACGATGCGGTCAAGCTCGGCGGTGGGGATGGCATAGGCGATGCCGACGAACATCCGGCTGCCGTCGGCGATCTGGCTGTTCATGCCGAGAAGGCGGCCTTCCGCATCGACCAGCGGACCACCGGAGGAGCCGGGGTTCACCGCGGCGTCGTGCTGCAGCATGAGCATCGGAACGGCGATGTCGACCTGGCGGGCAAGGCTGGAGATCCGGCCCTCGGTGAGCGTGAATTCAATCCCGAGCGGTGCGCCCAGGGCGAAGACCTCGTCGCCAAGCTCCGGGAGATCGGGGGCGAGGGAGAGGCCTTCGGCGGGGGCGGGCAGCGAGATCACCGCCACATCGCGCACCGTGTCGCGGGCGATGACCAGGGCGGTGGTGTCGGTGCCATGCCGGTCGATCAGGCGGACCTCCTCGGCCTTGCCGACCACATGCGCGTTTGTGACGGCGACGCTGCCATCAGCCCAGACGAAGGCGGAGCCGAGAAAGCGATCCTCGGCATCCGCCGAGCGGACGGTGAAGACCTTGTCCATGGCATCGTCGAGGGGCGAGGCACTGGCGGGACTGAGGATCGCCGCCAGCGCCAGCACCAGAAGCGCGGCCAGCGCCTCGCCCATGAACCGAAGCGGTCTCTGCCGCTTTTCCATCTTCGCCTGCATTCCTGAAACCTTTGATCTGCCTCGATGACCCGTTGCTACCGGGGCGGGTGTGGCAGGGCACGTGACAAAGGCTGTCATGAAGAAATCTTGCATTTACAGGGGCGAAGCCGCGCCGCATCTTCGGGCGGAGAAAAGCCAGAAGAGATTTCCGATGCGCCGTTTCCTGCTTGCGACTGCCTTGATGACCCTGCCCGCCTGGGCCGAGACACCCTCGCCGGTGAAGGTCGCCGAACTGTCGGCGCGGCTTTATGTGGCGGGGATGGCGGCGGGCGATCCGCTTCTGATCCTGTCGGCGGCGAAGCTGAGGAAGGAACTGGCCCCGGTGGCGGCGGACCGTGCGGCGGTGGACGGGATCATCGGCGAGAGTGCGCCGCTGGGCTGGGAGGAGATGCTGGCTTCGGCGGCAGAGCTGGCGGCGGGGGACGAGGCTCTCATGGGGCTGATCGAGGATGCGAAGGTGGAGGCGACGAAAGGCGTCGCTTCGGGGCCGGTCTACAACATCGGGTCGCTGGGGAACGGCAAGGGCGACACCTATCCGCCGATCGAATTCCGGGGCGGAGAATATGCCGAGGTCTATGTCGAGGCGCGGGCGGCCACGAACCTGAACCTCGGGGTCTATGACGACAAGGGGCGGCTGGTCTGTTCGGACACCGACATCAGCCATATCGCCTATTGCGGCTGGACCCCGGCCGCGGGCGGAACCTTCACGCTGAAGGTGGAAAACAAGGGCCCGGTGGCGGCCGATTATGCGTTGATGACCAACTGATGAAAAAGCTTTTCGCCCTGACCCTGTGCCTGACCGCCGCCCCTGCCCTTGCGCGGGACAATTATGCGCTGCTGATCGGGGCCAACCAGTATCCCGCACTGGAGGAACGCTGGTGGCTGAAAGGCCCGGCGAACGATGTGCAACTGGTGGCGACCTATCTCACCACCGAAGCCCCGGTGCCGTTCCCGGCAGAGCATGTCACGGTGCTGTCGGACGGCGTGGCGGGGGCCGAGGCACCGACGCTTGCGGCGATCCGCGGCGCCTTTGCCGAGTTGACGGCAGAGGTGCAACCGGGGGATTTCGTCTATCTGCATTTCTCCGGCCACGGCACGCAGGCCCCGGCGCGGGACCCGTCGACAGAGCTGGACGGGCTGGACGAGCTGTTCCTGCCGGTGGACATCGGCCCCTGGTCGGATCAGGTGGGCGCGGTCGAGAATGCGCTGGTCGATGACGAGATCGGCGCGCTGATCGACGGGCTTCGCGCAAAGGGGGCGAATGTCTGGGCGGTGTTCGACAGCTGCCATTCGGGGACGGCGACACGCGCGGTGGACAGCGCGGAGGATGACGTGCGGGTAAGGCAGCTGCCGCCCGAGGCATTGGGGATCGACGTCGATGCGGTGGAAGTGTCGCGCTCGGTGGACCCGCGGCAGGTGGAAGCCCCGTTCGATGCGGGGACGGGCGACGGGTCTTTCGTCGCCTTCTTCGCCGCACAGACCAACGAGGTGACGCCGGAGAAGAACCTGCCCAAGGGCAAGCCGGGACGGAAGCCGCAGGGCGTGTTCACCTGGACGCTGATGGAGGTGCTGGCGGAGTACCCGAACGCGACCTACGGGCAGATCGGGCAGGAGGTGCTGCGGCGTTATGCGGTGAAGAACCTGGCGAAATCGACGCCCCTGTTCGAGGGCGATCTGGATCAGGTGGTCTTCGGCGGCGAAGGCGGGGCGCGGGTCTCGCAATGGCAGGCGGAGGTGACGGAGGCCGGGTTCGCGATCCCGGCCGGGACGCTGCACGGGCTGTCGGAAGGCGCGGTGCTGGCGGTGATGGGGTCGGCGGCGGATGCGGATGACGCGGCGCTGGGATATGTGGAATTGACTGGGGTCGAGACCTTCTCCTCGGTCGGTCAGGCGGTGGAGAAGGACGGCAAGGTTCTGCCCGCCGAATTGCCGAAGGGTGTGACGCTGCGGAAGCTGGACGCGGCGCTGGATTTCACCCTGACGGTGGCGCTGCCTGCGGCGGGGTCTGCCCCGGCGGATGAACTGCTGGCCTCGCTGGATGCGCTGGCGGAAGCCGCCGGTCCCCGGCTGGCCTTCGTCGCGCCGGATCAGGAGGCGGACCTGCGGCTTGCGGTGCTGCCGGAGAGCCCGCGGCCGGATGCGATCTGGGTGCTGCCCTCGACCGGGCTGGCGGAGGATCTGGGCGCGACGCCCTCGGTTTCCACCGCCGACAAGGACGGGGCGGACCTGGCGGCCACGCTGGCCGATACGCTGGTCACGATGGCGCGGGCGCAGAACCTGATGAAGCTGGCGGGCGCAGTGGGCGCGGCGAACCCGGATGTGGAGGTCGAACTGCTGACCCGCACGCCCGAGGATCGCACGCTGCGCCCCCTGCCCTTCGCGCCGGTGCCCACGCTGCTGCCCGACGACGAGGTGCATGTGCTGGCGAAGAACAACTCGGACGGGCCGGTGGACGTGAATGTGCTGTATATCGGGGCGGACTGGTCGATCAGCCACTGGTTCTCGGGCCGGTTGCAGCCGGGGGATGAGTTGAAGAAGGGGCTGTTCAAGATTTCCGGCGATGTTCTGGGGCAGGAACGGATGCTGGTGGTGGTCACGCCCGCCAAGCCGCAAAGCCCGGTCGAGGATCTGAGCTACCTGGCGCAGGACGCCTTGGACACCACGCGTGCCGTGGGCGGAACGGCCTTCGACGATGCCCTCGCCGAGGCGGGGTTCGGCGAGACGACGCGGGGCGCGATAGCCCTGACGGATGATGCCGAAGAGGCCGGTCTGGGACCTGCGATCCTGCAGCTGGAACTGCGGACGGTCTCGGGAGATTGAGCCTCGCAACCCATTGAAGTGGCAGGATTGCTGCGCAGCATTTCCGCAGCATTCCTTCGGATTCGCTGCGCAGAAACTTAGCGGCGGTCCGCGGCCCAGAGGGCGGCGGCGCCGACCAGCGAGGCAGCGACTCCAAGGAGCGCAACGGCGCCATAGCCTGCAAGCGTGGTGCCGAGGGCGAAGCAGGTCGCGGCGATCACATCCCCGGCCAGGCGCTGCACCGCCATCAGCGACGCCCCTGCCCCGGGCCTGTCAGACAGCAGGTCTTGAAGATAGGCGATGGGAACGGTGAGGGTCACGGCGCCCCCGACGGCGGCGGGAAGGACCAGGAGCCAGACGAGGGGCGACCCGGCCAGAACCGGCAGCAGCGCGACATGCAAGCCGTAAAGCGCGGCCCCGGCCAGGATCAGCCGGGTGCGGGGGATGCCCCGGGTGAGGCCGGGGAGGAGCAGCATGAAGGGCACCTCCAGTCCGGCGACGAGGCCGACGTAGAGCGCCACGTCCTGCGTTCCGCGCCCCACGGCAGCGACCATAACCAGCGAGATGATCGCCATGTAGAGGGTGGAGGCCCCGGTCACGGCCCCCAGCGCCAGAACGCGGGCGGCGATGCGGGGGTGGCCCATCTCGGCCAAGGCGGCTCGGAAGGTAAGGCCGGAAGGACGGTCATCCCAGGAGACAGCGCTGTCGGCGGGCCAGAGCCGGAGGACGGTAAGAAGCATGACGGCGGTGAGGGCAAGGCCCACCGGAAAGATCGCGATGATCGGCGCCCCCGCGGCAAAGGCGAGCGACCAGAGCGGCAGGACCACGACGAAGGGGGCGGCGAACAGGGCGCGGATCACCGCCATGATGCCATCCCGCGTAGCCTCGGGGTAGCGCGTGGCGGCAAGGCGCGCCAGAGCGAAGACCTGGCCGAAGATGACGCTGCTGACCGGGATCAAAAGTGCCGCGGCGAGAGCAAAGACCAGCGGGCCGGGTGTCACGCTCATCAGGCCGGTGCCGATGAGGAGCGACAGCGCGGCGACCAGCGTCACCTGGCGGCGGTTCGCGGTCTGGTCGGCGCGGATGCCGCCGACGACCGAGGCAGAGACCGAAACGAGCGAGGAGAGCGCGAGAAGCACGGCATAGCCGTGGTCGCCGAAACCGAAACTGTTGACGGCGAGGGTGGAGAAATAGGGGCCGAAAGAGCAGACGATGGCGCCCTGCAGGGCCAGGATGAGGCCTGCGGCGCGCAGCGCCGGATCGCGGAGACAGAGGCTGATGGCGGACATAGGCCTTGGCTATCGCGGGCCGCAGGCCGTCGCAAGATCAGCCGGGGATCACCTTGCCTGGATTCATCAGGTTCTGCGGATCGAGCGCGGCCTTCAGCGCGCGCATGACATCCAGCGCCACGGGATCCTTCCGCCGCGACATCGAGTTCAGCTTGGAAAGCCCGACGCCATGCTCGGCCGAGAAGCTGCCGCCAAGCTCTGCCACCACATCCTCGATGGTTTCCATCACCTTGTCTTTCAGCGCCTTGTCGTCGCGGGTCGGATAGGCGGTGAAATGCAGGTTGCCGTCGCCCAGATGCGCGACGGTGATGGTTCGCGCGCCGGGGTCGAGCGCTTCCAGCCGGCGAAGGGCTTCGGTCAGGAAGGTTTCCACCTTGTCGAGCGGCAGGCAGACGTCGGTGTCGACCTCGGGGTGCAGGCCCACGCCGATCTCTGCCGCGGCCTCGCGCCGCGCCCACATCGCCCGGCGCTGCTGTTCGTTGCGGGCAAGGACAGCGTCGGTGACGAGGCCCGCCTCCATCATCCCGGCGAGGATGGTTTCCAGCGTGGCGACAAGGGGGATCTCGCCGTTGGCGTCCGGGGCGGCCTCGTGCGGGACGGTGGTGGCGGCCTCGATCAGGATAGTCACCTCGGGGATATGGTCGAAGGGCAGGCCAAGGTCGGGCCGCGCCACGCGCAGGCGGTCGGAGTAGGTGCGGGGCATGAATTCGAAGGCCTCGACCCGGCCGCCGGTGGCTTCCTGCATCCGGTTGAGGAGGAGAAGCGCGTCGGATAGCGAGCGGGTGGCAAGGGTTGCGGTGGCGTAGGCCCTGGGCGCGGGGACCAGCTTCATCACGGCGGCGGTGACGATCCCGAGGGTGCCCTCGGCGCCGATGAAAATGTCTTTCAGATCGTAGCCGGAGTTGTCCTTGTGCAGTTCGGACATGAGGTTGAGGATGCGGCCATCGGCCAGCACGACCTCCAGCCCCAGGCAGAGGGCGCGGGTGGAGCCGTAGCGAAGGACGTTGGAGCCGCCCGCGTTGGTGGAAAGGACGCCGCCCAGCATGGCGGAACCGCGCGCGCCGAACCAGAGCGGGAAATAGAGGCCCTGCGCCTCGGCCGCCTCATGCAGGCGGGTGAGGACGACCCCCGCCTCGGCGATGACCAGGCGGGCGTCGCGCTTGACCTCGCGGATGCGGTTCATCCGGTCCAGCGCCAGCATGAGGCCGCCCTTGGTCATGGTGCCGCCGACAAGGCCGGTGTTGCCGGAGATCGGGACCACAGGCACGCCATGCTGCGCGGCGATCTTCACGCAGGCGGCGACCTCGGCGGTGGAACCTGGGCGGGCGACGGCGACGGGCTGGCCTTCGTAGCGGCCCATCCAGTCCCGCGCGTAGCGGGTCATGTCGGCGCCAATCAGGACATGCGCGGCCCCGAGGGCGGCGGCAAGATCATCGGTCAGCGCCATGTTCAGCCCTGCGGATAGGCGATGACCGAGAGATAGCGCGCGGGAAGCTTGACCAGGGTCTCGGGCCCATGCGGGGCGTCGGCATCGAAGAACAGGCTGTCGCCGGGTTTCAGCGGATATACCTGGTCGCCGTGCCGGTAGTCGACCTCGCCCTCCAGCATGTAGAGAAGTTCCAGCCCCTCGTGCTGGAAGGCGGGGAAAGTGTCGCTCTCGGTCGTCAGCGTGATGATGTAGGGTTCCACCACCACGCCGGAATTGTTCGATCCGATATGGCCGAGGAGGTTGTACTGGTGCCCCGCCCGGGTGCCGCGGCGTTCGATTTCCACATGTTCCCCGGCGCGGACATGCTGCGCCTCGCGGCGTTCCTCGTAGCTGCGGAAGAAGGCGGTGACGGGGACGGAAAAGGCGTGGCTCAGCACCTGCAGCGTGGTCAGCGAGGGCGAGGTGTTGCCGTTCTCGATCTTCGACAGCATCCCGATGGACAGGCCGGTGACATTGGCCAGGTCGGCGACCGTCATCCCCTGCTGGCGGCGGAAGTTCCGTACCTCGCGGCCGATGGCGGCTTCGAGGTTGCGCTCGGTGATCTCACGGACGCGATGTGGGTCCTGATCAAAAGCGGGTTTGCCGCGCGGAAGCGAGTGAATCTCGGGGCTGTCAGACATGGGCAACCATCCCGGATGAAACCAATACCTATGATTTCACTACCGGGAAACATGCCCTGTATCAAGCGAAAGCCTTACCAGGCCGAGACGGCGACCCCCTCCAGCGCGTGCAACAGGCTTTCCGCCGAGGAACGCGGGCCGTAAAGCCGCACAGCACCCTGGTCCAGCTTGACGAGATAGACGCCCAGGTGCTCCATGACGGTGCGGGTCGCGTATCCCTTTGGCGCGGAAGCGAAATCGACGTTGCACAGGCGTTCCAGCACCGGGGTCAGATCGGGGGCGGCAAGGTCGAAGGCGACCCAGGCGTCGGTCTGCTCGGTGACGCTGGCGGCATCGCCAAGGGCGGTTTTCAGCAGATCGGCGATCAGCTCGTGGCTGCCGAAGGGGGCCTCGACGAACCACATCTCGGGCGCGGTCCAGAAGGCGCTGTAGGGCGCACCGGCCTGATGGCGGGCGGCTTCGGGCAGGGGCACGCCCGCAACCTTCGCAGCGGTCGCAAGGTCGGCCATCCGCCCGCGCCGGGCCGCGACCGAGGCGAGCGCCAGGTCGGTCCGTTCGGTGATGCGCAGCGGCCCGATCTCCACCACCGCCGGTTCGCGCGCGCCAAGCGCGGTAAGTGCCATGAGACTAGCCACGGAGACGCTCTCCTTCCGGGTCGAACATGTGGGGCGAGATGATCTCGACCTCGGTATCGAGGCCTGCGAGCAGGTTCACGATCCGCATCCGCTGACCGATCTTCTTGTCGCCGCCCTTGAGATAGCCAAGCGCGATATCCGAACCGAGATGCGGCGAATAGACCTTGGACGTCAGCCAGCCGCCATCGTTCGCCGCGACCGGGGCCGCGCCCTTTTCAAGGAAATGGCTGCCCGCGGTCAGCGCGGCCTTGGGATCGACCGGCTTCACGCCGACCAGGCGATAGCCGTTCTCCTGCACCATCCCCTCGCGCTGCGACAGGACCATGCCGATGGAGTCCTTCTTCTTGGACACCATCTTGCCGAGCCCCATGTTCAGCGCGGTGGACTGGCCGTTCAGCTCGCCCCCCGCGACATGGCCCTTCTCGATCCGCATGACGCCAAGCGCCTCGGTGCCGTAGACGATGGGATCGAACTCCGCGCCCTTGGCCAGCATATCGCGCAGAAGCGCGTCGCCGTAGCGGGTGGGGACGGCGATCTCATAGGCCAGCTCGCCGGAGAAGCTGATCCGGAAGAGCCGCGCGCGAAGGCCGCCGCAGACGGTGATGTTGCCCGCACCCATATAGGGGAAGGCGGCGTCAGAAATGTCCTGATCCACGACTTTCTGCAGCAGTTTCCGCGCGTTGGGCCCGGCGACCGAGAACTGCGCCCAGGCCTCGGTGGTAGAGATGAGCTGGACGTCCATGTCGGGCCAGAGGCACTGGCGGCAGAACTCCAGATGCCGGAAGACCGTCACCGCATTGGCGGTGGTGGTGGTCATGACATATTCCGTCTCGCCCATCCGCGCGGTGGTGCCGTCGTCGAAGACCATCCCGTCCTCGCGCAGCATCAGGCCATAGCGGCATTTGCCGACCGCGAGGGAAGAGAAAGTGTTGGCATAGACGCGGTCGAGGAAGGCCCCCGCATCGGTGCCCTGGATGTCGATCTTGCCCAAGGTCGTCACGTCGCAGATACCGACGGACTTGCGGGTGGCCAGCACCTCGCGGTCCACCGACTGCCGCCATTCGGTTTCCCCAGCTTTCGGCACCCATTGGGTGCGCAGCCAGTTGCCAACCTCGACGAAGATCGCGCCCTGTTCCTTGGCCCAGTGGTGGCTGGGCGTCAGGCGGAAGGGTTTGAACTCCTTGCCGCGCGACCGGCCCGCGAGGGTGCCCAGGGCGACGGGGGTATAGGGCGGGCGATAGATCGTGGTGCCGGTGTCGGGGATCGAGCGGCCGGTCAGCTCCGCCATCACGGCCAGGCCGATGACATTGCCGGTCTTGCCCTGGTCGGTCGCCATGCCAAGCGTGGTGTAGCGCTTCAGATGCTCCACGGAAGTGAAGTTTTCCTGATGCGCCAGCTTCACGTCCTTGACGGTGACGTCGTTCTGCTGGTCGATCCAGGCACGGCCCTTGCCATGGTGGACGAACCACAGCGGCGTGACGCGGGTCGGCGCATCCTCGGCTTCCGGCAGGTCGGGCGCGGCACCGGAAAGGCCCAGTGCGGCAATGGCGGCGTCCCGGCCGGTCTCGAGCGCGGCACGGGTGGAGAAGGCCCCGGCTGCGGCGCCCGCGACGGACAGGCCCGGAGGACCGTCCTGACCCGGCACGAAGGCCGCGATGGCGGGGTCGTAGACCGGGCGAGAGCGGTGATGGGAATGGATGTTCACATTCGGGTTCCAGCCACCGGAGACGCCAAGTGCATCCACGGCAATCGTTTCCGAATGACCGTTCGCCTGACGGACGGTGATGGACTTGAGATTGAGCTTGCCCGAGCTGTCGATCACCTCGGCGCCCCGCAGATGGCGGACGCCGGGGATCAGCTCTCCCCCCTCGCGGCTGTCGATCACGGCAACGACGTCGACGCCCCTGGACTGGAGGTCGCGGGCCGTGCGGAGGCCATCGTCGTTGTTGGTGAAGACGGCGACGCGCTCGCCCGCCTTGGCACCCCAGCGGTTCGCATAGGCGCGGAGCGCCCCCGCCAGCATGATGCCGGGGCGGTCGTTGTTCTCGAAGGCGATGGGACGCTCGGTGGCCCCGCCCGCAAGGATCGCGCGGCCCGCATAGATGCGCCACAGGATCTGCCGGGGCTTGCCCTTGGCGGGCACGGGAAGGTGGTCGCTGACCCGCTCGACCGCGCCATAGATGCCATGGTCGAAGGCGCCGATCACCGTGGTACGGGTCATCAGGCGCACGTTCGGCAGCGAGGCCAGTTCCGCCACGACACCCGCCGCCCAGTCGGCCCCGGCGGCGCCGCCGACCGCGAAGGTCTCGGCATTCAGCCGTCCGCCCATGCGGAAATCCTCATCCGCAAGGATCACCCTTTTGCCCGCCCGTCCGGCGGTCAGGGCCGCCATCAGGCCCGTGGGGCCTGCCCCGATGACCAGGAGGTCGCAGTGCAGGAAGCCCTTGTCATACTCGTCGGGGTCCTCCTCGCGCGTGACGGAGCCGAGGCCGGCCGCGCGGCGGATGATCGGCTCATAAAGCTTTTCCCAGAAGGACTTGGGCCACA
>NZ_DAIQAT010000069.1:0-16781 GCF_036781545.1 Tabrizicola sp.
GCCGTCACCGGCTTCCTGATCCAGGTCGCCTATTTCGGCCTCTGCTACATCGCCTTCAAATCCGGCGTCTCGGCGGGCGGCGTCGCGATCATCGTCTGCCTGCAACCGATCCTGGTCAGCCTGATCGCCCCCTGGATGGTTGGCGAAAGCGTCAGTTCCTCACGCTGGATCGGCCTCGCCCTCGGCCTGACCGGGGCCATCACCGTGATCCTCGCCCGCTCCGGCATCGCGCATGAGCCGCCCTTCGGGATCCTCTGCGCCGTCGGCGGGCTGATCGGCATGACCGCCGCCACGCTGTACGAAAAACGCTTCGGCGTCACCACGCACCCGGTGCCCGCCAACCTGATCCAGTATGCCGTCGGCGCCGTCTTCACCCTGCCGCTCGCACTTGCGGCCGAAGGGATGCAGGCCGACTGGACGCCCGAACTTTTCGCCGTGCTCGCCTATCTGGTGATCGGCAACTCGCTGGTGGCGATCACTCTCCTCCTCGCGATGATCCGCGCCGGAGAGGTCGCCCGCGTCTCGGCGCTCTTCTACCTGGTCCCGCCGCTCTCGGCCCTCTTCGCCTGGCCGCTTCTGGGCGAGGCGATGCCGCCCCTCGCTTGGGTCGGGATGGGACTGGCCGGGCTCGGCGTCACTCTGGCGCGAAGGTAGGGTGGGGTTCCACCCCACCACCCCTCAGAACGGCGCCGCGGAAACCCCCAGCCGCGCCGCAAGCGACCTGTAGGCCGCAAGGTCCGCCGCCGACCAGCCCGCCACCCGGCTGGCCCAGAGCACCGCCTCGCTGGAATGGATCAGACCGTCCGACAGGATGCGAAGGTGGTTCGCCCGCAGCGTCTCGCCCGACGAGGTGATGTCGGCGATCGCCTCCGCCGTTCCGTTCAGCACCGTGCCCTCGGTCGCGCCTTGGCTGTCGACCAGCTGGTAATCCGCAACCCCCTGCGCCTGCAGGAAGTCCCGCACCAGCCGGTGATACTTGGTCGCGATCCGCAGCCGGTGCCCATGCGCCTTGCGGAAGGCCGCCGCCGCCGCATCCAGGTCGTCGACGGTTTCCACGTCGATCCAGACGTTCGGCACCGCGATCACCAAGTCGGCCTGGCCGAAGCCCAGCCGCGCCACCTCGGCCACCTCTTCCGCGCCCAGCTGCTCGCGCACCAGATCCGATCCGGTAACGCCCAGATGGATGCGCCCCGCCGCCAGTTCGCGCGGGATCTCCCCGGCCGACAGCAGCACCGGCACCGCGCCCGCGACACCCTCGATCACCCCGGAATATTCCCGATCCGACCCCGCGCGCCGCATCACCACACCGCGCGATCCGAACCAGTCGAAGCAGTCCTGCATCAGCCGCCCCTTCGACGGCACCCCGATCCGGATCATGCCACCGCCCCCTTCAGCCGCGCGACGAGGCCGGGGCGGATCACCCCCCCCACCGCCGGGATGAAGGCGCCCGCGCCCAGAACCGCTGTCAGCGCGTCATAGCGTCCACCCGAGGCGACCGGGGGCATCCCGTCCTTCAGGAAGCTGAAGACGAAGCCGTCGTAATATTCCAGTGCCGTCCGCCCATGACTCGCCTCGAAGGCCAGGGTCGCGACATCCACGCCCTTCGCCGACAGCGCCTCCAGCCTTGCCCCGAACCGGTCCACCGCCGGGCCGATGGCGGGCAGCATCGGGGTGATGCCCCGAAGGTGGCTCAGCGCATGGGCAGCCGGGGCCTCAAGGCTCAGAAGATCATACAGCAGCGCCGCCTCGGTCGCACGGATCGGCGGGGTTTCGGCATCGGCAACCAGCGCCTCCGCCCGTGCCGCGATCTCCTCGGGCGAGCGCAGCCCGACGAAGGCCCCGGCCTCCTCGATCAGCTGAGCTGGCGTGCCCGCCTTCAACCGCTCCAGGAGGGCGACCCGCCCCGCCGGAACCGGGGCCCGCCCGGCGAAGCGATCCAGAAGCGCCTTGAACCGCACCGGCCGCCAGACATGGCGGAGCAGCGCCGCCTTCCGCCGCTCGGTCGTCTCCAGCCCGCGAACGGCCGCCATCAGGATACCGATATCGCCAGTCACGGGTCGCAGGTCCAGACCGCTCAGCAGGTCGCGGAACAGCGCGAAGACCTCGGCATCCGCGACCTCGGGTGCAGCGCGGTCGAAGACCTCATAGCCGACCTGAAGGTATTCGCTTGCCCGCCCCGACCCCCGCGCCTGCTTGCGGAACACCTCGCCCAGATACGCATAACGGGCGGGGTCCGCTCCATGCGCCATATGCGCCTGCACCACCGGCACGGTGAAGTCGGGCCGCAGCATCATTTCACCCCGGACCGGATCGTCCGTCACATAGGCCCGCGCCCTTATGTCCTCGCCGTAAAGGTCCAGCAGCGTCCCCGCCGGTTGCAGGACGTCAGCCTCCACCGGCACGGCCCCCGCCTGCACGAAGGCAGCCAGCAGACGCTCGCCCTCAGCGCGGATCGCAGCCTTGGGGGTCATGCCGCAAACCTAGGGGCAGGCGCCCCACCCTCTCCCTCGCCACGACGGGGAGGCAAGCTTCCGGCGTCGGCCGCAGGTCCAGAAAGTCCGGCGTCACCGCCCGGCATCCCGCGCCCCACCCGGGCACCAGGCGCCTCCCCTCTCCCTTTGTGGGGGGGGGCTGGGAGGGGAGGGCCCGCCAGTTTCATTGCCCCAGCATCCGCTTCACCGCCGCCACCAGCTCCGCGCGCGGCACCTCGACCTGCGCAGGCCGGTCCTTCCACTCCTCCAGCGTCGCGCTCTCGGCGATCTTGGCGCCCAGGATCAGGTCCTTCAGGATCACCGTGCCCGCCGCCGCCTCGTTCCCGCCCTGGATCACCGCCACCGGCGAAGCCCGCTTGTCGGCATATTTGAGCTGGTTGCCGAAGTTCTTCGGGTTCCCCAGATAGACCTCGGCCCGGATACCCGCCTGCCGCAGCTCTCCCACCATCGCCATGTAATCGGCCATCCGGTCGCGATCCATCACCGTCACCACCACAGGACCCGCGGTACCCCCCGCGCTGCGCCCCTTGGCCCGGAGCGCGGCCAGCAGCCGGTCCACCCCGATGGAGACACCCGTGGCCGGCACATCCTGCCCGGTGAACCGCTTCACCAGCCCGTCGTATCGCCCGCCCCCGGCGACCGAGCCGAACTGCCGCTTGCGACCCTTCTCGTCCAGAATCTCGAAGGTCAGTTCCGCCTCGTAGACCGGCCCGGTATAATAGCCGAGACCCCGGACGACGCCGGGGTCTAGCACGATCCGGTCCGGCCCGTAGCCCTGCGCCTCCAGCAGCGCCGCGATGGCCTCCAGTTCATCGACCCCCTCGGCGCCGATGGCCGAGCCGCCGACCAGGTCCCGCAGCCGGGCCACCGTTTCGGCGCCTGTGTCGCGCTTGGCCGAGGTGAAGCCCATCACGACCTCCGCCTGCTCCGGCGACAGACCCGCGCCCTTGGTGAAATCGCCGCTCTCGTCCTTGCGGCCCTCGCCCAGCAGGGCCCGCACACCCTCCGGCCCTAGCCGGTCGATCTTGTCGATGGCGCGCAGGACGATGCCGCGTTCGGCCTCCTTGCCGTCTCCCGCCAGCCCCGCGACCTCCATCACCCCGTTCAGGACCTTGCGGTTGTTGACCTTCACCACATAGTCGCCCCTCGGGATGCCGGCCTCTTCCAGGCAGTCGGCCAGCATCGCGCAGATCTCGGCATCCGCCGCGACAGAGGCCGAGCCGACGGTATCCGCATCGCACTGGTAGAACTGCCGGAAGCGGCCCGGCCCCGGTTTCTCGTTCCGCCAGACCGGGCCCATCGCGTAGCGGCGGTAGGGGCTGGGGAGGTCGTTGCGGTACTGCGCCGCCACCCGCGCGAGGGGGGCGGTCAGGTCGTATCTCAGGGCCAGCCAATCAGCATCCTCGTCCTGCCAGGCGAAGACGCCCTCGTTGGGGCGGTCGACATCGGGGAGGAACTTGCCGAGGGCCTCGACCGTCTCGACCGCCGAGGTCTCCAGCGGGTCGAACCCGTAGCGGTGGTAGACCCCCGCGATGCGGTCGAGCATGGCTTTCCGTTCGGTGACCTCGGCCCCGAAATAATCCCGGAATCCCTTCGGGGTCTCGGCGCGGGGGCGGCGGGGTTTGTCGGCCATGGCGGGACCTTCGCTTTTGATCGGGGTCCGTGTATCCCGTGGGAAGCAGGCGGGCAAGCGGGGGGTGTGATGGACCGGGTCGAGGTGCTGGAGGAACGGGTGGCCCACCTGATGCGGGCGGTGGAGGAGCTGTCGGACGTGGTGGCCCGTCAGGCCGGGGAGATCGCGGGGCTGGAGCGGCGGGTCCGGCTTCTGATGGAGCGGGCTGCGGAGGAGGAGGCCTTGCGGGGGGAGGCCCCCGAGGCGAACGTCCGCCCGCCGCACTGGTGAGGGCTGCCCACGCGTGGGCAGGTGGAGGCCGCAAAGGATTCCAAGGGGTTAGCTGTGGGCGTTAGGGGTTTGTTAAGGGACTTCTTAGCAGCTTCTGTGCTTCACAGTTTACTGTAAGGTGGGTCATGGCGTCTTACCCCCCAGATGCGAGAGAGATCGAGTTGAGACGAACTCGCGAACATCACGTTCAAAGTCGCGGCTTACCATCCACTTCTCAATTGCAAACGCCTCTGTGCTCTTTCCACCCCGGGTAAACACACGGTCAAAGTACTTTGGTCTATGTATAGCAATGAGCTCTCGAAGCTCCTCCCATAGTCCAAGAGTCGTTTGGCAGCGCCGAATAAAGCTGGGCTCCTCCTTCGTCATCTCAACAAACATATAGCATTGGGTGAGTACTTCCCTGTATCGCTTTGACGAGTTTGGGTTGCTCGGCGCAAGCCAATTAAAGAACTTGAACGCTTGATAGAACTTATCCATGCTGGTCTCATCAGTTAAGCTATCAAGGTTTACTGCTTCATTCTGGAAGATTTTCCTCTGCCTTGCTGCGGTGAGCTGACCAATGGCAGCGAGCGAGAGACGGAGAAATAGGTTCCTCTCAAGTACGTCCTTTGCAGATATGTATCCCGCAGCAACGCCGTCGCTAAATTCTCCTCGCTTGCGTTCATAGAATATTCCGTACTTCTCAAACAAAATCCCTTGCAGTCGCA
Source organism: Tabrizicola sp. (assembly GCF_036781545.1). Lineage (GTDB taxonomy): Bacteria > Pseudomonadota > Alphaproteobacteria > Rhodobacterales > Rhodobacteraceae > Tabrizicola. Next base: position 5,103 of record NZ_DAIQAT010000069.1, read on the forward strand.
GATACTTTGGATCGTTTGATATTCTATCAGCACCAATTATTGGCGTTTGCCGATTAGTTGCTTCAGATATCTCTCGTATCAGCCGACTACGCTCGGTGGAGGAGTCCTTGTCTGCTGACTTCGGCGTCAGTGTAATGATCTTAGCCAGAACCTCCTTGCCGCGAAATATCTCATCCGCCTGGTCAGGGTTCTCCTGCATAATTCTGCCTAGGGTATATGCTGTTTGGCCACCATTGATAATCTGAGGGTTAAGAACTCGCAACTGTGCTTTGTTGTGCTGCCCTACCCTTTCATTAATATTGGTTTCATCCGAAAGGATCATTAGCCCGTTGTTTAAAAGTGCGAACTCGTTGCTGTCCGATCGCATAATAGTACTGCGGATAGATCGATTTACCTGCTGACCTTCGAGTTCGAGATAGCTGCGAGGATTGTGCTCAAGAAGCGTGTTCCTGTACTTCTCAATTATCTTGGCAATTTCAATTGTTGGGAGAAATAGAACGGTTATCTCACATTCGAACTCTGTGGTCGACACCGAATAGCTTGTACGCGCGCCTGCACTTTTGTTTTCCATATCAATATTAATTACGATGTCACTCGCACGAAAATAAGTACCTGAAACAACTGGAAAAAGAAGGTCACGGTAAGTCTTCTGGTAGTCAAAAACGGTCGCACTATATCCGCCTGTGAGGCGCCTAACTTGGGGCGCAGGTAGCTCGCAGTTTGCAATAATGGCGACTCTGTAGCTATATCTCGCTGCATCAGGAAGTTGGGCGATTGAACGGATTAGGCCCTTGATCTTTCCATTGTAGGCAACGCCTGCCTCATTTGTCTCATTTCCTGCAGTTATGCGATCCACGTCCATGGATAGGATTTCTTCAGGGTCAATCTTTTTCTGCGTGAAGTTCTCAGCCGTTCTCCGAAACTTTGATTGAATTAAATGGATCTGCCTCGTATCGCGGTCAATGTAATAGCCATCGATTCCGCCGTCATAGGATCCATCAGTCACAAATTGCTCTCGGTCTGCAAAGCTTGACAGGCCGAACATCACCTTCAAGTATAGATGTATGTAAGCGCGAGCGCGTGCCTGCTCGACATCTTCTTCAATCTCTGAATTGACGGCATATAAGCTCTCCCACTTTGTGCCAGCCGCCTCAGATCGAATGCCATCCAATATGCGAACCAAAATTTGATACTTGCTCACAGTTCCCCGCCTCTCGCGTGCCAGCAAATAGATATTCGTTTGGCAGCCATTTATCATCGTGCGTTCCAAAGATGTCAAAGACAGATTTTTTGCAAGGGATGAACTCAGTTTAGCCCATGCCACTCCTCTGCCTTGTCCCGTACGTCGTCGATCCGGCCGGGGATCTCGCTTGGAGACGCGCCCGCCCGAGGGAGGGTGCGGTGTTGGTTTGGAAGGTGTCATCCCCGCAAAGGCGGGGAACCAGTTTCTGGTGGTAAAGGCTGGGTCCCCGCTTTCGCGGGGATGACAGGGGTGTGGGGTGTTGGTGGGGGAAGAGTCGGGCTGAAGCCCGACCTACGGGTGGTGCGCTGTAGCGCACCCTACGGTAGGGTGGAGGTCAGGGTTTGTTGAACCACTCCTCCACCTTGTCCAGCACGTCGTCGATCAGGCCGGGGGACCTCGCCTGGGGGCCGGTGAAGCGGAGGAGCCAGCCGGTGGGGGTGGGCTCCCGCGTGATCGTCAGGCCCTGACGGAGTTTCAGCAGCCTGCGGGGGCGGCGGGTTGTGGGGGTCGTGGGCTCACGCGCGATATCCAGGAGGACGGGGCGGAGGGCGGACCATTGGGTCTCGGGTCCGCTGCCCGCGTGCGGGTGGAGGGTGGCGGTGAGGAGGTCCTCATGCCCGCCGGTGATCGCGGCTGCGAGGGTGTCGAATTGGCGGATGGTCAGGGTTTCGGGGGCGGTGAGGAGGGGGCCGAGCGCCTCGACCACGTTCGCATGGGCGCGGAGGCGCTGGCGGGAGGAGCGGGACGTGCTGGGGAAGAGGGTGGCGATGGCGGCGTCGGGGGTGTCGAAGTGGCCCTCGGTCACGGCGTTCAGGATGAGGGTCGCCTTCTCCCACGGGCTGACGGGGGCGCGGATTTCGTTCTCGGTCACCATGGCGGTGAGGGCCTGGGCGAGGGTTTGCGGCGTGCGGAGGAAGGCGGGGATCGTCTGGTGGCCGAGGGCGCGGGCAGCGGTGAGGCGGCGGAGGCCGGAGATGAGGCCGTATTTGTGGGGCTCGCGAGGGGTGGAGAGGGGCCAGACCTCGATGGGGGTGCGGAGGCCTTCGGTCGCGATGGAGTGCTGGAGTTGTTGGAGAGCCTGCGGCTCGAGGGCGGTGCGGTCGCGGAGGAGGGCGTGGGGGTCGATCTCGGTCAGGGGGAGGTGGTGGAGGGGGTCCATGGGCGTTCTCCTTTGGCGGGAGGGAACGCCGTGTTCGGTTAGTGTCGGGTTTGTGGGGCGTTCGGCGGCCCCCCACCCCCGGCCCCTCCCCACGGAGGGGGAGGGGAGGTGCCTGGTGGCTGGCGGCGGGCGTGAGGGGGGCGTGCGGGGGAGTCGGGGCAGGCCCCGACCTACGGGGCGGGGGGAGTCGGGCTGAAGCCCGACCTACGGGGTGGGAGCGCGGGGTGGCGTCAGATTTCCTCGACCGCCAGCACGCCGTGGGTGGCCTTGATCGCGCCCTTGATCTGCGGGGTCACGGGGTATTGGCCGGGGAGGTCGATGTCGATCTCGCGGCCCTCGGCGTCGGTGACGCAGAGGGTGATGGCGGCGCGGGTGCGGGCCTCGACCCTGGCGAGGAGGGCGGCGAGGGATTGCGCCGCCTCGGGGCGGGCGAGGTGGATGCGGAGGTCCGGCGCCCCGGCGCTGGCGGTGGCGGCGTCGATGGGGGTGATGGCCTGCGCAAGGAGCTTGAGGCTGTCGCCCTCCAGCTCGGCCTTGACGGTGAGGACGACGTTGGACCCGGCGTCGAGATGGTCGCGGGAGGCCTCCAGCACCTCGGAGAAGCAGGTGACTTCGTAAAGGCCGGTCGGGTCGGAGAGCTGGACGAAGGCGAAGCGGTTGCCGCGGGCGGATTTGCGTTCCTGGCGGGAAGAGACGGAGCCTGCGAGTTTCGCGATGAGGGGGCCGCGTTCGGCGAGTTGGGTGACTTCGGCGAGGGTCTTCACGTCCTTGCGCTTGAGGGCGGACATGTAGTCGTCGAGCGGATGGCCGGAGAGGTAGAAGCCGATGGCCTGATGTTCCTGCGACAGGCGCTCGACCGGGAGCCAGTCGTCGCGGAAGGGGAGGCGGGGTTCGGGAATGTCGGCCCCGGCGGTGCCGAAGAGCGAGACCTGTGACGAGGCGGCGGCCTCGTGGATGGCGGCGGAGAAGGCGGTGAGGGCGTCGAGCGCTTCGAAGACGCGGGCGCGGTTGGGGTCGAGGGCGTCGAAGGCCCCGGCGCGGGCGAGCATTTCGAGGGGGCGCTTGCCGATGCGTTTCAGGTCCACGCGGCGGGCGAAGTCGAAGAGGGTAACGAAGGGTTTGTCGGCCCGCGCCTCGGTGATCAGGCGCATGGCCTCGACGCCGACGTTCTTCAACGCGCCGAGGCCGTAGACCACGGCGCCGTCGCGGACGGTGAAGGTGGCGAGGCTGGCGTTGACGCAGGGGGCGATGGTGGTGAGGCCGAGCTTGTCGACCTCGCGCTTGTAGACGGCGAGCTTGTCGGTGAGGTGGATGTCGCAGTTCATCACCGCGGCCATGAATTCGGCGGGGTGGTTGGCCTTGAGATAGGCGGTCTGGTAGCTGACCACGGCATAGGCGGCGGCGTGGGACTTGTTGAATCCGTAGTTGGCGAATTTTTCGAGGAGGTCGAAGACTTCGCCCGCCTTCTTGGCGTCGATGTTGTGGGTGGCCTTGCAGCCCTGGATGAACTTCGGCCGTTCCTTGGCCATCTCTTCGGCGATCTTCTTGCCCATGGCGCGGCGCAGAAGGTCGGCGCCGCCGAGGGAATAGCCGCCCATGACCTGGGCGATCTGCATCACCTGTTCCTGGTAGACGATGATGCCCTGGGTCTCGGCAAGGATGTGGTCGATGGTGGGGTGGATGGATTCGAGATCGCGGAGGCCGTTCTTCACCTCGCAATAGGTCGGAATGTTCTCCATCGGGCCGGGGCGGTAGAGGGCCACGAGGGCAACGATGTCCTCGATGCATGTGGGCTTCATCCGGCGGAGCGCGTCCATCATGCCGGAGCTTTCCACCTGGAAGACGGCGACGGTTTTTGCGGAGGCGTAGAGATCGTAGCTGGGCTTGTCGTCCAATGGGATCAGGTTGATGTCGAATTCGATGCCGCGAAGCTTCAGGAGGTCCATCGCGTTCTGGATCACGGTCAGGGTCTTGAGGCCGAGGAAGTCGAACTTTACCAGCCCCGCCGCCTCGACCCATTTCATGTTGAACTGGGTCGCAGGCATGGTCGAGCGCGGGTCGCGGTAGAGCGGCACCAGCTGGTCCAGCGGGCGGTCGCCGATCACCACCCCGGCGGCGTGGGTGGAGGCATTGCGGTAGAGGCCCTCGATCTTGGCGGCGTAGTCGAGGAGGCGGCCGACGACCTCTTCCTTCGCGGCCTCGCGCAGGCGGGGTTCGTCGGTCAGCGCCTTGGTGATCGAGACCGGCTTCACCCCTTCGACCGGGATCATCTTCGAAAGCTTGTCGACATGGCCGTAGGACAGTTGCAGCACGCGGCCCACGTCGCGGACGGCAGCTTTGGACAGAAGCGCGCCGAAGGTGATGATCTGGGCGACCTTGTCGGCGCCATACTTGCCCTGGACGTAGGTGATCACCTCTTCCCGGCGGTCCATGCAGAAGTCGATGTCGAAGTCGGGCATCGAGACCCGTTCGGGGTTCAGGAAGCGCTCGAACAGCAGCGCATAGCGCAGCGGATCAAGGTCGGTGATCGTCAGCGCATAGGCGACCAGCGAGCCCGCGCCCGAGCCCCGGCCCGGACCGACGGGGATGCCGTGGTCCTTGGCCCATTTGATGAAATCGGCCACGATCAGGAAATAGCCGGGAAAGCCCATCTTCTCGATGATGCCGAGTTCGAAATCGAGGCGTTCCTGATACTCTTCGGGCGTGGCGGAATGCGGGATGACCTTGAGGCGGGCCTGCAGCCCCTCGTTCGCCTGCCGGCGCAGTTCCTGCACCTCGTCTTCGGCGAAGATCGGCAGGATCGGCTTGCGCTTCGACGCCGCATAGGCGCAGCGTTTCGCGATCTCGACAGTGTTTTCCAGGGCCTCGGGCAGGTCGGCGAAGAGGGCGACCATCTCGGCTTCGGATTTGAAATAGTGCTGCGGGGTCAGACGGCGGCGGGGCTGCTGCTGGTCGACATAGGCGCCCTCGGCGATGCAGATCAGCGCGTCATGCGCCTCATACATCTCGGTCTTGGGGAAATAGACGTCGTTGGTGGCGACGATGGGAAGCGCCAGTTCATAGGCGAGGTCGATGGCCCCGCGTTCGGCCAAGGCCTCGGTTTCCGGCAGCGCACCGCCGGGGCCGGGGTGGCGTTGCAGTTCGACATACAGGCGGCTGGGATAGATGGCCGCCAGCCGCTCCAGAAGGACGCGGGCCTTGGCCTGCTGGCCGGTGGCGTGGAAGCGGCCGAGGGGGCCTTCGGGGCCGCCGGTCAGGCAGATGAGCCCCTCGGCATTCTGGGCCAGCTCGTCCAGCGTCACCTGCGGCAGGTTGGCCGAGCCGGTCATCGCGCCGTCGATGTAAAGCCGCGTGTTGAGCCGCATCAGGTTCATGTAGCCCTGCTCGGTCTGGGCCAGAAGGACGATGGGCGCAGGCAGGCGGGGCTTTTCGCCCGGCTGGGCGGGGTCGTGCGCAATGGAGATCTGGCAGCCGAGGATGGGTTGCACCCCTGCCCCCATGGCGGTGACGGAGAACTCCAGCGCGGCGAACATGTTGTTGGTGTCGGTCACAGCGACGGCGGGCATTCCGCCCGCCTTGCAGAGATCGACCAGTTTCTTCACCGGCACCGCGCCTTCGAGGAGCGAATGTTCGGTATGGGTGCGGAGATGGATGAATCGAGGGTTCGCGCCGGGCATGGACAAGGGTTATCCGGCCCGGCGCGCGCTGTGAAGGCCTCAGGCCGCGGCGTGCGGCACGGGGCGCAGCGCGGCGAGGACGGCCAGCGCGATGACCGACCCGATGCCGCCGAAGACGGCAAGATCGCTCCAGCCGGGTTTCACCACCATCAGGAAGACGATGGCGAACTGGACGGCATAGTCGATCATCGCCAGCCTTTGGGTGCGGCGCAGGATCGGCAGGGCCGAGACGGCGCCCCAGGCGTCGGCGGTCTTGACCGCCCGTTCGCAGGCGGGGCCGAGGACGAAGCTGCCGAAGCCTGCGGTGAAGATCACCCCGGCCAGGCCCAGGACGGTGAAGGGCTGCCAGCCCCAGCCCGCGATGAAGAGGAGCGTCACGCCCGAGGCGAGGGTGAAGATGCTGGCGGGAATGAAGAGGCGCGGGGCCAGGAGGGTGGTGGCGCGGACCACGGCGACCTGCGTGTCGGCGCTGCAGCGACCGGCCAGGACGACGCCTGCGATGACGACGGTAAAACCACCGCCGACCCAGAGGACGGCGGCGAAGACATGGGCGAATTTGAGGAGGGTTGCGAAGTCCATGGGAAAATCCATTTGTATGTATGCTAATAGACTGCGGCGTATAGTCGCTGCCACCCGGGGCTGCGAGTAAGGGATGCCTTACCTTAACGTCACTCTGGAGAAAGCGATATCTCCGACGGGAAATTTCGGAAAATCCGGGTAACAGCTTCACCTTTCGGCGATGAGTTTGTTCTTGCCTTGAATCGGTTCGGCCTTCTTGATGGACTGACAACAAGGCAGGGGCGCGTGGCCCGCTTTACGCCGCATCGGGCGGACACGCAGAATGCCCTCACCGGGGAGACCGCGGCGGACAGACGGATGAATGTTGCGTTTCTGTTGAACGGAACGCCGGTTCGCATCGAGGGGGAAGCCCCGACGCGGACCCTGCTGGACTGGCTGCGCGGGCGCGGCCTGACCGGAACCAAGGAAGGCTGCAACGAAGGCGACTGCGGAGCCTGCACCGTGATGGTGACGGATGCCGCGGGCTCGCGCGCGCTGAACGCCTGTATCCTGTTCCTGCCCCAGCTGCACGGCAAGGCGGTGCGGACGGTCGAGGGGATCTCCGGGCCGAAGGGCGAGATGCATCCGGTGCAGGCGGCGATGGTGTCGCATCATGGCAGCCAGTGCGGCTTCTGCACGCCGGGCTTCGTCGTCAGCATGGCGGTGGCGCATCTGAACGGCGACCGCGCGCATGACGATGCGCTGGCGGGGAACCTGTGCCGCTGCACGGGCTATGCGCCGATCATCCGGGCGGCCGAGGCGGCTGCGGGAGAGGCGGTGCCGGAGTGGATGCAGGCGGACCGGACGGCGCTGGCCGGGTTTGCCGCGGGGGAGGCGGGGGCGTTCCGGCCCTCGGACTCCGATGAGTTGGCAGAGTGGTATCTTGCGAACCCCGACGCGGTGCTGGTCGCAGGGGCGACGGATGTGGGGCTTTGGGTGACGAAGCAGCTGCGCGAGTTGCGGCCGGTGGCCTTCCTGGGCGGGGTCGAGGACCTGAAGGGGATCGAAGTGCGGGGCGGGCAACTGCATGTCGGCGCCTGCGTCACGATCAACGACCTGCGCGCGGCTGTGGCGGAGCGGTTGCCCTCGCTGGGCGAGATGCTGCGGCGCTATGCGAGCGTGCAGGTGCGCAATGCGGCGACGATCGGGGGGAACATCGCCAACGGCTCGCCCATCGGCGACGGGCCGCCGGCGCTGATCGCTTTGGGCGCGACGCTGCATCTGCGGCGGGGGGACGAGATGCGGTCGATGCCGCTGGAGGACTTCTTCCTGGAGTATCGCAAGCAGGACCGGAAACCGGGGGAGTTCGTGGCCGGGGTGTCTTTCCCCGAGCGGGCAGAGGCGCTGCGCTGCTACAAGATTTCCAAGCGGTTCGACCAGGACATCTCGGCGGTCTGCGGGTGTTTCAACGTGACGGTCGAGGGGGGCGTGGTGCGGGCGGCGCGGATCGCCTTTGGCGGCATGGCGGGGGTGCCGAAGCGGGCGTCCCTGGCCGAGGCGGCGCTGGTCGGGCGCGAGTGGAGCGAGGCGGTGGTCGAGGCGGCGGCAGAAGCGATGGCGGGGGATTTCGCGCCGATGACCGACATGCGGGCCAGCGCAGGCTACCGGATGCTGACGGCGCAGAACCTGCTGCGGCGGTATTTCCATGACCTGAACGGGACGGCGGTGTCGGTGCTGGAGGTTTCGGCATGAGCATGGGCAAACCCCTGCCGCACGACGCGGCGCCGCTGCATGTGACCGGGCAGGCGCGGTATATCGACGATCTGTCCTTCCCGGCGAATGCGTTGCACTTGGCCTTCGGCCTGTCGACCGTCGCGCATGGCGAGATCACCGGGCTGGACCTGTCTGCGGTGCGAGCTGCCCCCGGCGTGGTGGCGGTGCTGTCGGCGGAAGATCTGCCGGACATGCCGGATTGCTCGCCTTCGATGCATGACGAGCCCCTGCTGGCGGTGGGGACGGTGCATTACGTCGGGCAGCCGGTGTTCCTGGTGTTGGCCGAAAGCCACCTCGCGGCGCGCAAGGCGGCGCGGCTGGGGAAGATTTCCTACCGGGAGTTGCCTGCCCTGCTGACCGTGGATGCGGCGCTGGCGGCGAACAGCCGGTTCGAGGACGGGCCGGTGATCTGGCAGAAGGGCGATGCGGCTGAGGCGATCTCGGCAGCGCCTCGGGTAGTGGAAGGATCGTTCGAGGTCGGCGGGCAGGAGCATTTCTATCTGGAAGGCCAGGTCGCCGCCGCCATCCCGCAGGAAGGTGGGGACATGGTGGTCCATTCCTCGACCCAGCACCCGACCGAGGTGCAGCACAAGGTGGCCCATGCGCTGCACCTGCCGATGTCCTCGGTCAGGGTGGAGGTCCGCCGGATGGGCGGCGGGTTCGGGGGCAAGGAAAGCCAGGGGAATGCGCTGGCGATTGCCTGTGCGGTGGCGGCGCGGTTGACCGGGCGCCCGGCACGGATGCGGTATGACCGGGATGACGACATGGTCATCACGGGGAAGCGGCATGACCTGCGGATTCTGTACCGCGCGGGGGTGGATGATCAGGGGCGGATTCTCGGGCTGGAGTTCACCCATCTTTTCCGCTGCGGCTGGTCGCAGGACCTGTCGTTGCCGGTGGCCGACCGGGCAATGCTGCACGCGGACAACTGCTATCACCTGCCGCATGTGCGCATCGAGAGCCACCGGCTGAAGACCAACACCTGCAGCGCCACCGCCTATCGCGGGTTCGGCGGGCCGCAGGGGATGGTGGGGATCGAGCGGGTGCTGGACCATGTGGCCTTTGCCGTGGGGCGGGAGCCGCTGGAGGTGCGCAAGGCCAACTTCTATCGCGGGATGGTAAGCGCGGATGCCTCCGGCGGGGATATTTCGGCCAGTATGAAAGCGCAGGGGAGTTCCAAGGGCGGGGAGGTCGACCTGACCTCGCGCGGGGCGGCGTCGCCGGTGGGGTCGCATGACCTGCCGACGGATGGCGCGGTGCAGACGACGCCTTATCACATGCCGGTGGAGGATTTCATCGGGCATGCGCTGGTGGCGGAGCTGGAGCGGACCAGCGACTATCGGGCGCGGAAAGCGGAGATTGCGGCGTGGAATGCGACAAGCCCGGTCCTGAAACGGGGGATCGCGCTGACGCCGGTGAAGTTCGGGATCAGCTTCACGTTGACATGGCTGAACCAGGCGGGGGCGCTGGTTCATGTGTATCAGGACGGAAGCATCGCGCTGAACCATGGCGGGACCGAGATGGGACAGGGGCTGTTCCAGAAGGTGGCGCAGGTGACGGCTTCGGTCTTCGGCCTTGACGTGGGCAAGGTGAAGATCACCGCGACGGATACCGGGAAAGTGCCGAATACCTCGGCGACGGCTGCCTCCTCGGGGTCGGACCTGAACGGGATGGCGGCGAAGGCGGCGGCGGAGACGATCAAGGCGCGGCTGGCGGAGTTCATTGCCGAGAAGCATCAGGCGGAGCCCTCTGCCGTGACCTTCGTCGACGGGACGGTAAGGGTCGCGGGCGAGGTCTATGAGTGGGATAAGGTGGTGGCCGGGGCCTATCAGGCGCGGGTCTCGCTGTCCTCGACCGGCTACTACGCCACGCCGAAGATCGTCTGGGACCGGCTGAAAGGCACCGGGCGGCCATTCTTCTATTTCGCCTATGGCGCGGCGGTGACGGAAGTGGTGATCGACCGGCTGACCGGCGAGAACCGCATCCTGCGGGTCGATATCGTGCACGACACCGGGACGTCGTTGAACCCGGCGCTGGATATCGGCCAGGTGGAAGGCGCCTATGTGCAGGGCGCGGGCTGGCTGACCACCGAGGAACTGGTCTGGGACGGCAAGGGGCGCCTGGCGACCCATGCGCCCAGCACCTACAAGATCCCGGCCTGTTCGGACCGGCCGCGCGATTTCCGCGTGGCTTTGTGGGGCAAGCCCAACCGCGAGGAATCTGTCGGCAAGTCGAAGGCCGTGGGCGAGCCGCCGTTCATGCTGGGCATCTCGGCGCTTTATGCGCTGTCGGATGCGGTGGCGGCCTGTGGCGACGGGTCGGTCTATCCGGCGCTGGACGCCCCGGCGACGGCGGAGCGGGTGCTGATGGCGGTGCGGAGGGTCGAGAGTGTTTGACCTTGCCGCCCTGTCCGCCGCGCTGGACGCCCATGGGCGCGTCGCGCGGGTGGTGATCGCCGCGCATGATGGCTCGTCCCCGCGCGAGGTGGGGGCGGCGATGCTGGTCTGGGAGACCGGCCAGTCGGGGACCATCGGCGGCGGGGCACTGGAGTTCGAGGCGGTGACGAAGGCGCGGGCGTTGCTGGCGGCGCGCGCGCCGGTCATGGTTGCGCCCCGCGTCGAGCGGGTCGCGCTTGGGCCGAACCTCGGCCAATGCTGCGGCGGGGCGGTGACGCTGTGGACCGAGGTCTTCGACGCGCTGCCGGAAGCGGTGGCGGGCGTCGTGGCGCGGGGGCCGGGGGTGATGCCCCTGGCGGTGAAGCGCGTCCTGGTGGCGGCGCGGGGGCAAGGGCTGCGGCCCGCGCCCGGTCTGGTGGCGGGCTGGCTGGTCGAGCCGGTGGCAGAAGCGGAGCGGCAGGTCTGGATCTGGGGGGCGGGGCATGTGGGCCGAGCGCTGGTGAACGTGCTGGCGCCCTTGCCGGGTATCGCGATCACCTGGGTGGACACCGGGCCGGAGCGCTTTCCCGAGACGATCCCGGAGGGGGTGACGCCAGTCTGGGCTGCGCATCCCGAGGCGCTGGCGGGTCATGTGCCGGTGGTGGCGGAGCATCTGATCGTCACCTATTCCCACGCGCTGGACCTGGAATTGTGCCACCGGCTTCTGGGCCGGGGGTTCCGCTGGCTGGGCCTGATCGGCTCGGCCACCAAATGGGCGCGGTTCCGGTCGCGCCTTGCGGCTCTGGGCCATTCCGGCCCGGCCATCAGCTGTATTACCTGCCCCATCGGGGACGTGAGCCTGGGCAAGCATCCGCAGGCCATCGCCATCGGTGTGGGAATGCAGCTATTGAAGAACAAACACAAATCCGAGACGGAGATCGCGGATGACAGGGA
>NZ_DAIQAT010000070.1:0-16775 GCF_036781545.1 Tabrizicola sp.
GGCCGCGTCTATGTGATCAACAAGACGCAGAAGCGCTACAAGGCCCGTCAGGGCTGAGGCTGCTTCAGCAGACCGGATCATGGGCCGCCCTGGGAAACCTCGGCGGCCTTTTCCTTTTTCCGCCCCGCTCGTCGATGGCTTCGTCCCTCCGCGCTGAACCGCGACGAGAAGACGACGTCGCACGAGGAGAGCTTTCAGGGATCGCCATGGCCCTTCGCCCCTTCCTGCCCGAAGACATCCCCGCCGCCCGCGCGCTCTGGCAGGCGACGCCCGGTGTCGGCCTCTCTGCCGCCGACGAGCCCGCTGCGCTGGCGGCCTTCCTGACCCGCAACCCCACCACCTGCTTCGTCGCCGTCGCGCAAGGAGGTCTCGCCGGAACGATCCTCGTCGGCCATGACGGTCGGCGCGGGTTGATCCACCACCTTGCCGTCGCCACCGACAGCCGCCGCAGCGGGCTTGGCCGCAGGCTGGTCGAGGCCGGTCTCGCCGCGCTGCACGCCCAGGGCATCGACAAGTGCCACCTGATGGTCTTCACCAACAACGCCGGGGGCGCGGCCTTCTGGACCGGGATCGGCGCCACCCGCCGCAACGAACTTGCTCTCTATTCGCTGCCCACCGCGCGCCGCTGACAGCCCAGGCGCCAAATCTTTTCGAAAAGGTTTGCAAAAATCCTTCGAAGGATTTTGCTTCCCCCGCGCAGCCGCAGGAATCGCCGATGCACCCGAACCCCGCCTTCCGCCAGGAAACGCGCGAGAGGAATCTCGCCCTCGCCCGCACCCGCGGCTTCGGCCTTCTTACGGTGAACGGCCCCGAGGGTCCGCTCGCCGCCCATGTCCCCTTCCTCCTGAACGCGGATGCGAGCTTCGCCGAGTTGCACCTCGCCCGCTCGAACCCCATCGCCCGCGCCGCTCTGCCCGCCCCCGCGCTGATCGCCGTCTCGGGACCGGACGCCTATATCTCGCCCGACTGGTATGGCCCGCATGACCAGGTGCCCGATCAGGTGCCCACCTGGAACTATGTCGCCGTCCACCTGCGGGGCACGCTGGAACCGTTGCCGGACGACTCGCTGCACCCGCATGTCGATGCCCTCTCTGCCGAGCATGAGAGCCGGATCGCGGGCAAGCGCCCCTGGACCAGCGCCAAGATGACCGAAGGCGCGCTGCCCCGGATGCTGCGGATGATCCTGCCCTTCCGCTTCCGAGTGACTTCGGTCGAGGGCACCTGGAAGCTGAACCAGAACAAGACGCCCGAGATCAGGGCGCGCGCGGCGGAGGCGCTGGCACAGGGCGATGCGGCAGCGCAGGCCATCGCCACCCTGATGAGGGGTCTGCCGCCGGGGTGGAAGCGGGGGACGACGGACCGATGAAATCGGCCGCGAAACCTGCTAGGATCGCAACCGGGCCAGGCCATCGGAGCGACCCATGAAGATCGTGGAAAAGACCGCGGACCGTCTGCGGCTCGGCAGTTCGCCCTGGCTGATGACGGGCCTTTTCGCGGCCATGGTGGTGACGATGCTGGCCGCCGCCGTGGGAAAGCAGCGGGACGGGGCCAGCAACGAGGCGGGCGTGCTGTTCCTTTTCGCCCTCGCCGTCCTGATCGGCGGGCTGTTCATCTGCGCCTTCGTCCGCCTCACGCTCGACCGCAGGTCGGGTCGGGTCACCTACAGCCGGTTCACCTTGCGCGGCTGGCAGCACAGGGACTGGGCGCTGGCCGACCTCGCCTCGATGCGCGCGGCGACCGACCCGACCGAGAAGGTCCGCGAAGGCCGGCCCTACCGCCGGCTGGAGCTTGTGTGGAAGACCGCGGCGCCTCCCTTTCCGGTTCAGAGCGCCTACCAGCGGCCGCCGCGCGGGCAGTCCGGGACCAGGGCGCCGCTTGAAACGCTCGCGTCCACGGTCAATTCCTGGCTGAAGCGGAAGCGCTGACCCGTTTACAACGGCCGCCCCCGCGCCCTATCCTTCCCCGAAACGGAGGTCGCCATGCCCCTGCCCCTCGCCCCCCTGATCCCCCTCGCGGTCCGCCTGGGCCTCGTTGCGACGACGACGTTCGCCCTGACCCGGCTGGTCCAGTCCCGGGTCCATCCCGGCCGCACCGACCAGCGGGCCGAGGACGCGCTCGACGAGCTGGGCGAGGGCCTGACCCTGCACCGTCCCGCCGACCGGTCCGCCGATCCGGGCGACAGCCAGACCAACGCCACGGCGCGGGTCCGCCGGGTGATCCGCTTCCGGGGCCGGGCCTACGAACTCGACGCCGGGCTGATGGCCCGCTTCCGCCTGCGGGCGACGGGGGAATGAAGCTCTACCACGCCCCGGCCTCGCCCTTCGTCCGCAAGGTGATGGTCCTTCTCCACGAAGCCGGTGCTGCCGACCGCGTCACCCTGGTCCCGGCGCTGGGCAACCCGCTCGATCCCGGCACGATCCCGGTCGACCGCAACCCGCTGGGCAAGATTCCGGCGCTGGAGCGTGAGGATGGCCCAACCCTCTATGACAGCCGGGTGATCACCCGCTATCTCGACGATCTCCTCGGCGCCGGTCTCTACCCGCCCGCCCCCCGCCTGTGGGACACGCTGGTGATCGAGGCCACCGGCGACGGGATTGCCGAGGCCGCGGTCCTGATGCGCTACGAGATGCATGTCCGCCCCGAGGCGACCCGCTCGCCCGACTGGGCCGAGGCGCAGTGGCAGAAGATCGCCCGCGCGCTGGATGCGCTGGAGGAGCGCTGGACAAGCCATCTCTCCGGCCCGCTCGACATGGGCCAGATCGCCGTCGGCGCGGCGCTCGGCTACCTCGACTTCCGCCTTGCCCAGCGGGACTGGCGCGCCGCGCATCCCGGATTGGCCGTCTGGTACGCCGCCTTCGTCGCCCGCCCGGCCATGCAGGCCACCGCCCCCACCGCCTGAAGCTGCGCCCGAAGCCGCGACCGCCGCGACACACCGGACGAACTGCCGCAGAGAAATGCGAAGGCTGGCGGCTTTGTCCGCTGGACGAGGACCGCCGCCTTGGCTAAACACCGGCCGTCGGGGCATGGTTTTCCATGGCCCCTCAAGTCATATGGGTCGGCAACCGGCGGCCCGATAGGGGAGAAGATCTCGTGTCCCACGTAGACGATCACGCAGGCACCGGCGAAGGCACTCGGCGGGATTTCCTGTACTACGCAACGGCGGGCGCCGGGGCGGTGGCAACGGGCGCCGCGGTCTGGCCGCTGGTCAACCAGATGAACCCCTCGGCCGACACCCGGGCGCTGGCCTCGATCCTGGTCGATGTCTCGGCGGTCGAGGTCGGCACCCAGCTCACCGTCAAGTGGCGCGGCAAGCCGGTCTTCATCCGCCGCCGCAGCGCCGAAGAGATCGAGGCGGGCCGCGCCGTGAAACTGGGCGATCTGGTCGACCCGCACAGCGAGAACTCGAACAAGCCCGACACCGACGCCTCGGACGCCAACCGCACGCTGGACGATGCGGGCGAATGGCTGGTGATGATGGGCGTCTGCACCCATCTCGGCTGCGTTCCCCTGGGCGACGGCGCGGGTGAGTTCGGCGGCTGGTTCTGCCCCTGCCACGGGTCGCACTACGATACGGCGGGCCGCATCCGCAAGGGACCCGCTCCGCGCAACCTGCAGGTCCCGGTTGCCGCCTTCTTCGACGAAACCACCATCAAGCTTGGGTAAGGATCAGCATCATGGCCGGAATCCCCCACGATCATTACGAACCCAAGACCGGAGCCGAGCGCTGGCTGCATAGCCGTCTGCCCATCGTCGGGCTCCTCTACGACACCATCATGATCCCCACGCCCAAGAACCTGAACTGGATGTGGATCTGGGGCATCGTGCTGACCTTCTGCCTTGCGCTGCAGATCGTGACCGGCATCGTCCTGGCGATGCACTACACCCCGCATGTCGACAAGGCCTTCGCCTCGGTCGAGCACATCATGCGCGACGTGAACGGCGGCTACATGCTGCGCTACCTGCATGCGAACGGCGCCTCGCTGTTCTTCTTCGCGGTCTACCTGCACATCTTCCGCGGCCTCTACTACGGGTCCTACAAGGCCCCGCGCGAGGTGACCTGGATCATCGGGATGATCATCTACCTGCTGATGATGGCGACCGGCTTCCTTGGCTACGTCCTTCCCTGGGGGCAGATGTCCTTCTGGGGCGCGACCGTGATCACCGGCCTCTTCGGCGCCATTCCCGGCGTGGGCGAACCGCTGCAGACCTGGCTTCTGGGCGGCCCGGCGGTGGACAATGCCACGCTGAACCGCTTCTTCAGCCTGCACTACCTGCTGCCCTTCGTGATCGCGGCGCTGGTCGCCGTCCACATCTGGGCCTTCCACACCACCGGCAACAACAACCCGACCGGGGTCGAGGTGCGCCGTGGCTCGAAGGAAGAGGCCGAGCGCGACACCGTGCCGTTCTGGCCCTACTATGTGCTGAAGGATCTTTTCGCCCTGGCGGTGATCCTGGCGGTGTTCTTCGCGGTCGTGGGCTTCATGCCCAACTTCCTCGGCCACCCCGACAACTATATCGAGGCCAACCCGCTGGCCACGCCCGCGCATATCGTGCCGGAATGGTATTACCTGCCGTTCTACGCGATCCTGCGCGCCTTCACCGCCGATGTCTGGGTGGTGATCGCGGCCAACTGGCTGTCGTTCGGGATCATCGACGCCAAGTTCTTCGGCGTGCTGGCGATGTTCGGCGCCATCGCGGTCATGGCGCTGGCGCCCTGGCTCGACACCTCCTCGGTGCGCTCGGGCCGCTATCGCCCGATGTTCAAGTGGTGGTTCGCCCTGCTTGCCATCGACTTCGTGGTCCTGATGTGGTGCGGCGCGATGCCTGCGGAGGAACCCTATGCCACGATCTCGCTGATCGCGGCGGCCTACTGGTTCGCCTATTTCCTGGTCATCCTGCCGCTTCTGGGCGTGATCGAGAAGCCGCTGGCCCAGCCCGCGACCATCGAAGAGGACTTCAACGCACATTACTCGCCGACGACCGGCGGGACCAAGACCATCGCGGCCGAGTGAGAGGAAACCAGTCATGTTCCGCAACATCGCACTCATCGCCGCATCGGCCCTGGTCCTGAGCACTGGCGGCGTCATCGCCGCCGGGGAAGGCGCGCATATCGAGGACGTGGCCTTCGCCCATGAAGGCCCGTTCGGCAAGTTCGACCAGTTCCAACTGCAGCGCGGTCTTCAGGTCTATACCGAGGTCTGCTCGGCCTGCCACGGATTGAAATACGTCCCCCTCCGCTCCCTCTCCGACGCGGGCGGGCCGGGGATTCCGGAAGATCAGGTCCGGGCCTATGCCAAGCAGTTCACCGTGACCGACAAGGAAACCGGCGAGGACCGCGAGGGCCTGCCGACCGACAACTTCCCCGCCAACACCGGCGCGGGCGCCCCTGACCTGTCGCTGATGGCCAAGGCCCGTGCTGGCTTCCACGGGCCCTCTGGCACCGGGATCAACCAGCTCGTCCGTGGCATGGGCGGGCCGGAATACATCCACGCGATCCTCACCGGCTACACCGGCGAGGACAAGGAAGAATTCGGCACCACCTTCTACGAGAACCACGCCTTCTCGACCGGCTGGATCGCGATGCCTCCGCCGCTGTCGGATGACCAGGTGACCTACGCCGACGGCACCAAGGCGACGGTGGACCAGATGTCGATGGACGTGTCCTCCTTCCTGATGTGGGCGGCCGAGCCGAAGCTGATGGACCGCAAGAACGCGGGCTTCGTCAGCGTGATCTTCCTGCTGGTGCTTTCGACGCTGCTGTACCTGACCAACAAGCGGATCTGGTCGGGGATCAAGGGCAAGAAGCACGCCTGACCGGATCGGCAAATGCATTCGGAAAACCCCGCCGCCGCGCGGGGTTTTTCATTTCCGGCCAAGGTAATCCTGCACCACCGGCGGCGGATCGGCCAGCAGGTCGGCGGTCGCAACCGGGCGATGGACGGTGCCCCCGGCGACGAAGGCCGTCTCACCGCCAAGCGCCAACGCGTCCTGCGGATCATGCGTGACCATCAGCACCAGCGCCCCGGTCTCGTCCGCCACCTCGCGCACCAGGTCCAGCATCTCGGCCCGAAGCGCGGGGCCGAGCGCGGCAAAGGGTTCGTCCAGCAGCAGGATTGGCCGGGCGCGCAGCAAGGCCCGCGCCAGCGCCGCCCGGCTGGCCTGGCCGCCCGAAAGCTGCGCGGGACGGCGGGGGCCAAGGCCCTGAAGTCCGACGCGCTCCAGCGCCGCCTCGATCTGCGCGTGGTCGGCTTGCGTCAGCCGTAGGTCGGGACGCAGGCCAAGGCCCAGGTTCCGGGCGACGGTCAGATGCGGGAACAGGTTCTGGTCCTGGAACAGGATCGTCACCGGACGCTCGCCCGGCGGAATGGGGGTCAGGTCTTGTTCCTGCCACAGCACACGGCCGGAGGTCTGGGGGAAGAAGCCCGCAATCATCGACAGAAGGGTGGACTTGCCCGCGCCGGATGGCCCCATCACCGCGATCCGGCTGCCCGCAGGGGCGGACCAGTCGGCGGTCAGGCGGAAGTCGCCTTGCGTGATGGTCAGGTGGTCAAGCTGCAGCACGGCGGCCTCCGGCGTCAAAGGCCCAGAAGAGGGCGAAGGACAGGGTGACGAGAATCAGCGCGGCCGAGGCGGCGGCCTCCATCCGGTAGGCTCCGGTCAACTGGCTGACGACGAGGGGCAGGGTGGCCTGTTGCTCCCCGGCGAAGAGGGCGATGACGCCGAGGTCGCCCATCGAGAGCGCCGCCGCGATCCCGGCGCCGAAGCCCAGCGGACGGGCCAGACGCGGCAGCACCAGCCAGCGCAGGCGGGGCCAGCCGGTCAGCGACAGGCTGTCGGCGAGGCGGCCATAATCGGCGTGCAGGGCGCGCGTCTCGGGCAGGAGGATGCGGTAGAGATAGGGCAGCGAGAGGGCGACATTGACCAGGATCGTGACCGGCAGGGCCAGCGTCATCGGTGCAATGGGCCGGATCATCAGGAAAAGCCCGGTCCCCAGCACCAGCCCGGAGGTCGCCAGCGGCAAGGTCGCCGCCGCCTCGATCAGCGGACGGGACTGGCGGGATGCGGCCAGCGCCAGGGTCAGCGCGGCGGTGGTGGCCAGAAGAGATGAGGTCAGGGCCACGAGGATCGACCGTCCAGCGGCAGGCAGAACCGAGGCGGGCAGGTCCGCCAGCCCCGGCAGACCGCGGACAAGCACCGCGCCCAGCGGCAGTGCCAGGAACAGCGCCGCCGCCGCCAGCGCCGCCGCGTCCCCCCAAAGTCGCCAGCCGCCGAAATCGGTCAACCGAAGCTCGCGGTCCAGCCCGGTTCCGAAGCCCGCGGGCCGGGTCAGCACCCATGCCGCCAATGCAGCAAGCGATCCGACCGCCAGTTGCACCCCCGCCAGGCCTGCGGCGCGGCCCAGGTCGAACTCGAACCGCACCGCCTGGTAGATCGCCAGTTCGATCGTGGTGGCCGAGGGGCCGCCGCCGAGGGTGATGACCACGGCAAAGCTGGTCAGGCAGATCACCAGGATCACCAGCGCGACCCCCGGCAGCACCTCGCGCAGCATGGGTCCTTCCAGATGGCGAAAGGTCTCGCCCGGGCCGAAGCCGAGGGATTGCGCCAAGCGGATGCGCTCGGCGGGGAGGGCGAGCCAGCCCTGCAGGATCATCCGGGTGGCGAGGGGGAGGTTCAGGAAGATGTGGGCCAGCACGACACCGTGGAGCCCGTAGATCGAGACAGGCGGCAGGCCGAGGGCGGTGAGGGTCTGGTTCATGAGGCCAGCGCGGCCGAAGACGGCGAGGAGGCCGAGGACGGCGACCACCGCGGGCAGGAGGAAGGGTGCCCCCATCAGGGCGATCAGCGCGGCACGGCCGGGGAAGCGGCGGCGCGCCAAGGCTCGGGCGACCGGGATGGCGAGAAGGGTGGAAAAGAGTGCGGAAAGAAGGGCTTGCGTGACCGAGAACCGGACGGCGGCCCAGTCCGCCGGGCCAAGCGTCATCCCCGCCCCCCGCCAGCCGACGGCGGCGAGGGGGGCTGCGACCAGCGCCAGCAGCAAGGCCGCCAGCGCCGGTGCGGCAAGGCTCAGCGGGCGAGCGCGGCTTGCCATTCAGCGAGCGCCGGATCGCGGGCGGCCTGGGCTTCCGTCGGGGTCATCAGCAGCGATTTCGCCGGGCGGAAGTTGTCGAACCCTTCCGGCAGGCCGGAGGCCGGGGTCACGGCGGGATACATCCAGTTGGTCTGGGGCAGGGCCGACTGGAAGGCGTCGGTCAGCATGAAGTCGAGGAACCTGTCCGCCAGGTCGGGTTGGTCGCTCGCGGCCAGTTTCCCGGCGACCTCGATCTGCATGTAGTGGCCCTCGTCGAACAGGGCCGCAGCCTTGGTATCATCGCTTTCCGCAATCAGGTGGTAGGCCGGGCTGGTGGTGTAGCTGAGCACCATGTCCGCCTCGCCTTCGAGGAAGAGGCCATAGGCCTCGGACCAGCCGGGGGTGACGGTGACGATGTTGTCGGCGAGGCCCTTCCAGACCTCGGCGGCCTTGTCGCCATAGGCCGCCTTGACCCACAGAAGAAGGCCGAGGCCGGGGGTGGAGGAACGGGGATCCTGGATGACGATCTTCAGGTCCGACGCGGCGAGGGCCTCGAAGGATTTCGGGGGCTCGCTGACCTTGGTCTTGTCGTAGACGAAGGCGAACCAGCCCCAGTCGAAGGGCAGGAACAAGGGGTCGGCATAGTCGACGGGCAGGTTCAGCGCGAGGTTTTTCCCATGCGGTGCAAAGAGTTGCGTGGCGGCTGCGGCACCGGTCAGGCTGGTGTCGAGACCGAGAACCACGTCGGCGTCAGAGGCTGCGCCCTCCAGCTGGATGCGGGCGAGGAGGGCCGCGCCGTCCCCCGCGGGGACGAAGCGCAGGTCGCAGCCGCAGGTTTCCTCGAAGGCCTTTTCCACCGCCGGGCCGGGGCCCCATTCCGAGGTGAAACTGTCGTAGGTGAGGACGGTGAGGACGGGAGTTTCGGCCATGGCCTGGGTGGCAATGGTCAGAAGGCCCGCAGCAAGGAGGTGTTTCTGCATCGTTTTCTCCAAGTTGCGACGGATTGGTCGGGGATGGAGAACCCATGCACCTTCCCTCCGCCGGTATGATCCGGTTCAGGTTCGACGGGTTCGCTTTCGCATCTCAGCCGGTGAGGGCTCCCCGAGGTGAGGGGGAAGATAGGGGAATGGGCGGGAGGCGCAAGGGCCGATGGTTAGGGAGAGGTGAACGCTTTGGATCGGCAGGCCGTGGGTGCCGGCTTAATCATCTGAAATCGCTTGGAAATTCGTATCTGGATTCCGTCTGGAAGGCGTATGGATTGCGTATGGCTTCGATATGGGCGGGTGCGGGGTTAACCATTTGAGTCCGGGGGCGCGAATCGGATTCGGGGTGCCCAAGGGAAGCGTCGCCCCCACCCCGGCCCTCCCCCACAAAGGGGGGAGGGAGGCGCTGGCGAGGCCGTCGGTCCCAGGTGCGGGGCCGTGGCGCTTGCGGAGGCGGCGGGTGCCTCCGGCGGGAGTATTTTCGCCAAGAGGAAGGGATCAGGCGCGGCTATTCGCGGCGCAGATAGAGCGTGCCGTTCGGTTCGCCGTTCATGTCCTCGGCGAAGCCGAGAGTGGCGAGGGCGGGGGTGAGGTTCTGGCGGGCGGCGGTGACTTCGGAGGGGTCGAGGAAAGGGATCAGGATGCGGCGGACGTCGGTGAGGGCGGGTTCGGTGAAGGCCTCTGCCGGGAGGAGCGGGCCGGAGAGGCGGATCACCTCGGGCCGGGCGTCGGCGATCAGCCTGTGCAGGCCGGACCAGAGGCCTTCGGCATTGAGGGTCGCCTGCGACCAGGCGATGCCGGTCGGGTCGGGGAAATTCAGCGCGGCGATGCGGCGGGACATGAGGAGCAGCGCGGGGCGTTCCTCGTGGATCGTCACCTGCAATTCGGGATTGGCCGCCCTGGCGCGGAGCGCGACGAAGCCGATGCCGCAGTCGAGATCGAGGAGCCGGGTGCAGCCGGTGAGGAAGCCCGCGATGTTGCGGGCATGGCGGCGGTCGAACTTGCCGGATTGCAGGACTTCCAGCGTCGCGGCGGTGAAGAGGCGGGGGTCGAGCGGGATTTTCAGCGTCTGGTTCTCGACCAGTTCTAGCGGGATGTTGGCGGACAGGTCGGCGGAGCCCGAAATGTAAGGCGAGGTGAAGGGTGAGCCCCAGCCGGGCGGCGGCGGGGTGCGGCGGTCTTCCTTCGGCTGGGCGTTGCGGCGCTGTTCCAGCTTGGTCTGGACGGCCTTCACCGCCTCGGGGTCGCGCGGCTTGGGTGGCTTGGCGACGACCTGGCTGATCGGCACATCGGAAGCGGCGATCAGGTTCTGCACATAGGCCTGGTAGTCGGGCGATTGCTGGTATTCCGCGAGCCGCGCCTCGGCCCTTGCATGGGCGGCCTCGTGCAGGCGGCGGACTTCGGGGTCTTCCAGCAGGGCAGCCATGATCTGGGCCCGGCGGGTGCGGTGGCGGAGGATGCGGGTGTCTTCCACCTCGTTCCGGTCCTGCAGCGACCAGTAGTCGGAATTGTACTTGTCCTTCTTCAGGTTCGCGTTGCCGCGGAACTTGCGCAGGCTGTAGGCGTCCATCGACTTGATGGCATAATGGTTGATCTGTGCCCAGTCGTAGCCGACCGTCCGGCGGATCGAGCGCCAGCCGCGGAACTTGAACCAGTCTTCCAGCGGACGGCCCGAGCCGTTCAGCCAGAGCACACTTTCGGGATAGTCGGTGTCCTTGTGCTGCGACTTGATGATCGGGCGGTGCATCCCGAGCCGCAGATATTTCGGGTCGAAGCGTAGCATGGTCTTGGTGCCCCAGCCCTTGTTCCAGAACTCGGGCGCGGCGCGGGTGAACTGATCGGTAATCGGGTCGCGCGACCAGTCGCGGATGCCGGAGGAGCCGAAGATGCGCCAGGTCAGGACGATGGCATGGGCATTCATCGCGTTCAGGTCGGCCACCATGCCGTCCAGCGTGCCGGAGGGATGGTTGATGCAGAGGAATTCGTCGGCGTCCAGCACCAGAAGCCAGTCGGAGTTGACGATCAGCTCTTCCTCGCCGGCGCTTTTCAGCATGGAGGGGTGGGGCTTCATGCCCTCGGGGATCACGTTCTCCCGGTGGTGGACGCCGATGTCCATGGCTTCCAGCCGCTTCAAGAGCGTATCGGTGCCGTCGGAACAGTCGTTGGTGTAGACCATCAGCTCGGTGAAGCCGACCGCCAGATGGTGCGCCACCCATTCCACCACGAAGGGGCCTTCGTCCTTCATGGTGGAGAGCGCCACCAGCGAGCCATGCGGGCTGGTCTGGCGGGAGAGCGTCATTCTTCCAGCGCGGCGGCGGGGTCGATGCCGTGCTTCTCGCACATGCGGGCGATGTAGCTGCCTTTCAGTGGCGGGTTCTTGCGCCACCAGGGGCGGGCGGCATTGGTGTAGATGTGCACGGACATTGTGGCGTCGGTGAAATGCCCCTCGACGTTGGAATGGGGGTCGTAGAACACGTCGTTCAGCTGGAACGGCACGGGGTAGAGCGTATCGGCGGTCATCGCCTTGTCGATGTCGCCGGTCACCCCCGCGAAATGGGTGAAGGCCTGCGGGCCGAAGGCGGTGCGTTCGGTCTGGTAGATGCGGACGGGTTTCGGGATGGAGCGGTCGAGCTTGTCCATCTTGCGCTTCTGCTTGTTGCCCCACCAGGCGGGGTAGTCGGGCAGGTTGTCGTAATAGTCGAGCAGGCTTTCGATCAGCCGTCCGGTGCGGGGCATGGCGACGACGCCGCAGTTCAGCGCGCCGCGCATTCCGTGGCCAGCGTAGATATGCTCCTGCCCCTCGGGGAAGGGCTTGTGGCAATAGGCGTCGCAGTCGATCCAGATGGCACCGGTGGCGGCGATCATCTTGTAGCGGAAGACGTTCGACAGGAACGAGGCCGAGGTTTCGGCCACGATGGCGCGGTCGATCTGCATGATCTCGGACGCGGGGCGGACCTCGACGCCTTCGGGCACGTTGCGCACGCTGTCGGTGCAGTAGAGCGTGACCGGGTGACCCTGGACGAGGTGCGATTTCAGGCAGAGCTGGTTGATGTAATGCAGGCTTTCGCCAATCCAGAGCGAGGCGACGGGGCGGCGGGTGAGGGTCATCGGGGTGCCTTTGGAACGGGGGTCAGAAGACCGGGGCGAAGCGGTCGGGCAGGCGGTAAAGCTCCTTGCTGCGGCCACCGCCGAAGAAGGTGATCTTGCCGTCATGCAGGTGCTTCTGGCCTTCGACCATCTTCTTGCGGAAGTCGGGCAGGTCGGCATCCTCGCGCACGGCGGTGAGTTTGGAGAGGGCGAGGAAGGTTTCCAGATCCTTGCCCCAGGCCTTGCCCACGTCCTTCAGGTCGCGGTCCCCGGCCATGGTGGCGCGCATGTCCTTGCGGCCCTTGAGCCGGTCGGTGACCATGGCGTGGTCGAAGAAGCGCAGGTGGATCAGGTAGAGATGCGGGTCGAGCACGCGGGGCTGGTGGCTGTTCGCGTGCCCGCCGACGGTGAACCCGGTTTCCTTGCGTAACACGCAGGGCTTGGCATAGTTGGCATTGGCGCGGAAGACGCGGCGGCGCGACAGGATGGGGGCGTCGTCGGCGAGGGGTTCCGGCTCGGCCTCGGGGTTGTGGACCAGTTCGATCCCGAAGGGGCAGAGCGAGGCGGGCGTGGTCCTCCAGTTGGTGTAGCGGCCGAGGTAGGTCACGAGGTCGGGCGCTGCGGCGGGATCGACGATCACCACCTCGTCCACGTCGCCGACGATGAACCAGTTGTAGTAGCGCAGCATCCCGGCGGAGAACTGGGAGTTGATGGACCAGCGCCGCCGCTCCATCCGCCAGAGAGTGGGGTCGCGGGGCAGGTGGATGACATTGGCGCCCTCGCAGATGCGGTCGTGTTCGGGGTCGCCGCCGTGGGACAGGATGTAGAGGTGCTGGCGTCCGAACTGGCGGCCGTAATAGTCGACCCAGCGCTGCAGGAAGTAATAATCCTTGTAGACCATGGTCATGGCCCCGGCCGGCTGCTTCGTCGGGTCGAGCGTGGCGGGGGTATCGGACATCGGGCCTTCCGTTGGGATGCTGGCGGACGGTATCACGCGGATTCGACGGCTTTCAAGCGCGGGCGGAGGGACGGCCTTCGCCGCGCAGCCGGTCGAGGAAGGCGCGCAACAGCGGCACGCGGCGGGGGCGGAAGCTTTCGTCGGCGGGGCGGACATCGGACATCTGCGCGACCTTGAAGCGGCGGAAATCCTGGCGGAGGCAGCAGAAGGCCAGCACCTGCACCTCGCGGTCGAGAAAGACGGTGCCGAGCGGCCAGATGCGGCGGGCGGTCTGCTGGCCGCTGGCGTCGCGGTAGGTGAGGTCCACGGCGCGCTCTTCCCAGGCGGCTTCGCGCAACAGGTGCAGGTGCGGCGGCGCGGGGGTGCGGCGCTCGAACCGGTAGGAGCGGCTGACGGCGTGGATCGCCTGGCGCTGGACCCGGTCGGGCAGGGTGGCGACGATCTTGGCCTGCGCCTCGGCGGCGGCCTTTGCCAGCAGCGCATCGCCGGATTGCGCGACTTCGGCGAGGCCGAGGACCAGCGCCTCGACCTCCAGCCTCGTGAACATCTGCGGCGGCAGGGCGGGGTCTTCGGTCAGGGTGTAGCCCGCCCCGGCTTCGCCGTCGATCAGCGCACCCGCCGCACGCAGGGACTGGATGTCGCGATAGAGCGTGCGCTCGGACACGCCGGTCTCCTCGGCCAGCCGCGCCGCCGTGACCGGCTGGGGCAGCATCCGGAAGGCGTTCAGCAGGCGGAACAGGCGGTCGGATTTCGGCATGGTATCCTGACAGGTTCTGGCAGGAGGGGAAGGGTAGTCTGATTCCAAGGACAAGCAAAGGAGAGAGACATGCTGACCCTGTTCCATTCGCCGCAAAGCCGGTCCACCATCATTCTGACCCTGATCGAGGAGATGGGCATCGGCGACCGGATCGACGTCCGCGAAGTGACGATCCCGCGCATGGACGGCTCGGGCGCGCGCGACCCGGCGAACCCGCATCCCGAGGGCAAGGTCCCGGCGCTGCTGCATGACGGCCGGCTGATCACCGAGAGGGGCGCGATCATCCTGCACCTGACCAGCCTTTTCCCCGAGGCGGGGCTCGCGCCAAAGGTCGGCACACCGGACTGGGGCGTCTTCGCGATGTGGATGGCCTGGTATCAGGGCGTGCTGGAGCCGACTTTCATCATGGAGGCGGCGAATTTCTCGCATCCCTGGCTGACGGCGGCGGTCCGGGACCACAAGACCGCTGTTGCCCGCCTGCGTGCGGCGTTGGAGAAGGGGCCGTGGATCCTGGGCGAAAGCTTCAGCGCGGCGGACCTGCTGCTGCACGGGCCCTATATCTGGTTCCCCGATGCGACACCGGACGACCCGCTGATCCGCGACTGGATCGAGCGCTGCAAGGCACGCCCCGCCAGCGTGAAGGTGCGCGAAGCGGATGCGGCGCGGATGGCGCAGCTGGTGGCGTGACGAGACGGGGCCATCCTTCGGGTGGCCCTAGTTTTTCGGGGCGCGCGCCAGCTGCACGGCCAGGATCCCGGCCATGGTGATCGCGACGCCGAGGATGTCGAGCGGGCGCACCTTTTCCCCCAGCAGGGCGGCGGCGATGGCCACCCCGAAGAACGGGTTCAGGAAGTGAAAGGTCGCGGCGCGGGTGCTGCCGATGCGGCGGACCAGCGCGAACCAGATCAGGGTTGCGGCAAGGCCGGGCACCACGATCTGATAGGTGAAGGCGGTGAAGAAGGCGGGCGCGGGATCAAGCCACAGCGTTTCGGTCACGGCGGAGATCAGGCCCAGCGACACCGCGCCGACCAGCATCTGCAAGCCGACGACCATGAGAAGATTCCCCCCGGAAGAGGCGCCGCGCAGGGTCAGGGTGGCGACGGCCAGCGCCAGCGCGCCCAGCACGCAAAGCGCGACACCAAGCGGGTCGGCCCCGGCGGTCAGGCGGGTGCCCATGATCAGGCCGACGCCGACGAACCCCGCAACCAGCCCGGCGACGCCAAGGGGAGCCATCCGCTCGCCCCTCAGGAGCCAGGCCAGGGCGGCAACCATCAGCGGCATCGCGGCGGCGATGATCACGGCCAGCGAAGCCTCGACCCACTGCACGGCGATGAAGTTCAGGCCCAGGTAGGCCGCGTTCTGGCAGAGGCCGAAAAGGATCACGGCGCGGGTCTGCGGGCCGGTGAGCCGCCAGCTTTGTCCCAGGGCACGGGCGACGAGAACGGCGATCAGGCCCGAGATCAGGAAGCGCACCGACAGAGCCGCCAGCGGCGGCGCATGGGCCACGATCACCCGCGCCGTGGCGAAGGCCGAGGACCACATGGCGGCGAAGACGGTGCCAAGGAGAAGCGCGCGGATGTCCATGCGGTGGTGGTGCCCGGAGGGGCGCAGAAGGTCAAGATGCAGGGCCGCCTTGACCCGGACCCCCCTCGCCGCGGCGTGGTGGGTGCGCGGGTTCTTATCTTCCGGGGGAGGGGGTGGGCCAAACCGGTGGCTGCCACAGCTCGATCGGCGTGCCTTCGGGGTCGTGGATGCGGGCGAAGGTGCCGTAGCTGCCGTCGCCGTCCCAGTAGGGGCGGGTCTCGACCGCGATCCCGGCGGCGCGCAGTTGGGCGATCAGGCCGGGCAGGTCGTCGACGCGCAGGTTCAGCATCCATTGCCTGTCGGCCGCGAAATAATCGGTATCGGCCTTGAAGGGTGAGAAGACGGTCGGCCCGGCCTCCTGCATCCAGACCGCCAGGTCGGGTTGGGTGATGCCCAGATGGATGCGATACCAGTCGGCCAGCGCGTCCGGGTCTTGCGCCCGGAAGAAGATGCCGCCGATGCCCGTGACCCTGGCCATTTGCGCCTCCCATGCAAAAGGGCCGCCCGATGGGCGACCCTCTCACGAAATCCGGTCGGGCAGAAGCCTCAGCCGTTGACCACGTCCTTCAGCGCCTTGGCGATGGCGAACTTGACCTGCTTGTCGGCGGGCTTGGTCATCGTCTCGCCAGTGGCGGGGTTGCGGACCTGACGCTCGGGGCGGGCCTTGCAGGCCACCTTGCCGAGGCCGGGAAGAGTCACGGTGCCGCCCGCGGCGACTTCGCGCGACACGACTGCGGCGATCGCATCCAGAGCGGCATTCGCGGTCTTCTTGTCGCCGCCCATGGCATCGGCGACGGCAGCCACCAGTTGGGTCTTGGTCATCGGTTTGGACATTTGATCATCCTTCGTTGTTATTCGCTTCGTGACATATGCACGTATCCGCCCGCAAATGGCGGACGTCCCCCTGTTCCGGGGCCACGGCCCAGACACACGGTTTGGGGGTCAAAATCAACCCCTGAACCGCGAAAGACCGGCGATTGACGGCTTTTTCCCCAGTTTAAAGGAAGGCGGTTTCCTCGAAAGAGCGCAGCTTCCGACTGTGGAGCCGCTCGATGGGCGTGTCGCGCAGCATCTCCATCGCGCGGATGCCGATCTGCAGGTGGCGGCTGACCTGGGTCTTGTAGAACTCCGACGCCATGCCGGGCAGCTTCAGCTCGCCATGGAGGGGTTTGTCCGAGACGCAGAGGAGCGTGCCATAGGGCACCCGGAAGCGGAAACCGTTGGCGGCGATGGTGGCGCTTTCCATGTCCAGCGCGACCGCCCGCGACTGCGACAGGCGGCGGACCGGGCCGGACTGGTCGCGCAGTTCCCAGTTGCGGTTGTCGATGGTGGCGACGG
>NZ_DAIQAT010000071.1:0-16500 GCF_036781545.1 Tabrizicola sp.
AATGGCAGGACCAGTCCGGCCAGGACAAATACTCTACCGAAGTCGTGCTGCGGCCCTTCTCGGGCAACCTCACCCTGCTCGGCGGCCGCGATGGCGGGTCGGGCGGCGGGGGCGGTGGCTATGACGACCGGGGCGGCTATGATGACGGCGGCCAGGGTAGCGGTGGCGCTTCGGGCGGCGGTCGGGGCGGCTACGGCGGCGGCTCTTCCGGGGGCGGCGGTGGCCGCTCCGACATGGACGACGAGATTCCGTTCTGACCGGTCTGATCGTCGCACCATCCCGAACCCGGCCCGGCGGCACTGGACCTTGACCGGTCATTCCCTATATAATCCGTCAACATCCTTTGGCGCCGAGTAGAAGACATGCAGGACCAGACCGAGGTGAGGCCCGAAACCACAGTCGAGGGCCAGCCGCTCATCAAGCCCTCGTCCACCGACCATCCGCTCTATCCGCAGATCGTCGAGGCCTGCCGGACGGTCTTCGATCCCGAGATCCCGGTGAACATCTACGACCTCGGCCTCGTCTACACGATCGAGATCGGGCAGGAGAACGAGGTCGAGATCACCATGACCCTGACGGCCCCCGGCTGCCCGGTGGCGGGCGAGATGCCCGGCTGGGTCGCCAACGCGGTGGAACCCCTGCCGGGGGTGAAGCAGGTCGATGTCCAGATGACCTTCGACCCGCCTTGGGGCATGGACATGATGTCCGACGAGGCCCGGCTGGAACTGGGGTTCATGTAAGGCAAGGCAATCGCTTTTCCTTTTTATAAAGCAAGCTAATTGGTTTGCACTCACATTAGGCAAAAGAATTGCCTTGCTTTTCCTTAAGGCAAGGCAGATCATTTGCCTATGTCACAGGTTGTCGCCATCCTGACCGGAGATCTGATCGGGTCGACCCAAGCGTCGCCCAAGGCCGTCGACAACACGATGGCGATCATCCGCAAATGTGCTGCAACCCTTGGCTCGCAGACCGATTTCACCCGCTTCCGGGGCGACGGCTGGCAGATCCGGCTTGTCCGGCCCGGCGACTGTCTCTGGGCCTGCCTGCTGATCCTCGCGCGGCTCAAGGCTGACGAAAGCGCGCTGGGCTGCCGCATCGCGGTGGGGATCGGCGCCGAATATCCGACCGATGCCCGTGATCTTTCCACCGCCATGGGTCCCGCCTTCACCGCCTCGGGGCGGGCGCTGGACCAGATGAAGCCCGACCGCATCCTCGCCCTCGACGGGCCGCACCCCGCCATAGACAGGTTCCGCAAGCTGACCTTCACCGTGGCGGCCGAACTTGCCGGACGCTGGACCACCGGCCAGGCCGAGGCCATGGCGCTGAAGCTCGACCCGGACAGCCCGGCTGACGAACGGCAATCGAACGAAGCCATCGCTCGGCGGCTGGGCGTGACCCGCCAGGCCATCGACGCGCGGCTGAAATCGGCGGATTATGCCTTGCTGGAAGAGATGATCCAGGCCTTCCTGGCTGAGGACTTCAGCGCAAGGGCCCTCCATGACTGAAACCTTCATCGCCCTCCTCTTCGCCCACACGCTTGCCGATTTCGTCTTCCAGTCCAACTGGATAGCCCTGAACAAGCGCAACCCTCTGGCGCTGGGCCTGCACCTGGCCATCGTCTACGCCACCGCCGTTGCCGCCACCGGCTCGGTCCATCCTGCGCTTCTGGCCCTTGCGCTGATCCATATCGGCATCGACGTCGGCAAGCTGATCCTCGCCTCCGTCTGGAAGGCCGCGGGCGGCCTGACCCTGTTCCTGATCGACCAGGGGCTGCACCTCGTCAGCCTCCTCGCCCTGACGCTCTGGCTGCCCGACCTTTGGGCACAGGGTCTCTGGGCGCCCGGGACCCTCATCACCGGCGAGGACGGCGGCATCCTCGGCACCGGCCTCTGGTCAAGCGAGACTGCGCTGCCCGTCAGCCACCTGCCCGCGCTGATGCTGGTTCTGACCGGCCTGATCCTTGCCACCCGCGCGGGGGGCTTTGCGGTCGGCCTCCTGATGGAGCCTTTCGCCCCCCATCTCGGCAAGGGCGATGCCGGGAAAAGCCTGCCCGGCGCGGGCCGGGTGATCGGCCATCTGGAGCGTGGGCTGATCTTCGCCCTCGTCCTTTTCGGCCAGGCGCAGGGCGTGGGCCTCCTGATCGCCGCGAAATCCATCCTGCGCTTCGGGGCGGTAAAGGACGACCGCAGGCTGTCGGAATACGTGATCATCGGCACGCTCGCGTCGTTCGGCTGGGCGCTGATCCTGGCCTATGCGACGCTTGCGGGCCTGACCCTGCTGCCCCCGCTTGGAATTCCGCCCGCGACGCCCTAAGTTAGGCGCAAAGGAGCATTCCCCATGTTCGGCATTCCCGGCAAAGCCGCCGTCACCCTGACCCCCGCCGCCAGCCGCCAGATCACCCGGCTGATGCAGCGCGAGGGGTCGCAAGGTTTGCGCATCGGCATCAAGAAGGGCGGCTGTGCGGGCATGGAATACACCATAGAATATGTCGCCTCGGTCAATCCGCTGGACGAGGTGGTGGAACAGGACGGCGCCCGGGTGATGATCGCGCCGATGGCGCAGATGTTCCTCTTCGGCACCGAGATCGACTACGAAACGGGCCTCGTCGAAAGCGGCTTCAAGTTCCGCAACCCCAACGTGGTCGAGGCCTGCGGCTGCGGCGAATCGATCAAGTTCCGCGACACGCCCGCCGCCTGACCGGCTTTCGTCGCGACGGATTGTTCGCGATCTGACGGCTTTTCCTTTCCCCCCATACACGCTAGGCGTGTCTGCAGCTGCAAAGGGGATCAGGCATGAAGAAGCTCGCCGCCGGGAACTGGAAGATGAACGGCACCCGTGCCTCGCTGGTCGAGGTGGCGGCGCTGATCGCCGCCCATCCGGCCCCGGGCTGCGAGATGCTGCTTTGCCCGCCCGCCACCCTGATCGCCCAGATGGCCGAGGCCGCGAAAGGCTCGGCCCTGCTGGTCGGCGCGCAGGATTGCCATGCGAAACCGCAAGGCGCGCATACCGGCGACATCTCGGCCGCCATGCTGAAGGACGCGGGCGCGACCCATGTGATCCTCGGTCATTCCGAGCGCCGCACCGACCATGGCGAGACCGATGCCCAGGTCCGCGCCAAGGCCGAGGCGGTGGTGGAGGCGGGCCTCACAGCCATCGTCTGCATCGGCGAAACCGAGGCCGAGCATGATGCGGGCAAGACCCTCGCCGTGATCGGCGCCCAGGTCGATGGCTCGATCCCCTTGGGGGCGACGTCGGCGAATCTGGTGGTGGCCTATGAACCCGTCTGGGCCATCGGCACCGGGCGCACCCCCACCCTGGCCGAGATCGGCGAGGTGCACAGCTTCCTCCGCGGTCGGCTGCGCGGGTTGATCGGGGCCGAGGCCGAGGGCGTCCGCATCCTCTACGGCGGCTCGGTCAAGCCCTCGAACGCGACCGACATCTTCGCCGTGCCGCATGTCGACGGTGCGCTGGTCGGCGGTGCCAGCCTGAAGGCCGATGATTTCGGCGCCATCGTCGCGGTGCTTTCCGCCGCCTGACGACCTCTCCCTGTCGCTGGCAGAGCAGCCCGCGCCCATCCAACCGCTAGGCTTTCGCCATGACAGCCATTTCCCCCGTCGCGCGCCGGTCGCTTCTGACCGCAAACCTGATCTGCCTGGCCTCGATGGTGGTATGGGCGGCGGGCCTGCCGGCTGCCGATCTGATCATCCCGCACATGCCGCCGATCGCGCTTACCGCCGCCCGCACTGGGCTCGCGGCGCTGGTGCTCTTGCCGCTCTGGTGGGCGCTGGACGGCGGCAAGACGGTACTGGGCGCCAACTGGTCCAGGGGCGCCTGGGTCGGCTTCATCACCCTCGGCCTCGCCTCGTTCTTCGTGATCATCGCGCTCAAGTTCAACGACCCGATCACCGTGGCCATCGTCACCGCGATCATGCCGGTGGTGGGCACCCTGCTGGAATGCCTCGCCGACAAGCGCCCCTTCACCCGGGCGCTTGCCGTCGGGCTGGTGCTTTCGGTCGCGGGAGGGCTGATCGCCGTCCGGGGAGCCGAGGGATCGGTGGATTTCGGCGTGGGCGTGCTGGCGGCGCTGGCCTCGGTCCTGTGCTACACTTGGGGCTCGCGCGAGACGGTGAAGGCGCTGCCCGACCTCTCGCCGCTGGGCCGGACAACCATCACCGTGGCGGGCTGCGCCGCGGTGGCGCTTCTCGCCGCACTGGGCGACGGGCTGATCCGGGGCGCCTGGCCCGACTGGCAGGCGATCGGCCTGCGCGAATTCGGCGGGCTCGCCATCTTCGGCGTGGGCTCGATGGCGGTCAGCCAGTGCCTGTGGATCATCTCGGTCGGACGGATCGGCATCGGCGCCGCCTCGATGCACATGAATGCGGTGCCGTTCTACGTCATGCTGATGGTCTTCGCGACGGGGGGCCCCTGGAACTGGTGGCAGACGCTGGGCGCAGCCGTGGTCGTGACCGGCGCCGCCGTCGCCCAGGGCCTTTTCGGCGGAGCGCGGCGATGATCGAGCTTTCGCAATCGCCCAAGGACCCGGGATTCGTCCAGGACCCCTACCCGTTCTACGAACGCGCCCGCCCCGCGGGCCCCTTTTTCCGTTGGACCGACTACGATCTGGTCTGCACCGGCAATTCCGCCGCCGTGAACGCGATCTTCCGCGACCGCCGCTTCGGGCGCGAACCGGTGGAACCGCCCGTCATCCCGCCCCATCTCTCCCCGTTCTACGCGGTCGAGGCGCATTCCATGCTGGAGCTGGAGCCGCCCCGCCACACGCGGCTGCGGAACCTCGTGCTGCGCGCCTTCACCTCGCGCCGGATCGCGGGACTGGCCCCCGACATTGCCGCGCTGGCGGACGAACTGGCCCAGGCCTTCCCCGATGGCGACTTCGACCTTTTGCAGGCCTTCGCCCAGCCCCTGCCCGTCCGCATCATCGCCCGCCTCCTCGGTGTGCCGGAAGAGATGGCCCCCGACCTCCTGCGCTGGTCGAACGCGATGGTCGGCATGTACATGGCCGGCCGCACCCGCGAGATGGAGGACCGCGCCGTCGCCGCGACCGAGGCCTTCGTCGCCTTCCTGCGCGCCTATGTCGAAGAGCGCCGCGCGCGCCCGGCAGATGACCTGATCACCCAGCTCATCGCCGCCGAAAGCGAGGGCGAGAAGCTTTCCACCGACGAGTTGATCGCCACCTGCATCCTGCTTTTGAACGCGGGCCATGAGGCCACCGTCCACACCATCGGCAACGGGGTGAAGACGCTCCTCGAAACCCGCACCCCGCTGACCGCCCTCGCCCCCGGTGCCGTGGAAGGAACCGTCGAGGAAATCCTCCGCTTCGATCCCGCGCTGCACATGTTCACCCGTTGGGCCTATGAGGACATCGAGGTGATGGGCCACAGCTTCCGCCGGGGCGAGCAGGTCGGCCTTCTCCTCGCCGCCGCCAACCGCGATCCCGGCGTCTGGGACGAGCCCGCCCGCTTCAACCCGTCGCGCCCACCGAAACCGCTCGCCACCTTCGGCGCGGGGCTCCACTTCTGCGTCGGCGCCCCCCTCGCCCGGCTGGAACTGCAGATCGCCCTGCCGATCCTCTTCCAGCACCATCCGACCCTGACCCTCGCGGCGAAACCGGCCTATGCAGAGGTCTACCATTTCCACGGCCTGCGCGAGCTTCGCCTCCACTGCTGATCTGCTCTTTCCCAAATGTTTGGGGGCAGCGCCCCCATCACCCGAGGAGGAGGGCGCAAGCCCCGACGACGAGACAGAAGCCTTGCGCGCAGCGCTCCGCCTGAAAACCGCCCCTCACACCGGCAGGACGGTGGTCGACTTGATCTCTTCCATGCTGAGAAGTGCTGTCACATTGTAGATGCGCACCTCGGAAATCAGCGCCTGGTAGAAGGTGTCATAGGCCCGCGCGTTCTTCACCCGCACCTTCAGGATATAGTCGATGTCCCCCGCCAGCCGGTGCGCCTCCAGCACCTCGGGCCGCTCGCGCAGCGCCTTCAGGAACCGCCGCTGCCACTCCGCCTCATGCTCGGAGGTGCGGATCAGCACGAAGAAACAGGCTTCCAGCCCCAGGGCCTCGGCATCCAGGATCGCGGTCGTCCGGGTGATCACCCCCTGCTCGCGCATCCGGCGGATCCGGTTCCACACCGGCGTCTTCGAGGACCCCACTTTCCGCGCGATCTCGTCCAGCGACTGTTCGGCATCCTGTTGCAGTTCGGACAGGATTTTCCGGTCCAGATCGTCCAGCGCGGCGGTCATTCCTGATTTCCCTCATATCCCGGAACAGCGGTTTTCATCCCCGCCAGTATCGGAACACGCATCCTTTTCTGCAAGCGTCACTGGTCCTTTCATGGGAAAATATTCTATATTCCAGACAGCATTCCTTGGCCGAGGACCCCGAAGATGAGCCGCCGCTTCACGCCGAAGATCGTGACCGCCAATCGCCTGCGCGAGGGCGACGTGGTCTATCTGACCGTTGACGACCGCTGGTCCGCCTTTCATCACGAGGCCGAACTGATCGAGGACGAGGCCCACGCCCAGCTGCGCCTTCTGCACGCCGCCGCGCAGAAACTGCTTGTGGTCGGCCCATATCTGGCCGATGCCAGGCTTGGCCCGAACGGCCCCGAACCCACCCATTTCCGCGAGGAATTCCGCACCCGCGGCCCCTCGAACTATAACCACGGCAAGCAAGCCGACCTCGCGAGCTGACCTGCATGTATTCCTACTCCGACTTCGACGAAGCCTTCGTCCGCACCCGCGTCGCCCAGTTCACCAACCAGGTCGAACGCCGGCTGGACGGTTCGCTGACCGAGGATGAATTCCGCCCGCTGCGCCTGATGAACGGGCTCTATCTGCAACTGCATGCCTACATGCTGCGGGTGGCGATCCCCTATGGCTCGCTGAACCCCGGCCAGATGCGCCAGCTCGCCTATATCGCCGACACCTGGGACAAGGGCTACGGCCATTTCACCACCCGCCAGAACATCCAGTTCAACTGGCCGAAACTGCCCGACGTGCCCGCCATCCTGTCGGCGCTGGCCGATGTGGAAATGCATGCGATCCAGACCTCGGGCAACTGCGTCCGGAACGTGACCGCCGACCATTTCGCCGGGGCCGCCGCGGATGAGATCGCCGATCCCCGCCCCTATGCCGAGCTGCTGCGCCAATGGTCGATGGATCACCCGGAATTCCAGTTCCTGCCGCGCAAGTTCAAGATCGCCATCACCGGCGCGCCGAACGACCGCGCCGTGACCCGCGCGCATGACATCGGCCTGCGCATGGTCCGCAATGCCGCCGGAGAGCCGGGCTTCGAGGTGATCGTCGGCGGCGGTCTGGGCCGCACGCCCATGATCGGCATGACCGTCCGCGACTTCCTGCCCGAAGCCGACCTGCTGCCTTATGTCGAGGCGGTTCTCAGCGTCTACAACACGCTCGGCCGGCGCGACAACAAGTTCAAGGCCCGGATCAAGATCACGCTCCACGAGACCGGCAAGGACGAGATCACCCGCCTGGTCGAGGCCGAATTCGCCCGCCTGCGCCCGCTTTTCGGCGGCAATGACCAGAAGCTTCTGGCCGACATCCGCGAGGCCTTCGCCGCCCCCGCCTTCCGCGATGCTCCCGTCGATGGCTATGACGCCTTCTACAAGGCCGACCCGGTGTTCCGCGCTTGGGCTGACACCAACCTTGGCCGGCACCGCAACGACCAGTACGCCATCGTCACCGTCAGCCTGAAGGCCCCCGGCAAGACGCCGGGCGACGCGACCTCGGCCCAGATGCGCCTCTTGGCGGACCTTGCAGAGAAATACGGCCACAGCGACCTGCGCATCAGCCACGAGCAGAACGTCATCCTGCCGCATGTCCACAAGTCCGACCTGCCCGTGCTGCATGCCGCATTGGTGCAGGCGGGCCTCGGCACCGCCAATGTCGGGCTCCTCTCCGACATCATCGCCTGCCCCGGCATGGATTACTGCGCGCTGGCCACCGCCCGCTCGATCCCCATCGCGCAGGAACTGGCCACCCATTTCGACGCGCTGAAGCTGGAGCACGAGATCGGCCCGCTGAAGATCAAGATTTCCGGCTGCATCAACGCCTGCGGGCACCACCATGTCGGTCACATCGGCATTCTGGGGCTGGACCGCGCGGGGGTGGAGAACTACCAGATCACCCTCGGCGGCGATGGCACCGAGGATGCGGTGATCGGCGAAAAGACCGGCCCCGGCTTCGCTTATACCGAGATCGTGCCCGCCATCGAACGCATCCTGCGCGCCTATCTGGGCCTGCGGCTGGAACCGGCAGAGACCTTCCTGCAGGCCTTCAAGCGGGTCGGGATGGAGCCGTTCAAATCCGCG
This sequence comes from Tabrizicola sp., assembly GCF_036781545.1. GTDB lineage: Bacteria > Pseudomonadota > Alphaproteobacteria > Rhodobacterales > Rhodobacteraceae > Tabrizicola. The sequence continues at coordinate 8,352 of NZ_DAIQAT010000071.1, forward strand.
CTCTACGAGGCCGAAGGCGCGCAAGATGCCGCGTGACGGGCGCCACGAAGGCCCGGTCGCCGACCGGGTCGCTACGCTGAATGCGCGCTACAAGCATCATTCGGCGACCGCGGTGCTGGAACATGCGCTGACGGATGACGACCTGGGTCGGGTGGCGCTGGTCTCGTCCTTCGGGGCGGAATCGGTGGTGCTTCTGCACCTCGTCAGCGTCATCGCACCCGAGACGCCGGTGCTCTTCATCGACACAAGGATGCTCTTTCAGGAAACGCTCGACTACCAGCGCGACCTGGCCGAGAAGCTGCATCTCTGCGATATCCGCACGATCCGGGCGAACCCGGCGCGGGTGGCGTTCGAGGACCCGGACGGCACGCTGCACCAGTTCTCGACCGACAGCTGCTGCAACGTCCGCAAGGTGGAGCCCTTGGAGCGCGCGCTCTCGAAGTTCGACGGCTGGATCACTGGCCGCAAGCGGTTTCAGAACGCCGACCGCGGCACCATCGACTTTTTCGAGAACGAGGGCGACTTCCGCATCAAGGTCAACCCGCTGGCGCATTGGGGCCGCGAGGATCTTGAGGAATACCTGGTCGAGAACCGCCTGCCCCGGCATCCGCTGGTCGCCAAGGGCTACCCCTCCATCGGTTGCGCGCCCTGCACTAGCCCGGTGAAGCCCGGCGAGGACCCCCGCGCGGGGCGCTGGCGCGGCAGCCAGAAGACCGAATGCGGCATCCATTTCATCGACGGCAAGGCCGTGAAAGTTCCGAAGGAGAACGCGGCATGAGCGCTTCCCAGACCGTTATCGTGACCGACGCAGGCTTCACCCCCGCCCCCGCGCGCGAGATCGTCGCGCTGGCCGATCTGACCGATCAGACCTCGGTCGACCTGTCCAACACCGACGACCCTCAGGCGCTGGTCGGACGGCTGGGCCAGCTGACGCTGATCCGCGTGGCCTTCCCCGCCTTCAACGACGGCCGCGCCTTCACCATCGCGCGGAAGCTTCGGATGCTGGGCTACACCGGTCAGCTGCTGGCCTTCGGTCCCGTGATCGCCGACCAGTACGCCATGCTGCGCCGGGTCGGCTTTGACGGTGCCGAGATTCCGGCCGAGATCGCCGCGCGCCAGCCTGCCGAACAGTGGCAGTTCCGCGCCGCCGACTGGCAGGCGAACCACTATCAGGCCCGGCTCCGCGCCTGACCCCGCATTGACCCGAGATTTCGCCGCAGGGGGAAAGGCTTCCCTTGGCAGGCCCGCTCGCCTATGGAGGGCGAAACGATGAACGAGATTGTGACGATGGACGCCCGCACGAAACCCCACCTGCCCGACGCGCAGACCGTGACTGCCGTCACCCACTGGACCGACCGGCTGTTCTCGTTCCGCGTGACCCGCCCGGCGTCCTTGCGCTTCCGCTCGGGCGAGTTCGTGATGATCGGGCTTCTGGGCGAGAACGGGAAGCCGCTTCTCAGGGCCTATTCCATCGCCTCGCCGTCCTGGGACGAGGAGCTGGAGTTCTATTCGATCAAGGTGCCGGACGGGCCGCTGACCTCGAAGCTGCAGCATATCAAGGTGGGGGATGAGATCATCCTGCGTCCCAAGCCCGTGGGGACGCTGGTGCATGATGCGCTGCTGCCGGGAAGCCGGATCTGGTTCCTGGCGACCGGGACCGGGATCGCGCCCTTCGCAAGCCTGATGCGCGACCCGGAGACCTACGACAAGTACGATCAGGTCATCATGATGCACACCTGCCGCGAGGTGGCGGAGCTGGAATACGGGCGGCGGCTGGTGGAGGGACTGAAGGACGACCCGCTGATCGGCGAGATGGTGGCGGACAAGCTGCTCTACTACCCGACCACCACCCGCGAGACCTCGCCCCTGATGGGGCGGATCACCGACAACCTGACCAGCGGGAAGGTCTTCGCCGACCTGGGGCTGGCCCCGATGGACCCCGAGGAAGACCGGGCGATGGTCTGCGGCAGCCTGGCCTTCAACCACGACGTGAAGGCGGTGCTGGAGAAGTTCGGGCTGCGGGAAGGCGCCAATTCGGAGCCGCTGGAATATGTGGTCGAAAAGGCTTTCGTGGGCGACGGGATCTGAGACTGCCCACGCGCGGGCAGCTTTTCCGATACTGGAAATTCAATGGGTTACGAGGCCGCGTTCATGTGGTCTTAACCATCGGGCCGCAGGGTGAACCTGCGGCCTTTGTCATGGCTGTGGGTTCTCTGACCGCCCAAAGAGAAAGGCCGCGAAGGGCAACCCTCGCGGCCTTCCGGTTTCAGCAGAAGCCGAAGATTACATGCCGAGCGCGGTCTTGACCTGCGCCACGGTGTCGGCGACCAGCGCCGGGTTGGCCTTGGCGGCTTCGACGGCGGTCTTCAGCGTGGCCTTGGTCGCGTCGTCAAGGGTCGAGCCATCGATCAGCGCGGTGACGGCGTCGGCGTTGAAATTGGCCGGATCAAGCGCGGCAGCAGCGCCCGTGGCCGTTCCGGTCGCTTCGGTGGTAGCGTTTTCGACAGCGTTGGCGGCGTCGGTAGCCGCGCCTTCGACGGCTTCCGCCGCGTCGGTTGCAGCGCCTTCAACGGCGGCGGCAGTGCCTTCGGCAGCCTTGGCAGCCTCGTCGGCGGCCTTCTGGGCGACGGCGGCGGCTTCTTCGGCAGCCTTGGCGGCGGCCTCTTCGGCGGCTTTGGCGTCGGCTTCGGCCTGGACCGCAGCGGCGGCAGCGGCAGCTTCGGCTTCCTGCTTCGGCTTGTAGCTGAACTGGTAGTAGCCGCCAGCGGCCAGCAGGACGACGATGGCGCCGATGATAACGGTTCTGTTCATGTCATATACTCCCATGACCGGAGCTAGCGCCCGGATGCGGGTCATATGCCAGCTTGGCCGGAGAATGAAAAGGGTGCTGCAATGCAGCACGGCGAAAAACGCCGGAAACATGCGGAATTCTGGACCCTGAACGGGCCATCCGGGTTGCAGATATGCCCGCCCTCGCCTAGATTGCCGCCGCAGAACGAACCATCAAAGGACGACCACCATAGCCCGCAGACCGCACAATGCCCCGCCGCAACGCGAAACCGGTCCCCGCATCAACGACCGCATCCGCGCTCCGGAAATCCGCCTGATCGGTGCGGATGGCGAGAATGTCGGGGTCGTGACCCCTGCCCGCGCGATGCAGATGGCCGAGGAGGCCGGGCTGGACCTGGTGGAAATCTCGCCGACCGCGGTGCCGCCGGTCTGCAAGATCATGGATTTCGGCAAATTCAAATACGAGACGCAGAAGCGCGAGGCCGAGGCCCGCAAGAAGCAGAAGATCATCGAGATCAAGGAAATCAAGTTCCGCCCCGGCACCGATATTCACGACTATGACGTGAAGATGCGCTCGGTGGTGAAGTTCCTGGAGGAAGGCGACAAGGTGAAAGTCACCCTGCGCTTCCGGGGCCGCGAGATGGCCCACCAGGAGCTGGGGCTGGAGCTTCTGAAGCGGGTCGAGGCCGATGTGGCCGAGATCGGCAAGATCGAGTCCTTCCCCAAGCTGGAAGGTCGCCAGATGGTGATGATGGTCGCGCCGAAATAGCGCGATTGGCCTGCGGCGGGTGGTCCGATGGTGGACTTCCCGCGCCTCGCTTCGCCTTTTCCAGACAATTCCGAACGCATCACTTCCGCAGGGTTGCGGTGATTTCGGCCATGATCGCAACCGCGATTTCCGCAGGCGTCCGGGCCCGGATATCGAGGCCGACAGGGGCATGGATCTTCGCGATCTGCTGGGCGGTGAAGCCGGCCTCGGCCAGTCTTTCGACGCGGGCGGCATGGGTGCGCGGCGAGCCGAGGCAGCCGAGGTAGAAGGCGGGAGAGGTCAGCGCGAAGCGGATCGCCGGGTCGTCGAATTTCGGGTCATGGGTCAGGGTGACGATGGCGGTCCGGGCGTCGGGGGCAAGCCTGGCCAGCGCCGCGTCGGGCCAATCGTCGAGCACAGCCTCGCCGGGGAAGCGTTCTGCGCGCCCGAAGGCGGCGCGGGGGTCGACCAGGACGGGCGCATAGCCGCAGGTCCGGGCGATGGTCAGGAGCGGCTGGGCGATATGGACCGCGCCGATCACGATCAGCCGCAGCGGCGGGTTGTGGATGGCGATGAAGCGCCCGTCGTCTTCCATGCCGGAACGGTCTGACCTGAAACGGGCGTCGATGGCGGCGTCCTTTCCAGGGGCGACGAGCTGTCTTTCCCAGCTGGCAGGGATGGTGACGACGGCCACGGCGCGCGGGGCGGCGCGGGCGGTGACGAGTTGGGCAAGGAAGGCTTCGGGGAGCGCCCCGGCGCCATCGCCCACCGGCTCGACCAGGACGCGGATGGAGCCGCCGCAGGCAAGGCCCGCTGCGAAGGCGGTCTCGTCACTGATACCGAAGGTCAGGAGGCGGGGCTTGCGGTCATGGAGGGCATCGAGCGCCTCGGTGATCACCGCGCTCTCGACGCAGCCGCCGGAGATGGAGCCGGTCATCTCGCCCGCGCCGGAAATGGCGAGCTGACTGCCTGCCGGACGCGGGGCGGAACCCCAGGTCTCGACCACGGTGGCCAGTGCGGCGCCCTTTCCCGCGCGGTGCCAGGCGAGGGCAGCTTCCGGGATCAGGTCATGGGCGGCGCGGGTCATGGGTAATCATGCCTCTGCGCCGGGGTCATTGCCACAGAAATGAACGCGCCGCGGGGGGATGCCCCGCGGCGCGAATTTGGCTGGGCGGCCTCAGCCGCGATCGGCGGTGCGCATCAGCGGCGTGATCACCCGGACCTCGACCCGGCGGTTGCGGGCTTCGCTCTCCTGGGTGTCGATCAGAAGCTCGGTCTCGCCATAGCCCTGGACGACCATGTTCTCCGGCGGGATGTCGAAGTATTCGGTCAGGGCCAAGGCCACCGATTCCGCGCGGCGGTCGGACAGCGCGAGGTTCATCGCCGCCTTGCCGGTAGCGTCGGTATGGCCCTCGATCAGGAAGATCTCGCGCGGGTTATCCGCCAGCAGCTCCTGCATGACGCGGCCAAGGTCGGCGAGGTTGCGGGCCTCTTTCGCACCCACGGCGGCCGAGCCGGAGGCGAATTTCACCGGCTCGACGTCGATGGTGGCGGCCAGCGCGCGGACCTGCGGGATCTCTCGGATCTGGCGAAGCGAGAACTTGCGGCCGGCGCTGTCGGCCTCCAGCGCGGCAAGCTCGCGCTTCAGCGCGGCGTCCTGATCCTTGGAGGAGATGACGATGCGCTTCTTCGGTTTCGGCAGGTCGCGGACATAGACCGGATCTTCGGTGGCCAGGTCGTCGATCAGAACGATCTCGCGGCCGAGGTCGTCATAGGTCGCGCGGCGCAGGACCCGGCCGGTGGCATCGCGGATCGTCACCACCTGGGTGCCGTCGCCGCGCTGGACGATGGTGCGGGTGGAGCCGTCCTTGAAGGTCTCGGTCCGCACGGTCGAGCCGGGGCGGCGGATCACGGTATCGTCGTCCTTCAGCACGCGGTAGGTGCCGTCCGGTTGCAGCACGATGACGCGGTCGCCGGTGTTCGAGACGACGCGGGATTCCGACGGCCCCATGGTCGAGACCGTGGTGTCGGTGGCGGCGGCGCGGTTGTTCTTGATGATCGCGCCGACGGCGAGCGCGCCGAGGACCAGGAGACCGGCCTTTTCGAGATCGGAGAGGCCGCTTTTCTTGCCGTCGCCCACGGCCCGGGGGGCTGCCGCGAATTCCTGGGCCGAGGTGCGGGTATTGCTCTCGGTCAGGGTTTCGGTCACGTCGGCGACCAGCGAGGCCGGGTCGGCCTCGGCGATCTTCGTCGCGTCGTCCGAGGGCGCGGCCCGCATGAACTCGGCTGCGGCGAGCGAGGACGGGTCGATGGCGGTCGGGTCGGCGGTCAGGAGCTTGGTGAGGCTTTCGACCTCGGCCTCGGAGACGACGGGGGCCTCGACCGGCTCGGCAACGGTTGCCGGGTCGGGTTCGGCGACCTTGAGCCCGGCGGCCGGATCGACGATCTCTCCCGAGGGGGCGACGAGTTCGGCCTCGGCGGCGGCCACGGCCGCGGCGGCGACGGCGGGATCGACCACCTCGCCGGTCGCGGAATCGATGATGGCGTCGGCAGGCACATCGGTTGCGGGCGCCTCGGTTGCGGGCGCCTCGGCTGCGGCCGCTTCATCGGCGGGCTGTTCGGCGACCGGTTCCTGGGTCGCGGGCTCCTCGGTCACGGCAGGTTCCTCGGCGACGCTTTCATCCGCCGGGGCGGCTTCGGTCGCAGGTTCCTCGGCGGGGGCTGCGTCGATGGCAGGTTCTTCCGCTGGGGCGGCTTCCTCCGCGGCGGGCTCTTCCGCCGGAGCGGCCTCGACTGCCGGCTCTTCCGTGGGGGCGACCTCCTCTACGGCCGGTTCTTCCGCCGGGGCGGCTTCTTCGACCACGGGTTCTTCGGCAGGCGCGGTCTCCTGGGAAGCGGCTTCGGCCTCGGCGGCGGCCTGGGCAGCGGCTTCGGCGGCGGCTTGTTCTTCCGCAGCCTTGGCGGCGGCGGCGGCGGCTTCGGCTTCCGCCTGGGCCTGGGCTTCGGCTTCCGCCTGCGCGGCGGCGGCGGCAGCGGCAGCATCCGCCTCGGCTTGAGCCTGCGCCTTGGCTTCCGCCTCGGCGGCGGCAGCGGCTTCCGCGGCAGCAGCAGCTTCAGCTTCGGCCTGAGCCTTGGCGTCCGCCTCGGCCTGGGCCTGCGCTTCAGCAGCGGCGGCTTCCTCGGCGGCCTTGGCGGCGGCGGCCTCTGCCTCGGCGGCGGCGGCCGCGGCGGCCTCGGCGTCAAGCTGGGCCTTGATCGCCTCGAGATCGCAAGCCACATCGGCGGTCGGCACGCAGAGCACCGCGCCGTCCGATCCGGTGACGGATCCGTCCTCGTTCAGCACCTGCCCGAAGCTCGGGAGCGTGCCAAGGGGGCTGATGGCCACCGAAAGGGCCGTGGTCGATGCCAGAAGCTTTCTCATTACCAGTCCTCATCCTGAAGGGCTTGCGGGACAACCGCGACGAGTCGGTCCGGTTCCCCTGTGCCCGGGCAGGCATACCAAAGCCTTGATCCGGCTGATATGCGATAACACCGCCATGCCAGGACATATCCTGCGCGGAGAGCCGCTTACGGGGCGGGATCGGGCAGCGAGGAGCCAGCCTCTGCCTGCACCCATGTTCGCAAGGATCGAAGCGGTGCGCGTTCGGGCAGGCTGTCGGGCCAGACGAGATAGTAGGAGCCGAGCGCGCGGATCGCGGGGCCGAAGACGGGGACGAGGCGGCCTTCCTCCAGCTCGCGCTGGATCAGGAACGTGGGGATGAGCGCGAGCCCCATGCCATGGATCGCGCCCTGTGTCAGGGTGGCGAACTGGTCGAACATCATGCCCGGCGGCCTGATCCCAAGGTGGCCGTGGTGGGCCAGCCAGCGGCCCCAGTCGCCGGGGCGGCTTTCCAGTTGCAGAAGGGGCTGGCGGAGGATGTCTGTCGCCTGGGTCAGCGCCGGGACACCGGGGGCGGCGACGGCGAGGATCTCTTCGTCCATGAGCTTCAGGTAGTCCACGCCCGGCCAGTCCTGCCGACCGTAATGGATGGCAGCATCGAAGCTGGACCCGGCGAAGTCGAAGGGGCGCAGGCGCGTCGAAAGGTTCACCGTGACTTCGGGGTGGCTTTGCGCAAAGCGGGCGAGGCGCGGGGCGAGCCAGTGTATTCCGAAGGCGGGCAGGATCGCGAGGTTCAGGGAGCCGCCCGTGGGGTTGGCGCGCAGGGTGATCGAGGCGGAGGCGAGCAGGTTCAGGGCCTTTCGCACCTCGGCCACATAGTCGCGGCCTGCGGGGGTGAGGTGCAGGCGCTGGCGTTCGCGAAGGAGGAGCTGGACTCCCAGCTGGGCTTCCAGGCCTTGCAGCGCGCGGCTGATGGCGCCCTGGGTGAGGCTGAGTTCCTGCCCGGCGGCCGAGGCGGTGCCGAGGCGGGCGACGGCTTCCAGCGCCATGAGGGCGGGGATCGGCGGCAGGTAGCGGCGGGGCAGCATTATGAGTTTCCCTCATGAACCCGTGCAGGGCTTTCGATAGCCTGCCCTGCCCTTTTCTGCAATGATCCCCGCGCAACGCAGGAGGCTCCCATGTCCGACAAACCGAAACTGAAGCCCAAGGATGCGCCCGATCTGGGCCGGTTC
>NZ_DAIQAT010000072.1:0-16405 GCF_036781545.1 Tabrizicola sp.
AGGGCGAGGGGCTTTTCGGTTTCAACTACCGGCTGACCGGCACCACCGACGCGCCCAACGTGTCGGTGAACCCGCTGTCGGTGCTGACCCCCGGCATGTTCCGCGAGCTGTTCCGCCAGCGCCCGCCCAACCTGAAGGACGCCCAGGGGGGCGGGGGATGAAGCTCTCCGATTTCGACTTCGACCTGCCCGAGGCGCTGATCGCCACCCGGCCCGCGCGTCCGCGCCCCTCGGCCCGGTTGCTCCTGGCCGAAGGCGATACGATCAGCGACCGCCAGGTGAGCGATCTGGTCGACATCCTGCGCCCCGGCGACCGGCTGGTCCTGAACAACACCCGCGTCCTGCCCGCGCGGCTGTTCGGCACCCGGCGCCGCGGGGACGCCGTGGCGAAGATCGAGATTACGCTGCTGGAGCCCGGCCCGACCGGCTGGCGTGCGCTGGCAAAGCCCCTGCGCAAGCTGCAGGCGGGCGAGGTGATCCGCTTCTCCGACCGCCTCGCCGCGACCGTGGCGGCGAAAACCGAAACCGACCTTCTGCTCACATTCGATCTGACCGGCGCCGATTTCGACGCCGCTTTGGCCGAGGCCGGGGTGATGCCGCTTCCGCCCTATATCGCTGCGAAGCGCGCGGCGGATGATCAGGACCGCACCGATTACCAGACCGTCTTCGCCCGTCACTCCGGCGCGGTGGCAGCCCCCACGGCCAGCCTTCACTTCGACGAGGACCTGCTGAAGGCGCTGGCCGCCAAGGGGGTCGAGTTCACCGAAGTCACCCTGCATGTCGGCGCGGGCACCTTCCTGCCGGTGAAGGTCGAGGATGTGACCACCCACCGGATGCATGCCGAATGGGGCCGCGTCACGGCGGCGGCGGCGGGTGAGATCAATGCCACCAAGCGGGCAGGGGGCCGGGTGATCCCCGTCGGCACCACCGCCCTGCGGCTGATCGAAAGCGCTGCGGACGAAAGCGGCATCCTGCATCCGTTCGAAGCGGAGACAGACATCTTCATCTACCCCGGCTACCGCTTCCGCGTGACCGACGCGCTGATGACCAACTTCCACCTGCCGCGCTCGACGCTTCTGATGCTTGTCTCGGCACTCATGGGCAAGGCGCGGATCGATCGCATCTACCAACATGCGCTGCGCCATGAGTATCGTTTCTTCTCCTACGGCGATGCCTCGCTCCTGATTCCCTGAAAGGCCCCCCATGCTGCGTGTCCTCGCCCATTCCTGGCCGCTTCTGACCGGCGTGATGCTCCTGATGGTGGGCAACGGGGTGCAGGGCACACTGCTCGGCATCCGCGGCACGCTGGAAAGCTTCTCCACCTTCCAGCTGTCGGTGGTGATGTCGGCCTATTTCCTCGGCTTCCTGATCGGCTCGCGCCTCGCCCCCGCGATGATCCGCAACGTGGGCCATGTGCGGGTCTTCGCAGCCCTGGGCTCGGTTATCTCGGCGGTGCTGGTGCTGTATCCGATGCTGGTCGAATGGCAGGCCTGGGCCGCCATGCGCGTCATCATCGGCTTCGGCTTCGCCGGCATCTACATCACCGCCGAAAGCTGGCTGAACAACACCGCCACCAACGAGACGCGCGGCCAGGCGCTGTCGCTCTACATGATCGTGCAGATGCTGGGCATCGTCGCCAGCCAGCTTTTGCTCACCTTCGGCGACCCCTTCGGCTACGAGCTGTTCCTGATCCCCTCGGTCCTCGTCTCGCTGGCCTTCCTGCCGATCCTCCTGGCCGACAGCCCCGCCCCCACCTTCGACAGCGCGCAAAGGTTGGGCTTCCGCGAACTGTTCCGCATCTCGCCGGTGGGCTGCGTGTCGATGCTGATTTCGGGCGGCGTGTTCTCGGCCATGTTCGGCATGGCCTCGGTCTGGGGGACGCTCAGCCTTCTCTCGCTCACGCAGATCGCGCTTTTCACCACCTTTCTCTATGTCGGCGGGCTGGTGCTGCAATACCCGATCGGGCGCCTCTCCGACCGGATGGACCGGCGCAAGATCATGCTGTGGCTCGCGGTGGCGGCAGCGGCGGTGATGGCGGTGGCAACGGTGGTCAACCTGCCGTTCCCCGCGCTGCTGGCGGTGGCGGCGATCCTGGGCGGGATCACCTATCCGATGTATTCGCTGATCATCGCCTATACCAACGACTATCTCTCGCGTGAGCAGATGGCCTCCGCCTCGGCCGGGCTGATCTTCCTGAACGGTTTCGGCGCGATCTTCGGCCCGCTGGTGACGGGCTGGCTGATGGGACGGGTGGGGCCGCATGGCTTCTTCCTGTTCATCGGCCTGCTCTATGCGGCGCAGGCGGGTTATATCGGCTGGCGGATGACCCGGCGGCAGGCGCCCTCGGTCACCGATGCCTATGTGATCGTGACGCCGACCGCCTCGACCGTGGCCGCGACCGCGGTGATGGGCGCCGCGGCCGAGATCGGCCCCTCGCCGGAAAGCCCGGCCGCGGCGGCCCAGGCGGCCGAGGCGCTGATGATCCAGCATCCGGCCCCTGCGACCCCGGCGGAAAACCCGCCCGAGGGCAAAGCCTGAGGTTGCGCCGCCCCGCCCCGCCTGCCAGTCTGCAGGAAACGGAGGGGAGACGCCGATGTCGGATCCGATCGAGGTTCTGGAATTCTGGCTGCACGAGATCGGCCCGAAGGGCTGGTATGCTGGAGGCGACGAGATCGACACCCTCTGCCGCGACCGTTTCGGCGACCTCTGGCAATCCGCGCGGGACGGGGGTCTCGACCATTGGGTGGACGGCACCGTCGGCACGCTGGCCTACCTGATCCTGACAGACCAGATCCCCCGCAACATCCATCGCGGCACCGCGCTGGCCTTCGCCACCGACCCGCAGGCCCGCGCCGCTGCGCGCAAGGCGCTGGCCGAAGGCTGGGACCTGAACGCCCCCGAGCCCGAACGCCAGTTCTTCTACATGCCCTTTGAGCATTCCGAGGACCCGGAGGACCAGAAGCTTGCGGTGAAGTTCTTGACCGAACGGATGGCCTCCGATCCCGAGATGGCGCTGCACGCCCGCGCGCACCAAGAGATCATCGCCCGCTACGGCCGCTTCCCCACCCGCAATGACGCCCTCGGCCGGACCAGCAGCCCGGAAGAGCGGGCCTATCTCGACGAAGGTGGCTACATGGCGGTGGTGAACCGGCTGAAAAGCCATGCATCCGGCGCATAGGCCCATGGCACTGCCAATGTTGCTTGGATTTTTGAGATAGTTTAATGGCAAACTACTTTTTCTGGAGGAGGGAAAGATGGCTGCCCAAAGCTTCGACGTTATCGTGATCGGTGCCGGACCGGGGGGCTATGTCGCCGCCATCCGCGCCAGCCAGCTTGGCCTGAAGGTCGCCATCGTCGAACGTGAGCATCTGGGCGGCATCTGCCTGAACTGGGGCTGCATCCCGACCAAGGCGCTGCTGCGCAGTGCCGAGGTGTTCCACCTGATGCATCGCGCCAAGGACTTCGGGCTGAAGGCTGATGGCATCGGCTATGACCTCCCTGCCGTCGTCGCCCGGTCGCGCGGGGTGGCGAAGCAGCTGTCCGGCGGCATCGGCCATCTGATGAAGAAGAACAAGGTGACCGTCTTCATGGGCACGGCGACGCTGCCGAAGCAGGGCGTCGTCTCGGTCAAGACCGACAAGGGCACCGAGGAGCTGACGGCGAAGTCGATCATCCTCGCCACCGGCGCGCGGGCACGCGAACTTCCGGGGCTGGAGGCGGATGGCGATCTGGTCTGGTCCTACAAGCACGCGCTGGTCGCGTCCCGGATGCCGAAGAAACTGCTGGTGATCGGCTCCGGCGCCATCGGCATCGAATTTGCCAGCTTCTTCAACACGCTCGGTGCCGAAACCACCGTCGTCGAGGTGATGGACCGCATCCTTCCGGTGGAAGACGCTGAAATCAGCGCCTTCGCGAAAAAGGCTTTCATCAAGCAGGGGATGAAGATCCTGGAAAAGGCCGCGGTCAAGAAGCTGGACCGCAAGCCCGGGCAGGGCGTCACCGCCCATATCGAGCAGGACGGCAAGGTCACGACGCAGGGCTTCGACACGGTGATCTCTGCCGTCGGCATCGTCGGCAACGTGGAAAACCTCGGGCTGGAAGCGCTCGGCGTGAAGATCGACCGGACCCATGTGGTGACCGACGAATTCTGCCGCACCGGGGTCGATGGCCTCTATGCCATCGGCGACATCGCGGGGGCGCCCTGGCTTGCCCACAAGGCCAGCCATGAGGGCGTGATGGTGGCGGAACTGATCGCCGGGAAACACCCGCACCCGATCAAGCCGAACTCCATCGCGGGCTGCACCTATTGCCAGCCGCAGGTCGCCAGCGTGGGCCTGAGCGAGGCCAAGGCGAAAGAGGCAGGCTTTGAGATCAAGGTCGGCCATTTCCCCTTCATCGGCAACGGCAAGGCCATAGCGCTGGGGGAACCCGAGGGCATGATCAAGACCGTCTTCGATGCGAAGACGGGTGAGCTTCTGGGCGCCCATATGATCGGCGCGGAAGTGACCGAGCTGATCCAGGGCTATGTCATCGGCCGCACGCTGGAGACGACCGAGGAAGACCTGATGAACACCGTCTTCCCGCATCCGACGCTGTCCGAGATGATGCACGAAGCCGTGCTCGATGCCTACGGACGCGCACTCCACATCTGATGCGGGGCTGAACCGGATCGTGATGCAGAAGGCCAGCCGGGACTGGATCACGGGTCTCGGGCCGGAGCGGCTGGACGTTGCCGAACTCTCGGGCAAATGGGGTGAAGGCTTCCCGTTCCGCAGCTACCGCAGCCTGCAGTTCCGCAAGTTCGACCCCTGCCTCGGGCCGCTGCTGGACGAGGCCGGAAAGGTGGTGCGCTTCGACCTGATCCTCGCCAATCAGGTGTGGGAGCATGTCGACCGCCCCCATGCCGCCACCCGCAATATCTGGCGGATGCTGCGCCCCGGCGGCTGGTTCTGGCTCGCCGTGCCGTTCTTCATGCCCTACCACGCCGTCCCGGTCGACTGCTCGCGCTGGTCGGCGCGGGGGCTGGCGAACCTGCTGGTCGAGGCGGGCTTCGACCCGGACCGGGTGCAGGCGCATCAATGGGGCAACCGCCATGTCGCCGCCCGCAACCTGGAACTTCCCTGGCCACCGGAATACCGCGAGGGCGACGACCTGACCAATGACCCGGACTTCCCCGTCGTCACCTGGGCGATGGGGCAGCGCTACTAGTCCTCCCGGACCATTCGCACGGCGGCGGGCTGACGTTCCGAAGACGGCTGGCTTCGATAGGACATGCCTAAACCCGACCCGCCGCCAAGATCCCTGGCCAGTTTCCTGGCGGACCTTGCTACCAGGCGTCCCCATTGCTGGAAGGGATAAATCCAGATCAGGATCGGGTTCTTGTCACTGAGGCCCGAACTGAGCGCTCCCATTGGAGCATGGCAAGGGCCGGGATCATAATAGGTGCCGAAGGCGAGATCGAAGAGCGGGATCATGGTGGCGAGATTCTTGCCTTGGGCTTCCTTCACATCGGCATGATGCCAACGATGGAAGGCGGGCGAAGCCAGCACATATTTGAAAGGCCCGTGCGTCCAATCGAGATCGAGATGCACATAGAAATTGTGCATAAGCCGCAAGAGCGCGAGGATCGGGATCAACTGCGGTAGTTGCATCCAGGTCAGCAGGAACAGATAGGTGATCTGCATCGCCGTGCTTTCCAAAAAGTGGATGCGGAAGGTGGTGAAGCCGTTCACATGCGTGTCGGTGTGATGCGCCGCATGGGCGGGCCAGCCCCAGCGTGTATGCATGGCGCGGTGCAGGAAGTAGTCGCAGAAATCGCGCCCTACTATGACCAGCAGGAAGCCGATCCAGACCGCCGGCCCGGCCCAGAAATCGGCGGGAAGGGTCGGGATGTGGAGTGCGCTGTAGATACGCTGGGCAAAGCCATTGATTTCCTGGTGGAAAAACAAGCTGACTGTCATGTTCATGACATGAACGACAAAGGTGGTTGCAGTGTTCTGAAAGGCGTGGCGGCTAAGTTCGTCGGTCTTGCGGAAGCCGAAATAGAGGATCAGCGAGAAGATGGTGCAGATGAGATAGAACGCTGGCTCGCGCAGTGTCCGGATGAAATCGTTGATTGTGTCGAACAAATCCATCGGCCGTCGGTCCTGTCTGATTGCGCACATGATCGAGATCCGATCCTGCGGCACGGATGCCCGATGCAGCGATTGCCGACCAATGTGGCGCAAGTTTGACGGATTTTGCATTGCCCGGCCATGGGCCTTTCTGATGCGCATCGCCGGGAATGGCGCTGGAAACCTGGGCAAGCAGAGGATACGAAGCGCCATGCGCAAGCCTCCTCCGATGGTTCTTGTCGTTCTTTTATGGGCCGCCGGCCTCGGCGCCGCGGCCCAGTTCGGCAAGATCTCGATCCTCTACGAAACCCTCCGCGCCAGCTACGGCGGGAATGGCGAGGTCGCCCTCGGCCTCGTCGTCTCCATCGTCGGCATGGTCGGCCTGATCTTCGGCACCACGGCGGGCCTTCTGGTTGCCCGCATCGGCCCCCGTCGCGCCATTCTGGCCGCGCTGGCCGCCGGGGCCGCCATGTCCGCCCTCCAGTCCCTGATGCCCGCCTATCCCCTGATGCTCGCCTCCCGCATCGTCGAGGGCGCGAGCCACCTTGCCATCGTCGTCGTCGGCCCAACGATGATCGCCGCGCTGGCCCCGGAGCACCGTCGCCCCCTCGCCATGACCCTCTGGTCGTCGTTCTTCGGTGTGACCTACGCCATCCTCGCCCTGGTCGGCCCCCACGTCACCCCCACTACCCTTTTCCTCGGCCACGCCGCCTATATGGCCGCCCTCGCCGCGATCCTGGCCCTGACCCTGCCGCCGGACCCGCGCCATGATCACCTCCCGCTTGGCAACCTTCTCGCCCAGCACGCCGAGATCTACCTCTCGCCCCGCCTCTCTGCCCCGGCGATGGGGTTCTGCTGCTACACCTTCCTCTATGTCGCCATCCTGACGCTTCTTCCGCCGGAAACCCCCGAGACCCACCGCGCGCTCATCGCCGCCGGGATGCCGCTCGTCTCCATCGCCGTGTCGCTGACCCTGGGGGTGAGGCTCCTCGGCCGGATGTCCGCCGTCCGCCTGGTCCAGTACGGCTACGCCGCCGCCATCCCGGGCTTCCTGCTTCTGTGGGTGTTCTGGGGGCAGGGGGCCGGGATGGTGGCGGGCGGGTTCCTGCTTTCCGCCGCGCTGGGGATCGTCCAGGGCGCCAGCTTCGCCTCGATCCCCGAGCTGAACGCCACGCCGGAAGATCGCGCCCGCGCCGCCGGGGCGGTGGCGCAACTCGGCAACCTCGGGACGACCACCGGCACGCCGGTGCTTGCCGCGCTTCTCGCCAGTGCCGGGCCTGCGGGCCTGGGCCTTGCCGCCGTCACCCTCTGCTGCGCGGGGATCGCCATCCACGCGGTGCAGAAGGCCCGGCGGCAGCGTCTGGCCTGAGTTTACAGCGCCACCACCGCGCCGCCGCCTGCCGCCCAGTCGCGCAGGCCGCCAAGGTTGACCACCGGCCCATAGCCCATCCGGGTCAGCGTCTCGGCCGCCATCCCCGACCGCCCGCCCGAGGCGCAGTAGACCGCCACCGGCAGCCCCTGCGGCAATTCGCATCCCGGTTGGCGCGGGTCGCATTTCAGCGGCAGCAGCGACAGCGGGATCAGCCTCGCCCCCTGGGCCACGCCCGACGCCCTGGCCTCGGCCAGCTCGCGGACGTCGATCAGCAGCATCCGGCCCTGAGCCACCTGCTCGGCGACTTCGGTCATGCTGGGCTTGGGGGCAGAGCGGAAGATGGAAAACATGGGGCACCTCGGTTTGTCGTGAATACCTATATAACTTTGAAGGTGATAAAGTAAAGTCCGCTGATTTGGTGAGTACCGTTCATGGTCCGTTCACATTTTCCGGTTGGAGACTCGTCGGAAGTAACCTATCTCTGCGACTGCTGGGTCGAGGACGGGTCATGGCGGAACAGAAGTTCATCGAAGTGCGCGGCGCGCGCGAGCACAACCTCAAGGGCGTCGATGTCGCGATCCCCCGCGACCAGCTGGTGGTGATCACCGGGCTGTCGGGCTCGGGCAAGTCCTCGCTGGCCTTCGACACGATCTATGCGGAAGGCCAGCGCCGCTATGTCGAAAGCCTGTCGGCCTATGCCCGGCAGTTTCTCGACATGATGGGCAAGCCGGATGTGGATCATATCTCGGGCCTGTCCCCCGCCATTTCCATCGAGCAGAAGACCACCTCGAAGAACCCCCGCTCGACCGTCGGCACGGTGACGGAGATCTACGATTACCTGCGCCTTTTGTTCGCCCGGGTCGGCACGCCCTATTCCCCGGCGACCGGCTTGCCGATCACCGCGATGCAGGTGCAGGACATGGTGGACGCCGTGATGGCGATGGAAGAGGGGACGCGGGCCTATCTGCTGGCCCCGATCATTCGTGACCGCAAGGGCGAGTATCGCAAGGAGTTCCTGGAGCTGCGCAAGCAGGGCTTCCAGCGGGTGAAGGTCAATGGTGCCTTCTATGAGCTGGAGGAGCCGCCGACGCTGGACAAGAAGTTCCGCCACAACATCGACGTGGTGGTCGACCGGATCGTCGTGCGCGAGGGGATCGAGACGCGGCTGGCCGACAGCTTCCGCACCGCATTGAACCTGGCTGACGGGATCGCGGTGATCGAACTGGCCGAGGCGAAGGAGGGCGAAGAACCCCAGCGCATCACCTATTCCGAGAAATTCGCCTGCCCGGTTTCCGGCTTCACCATCGCCGAGATCGAGCCGAGGCTCTTCTCTTTCAACGCGCCCTTCGGCGCCTGCCCGGTCTGCGACGGGCTGGGGATGGAGCTCTTCTTCGACGAACGGCTGGTGGTGCCAGACCAGAACCTGACCCTGTTGCAGGGCGCCATCGCGCCCTGGGCCAAGTCGAAATCGCCTTACCTGACCCAGACGATGGAGGCTTTGTCCAAGCACTACGGCTTCAACCTGAAGGCCAAGTGGAAGGACCTGCCCGACAGCGTGAAGGAGCTGTTCCTGCGCGGCTCGAACGGCGAGGAGATCGAGTTTCGCTATGACGAGGGCGGTCGGGTCTATCAGGTGAAGCGGGTCTATGAGGGCATCATCCCCAACATGGAACGCCGCTACCGCGAGACCGACAGCGCCTGGAGCCGCGAGGAGATGGAGCGCTACCAGTCGAACCGGGCCTGCGGGGCCTGTGGCGGCTATCGCCTGAAGCCCGAGGCGCTGGCGGTGAAGATCGCGGGCCTGCATATCGGCCAGGTGGTGCAGATGTCGATCACCGAGGCCTTCGCCTGGGTGGAGGGCGTGGCGGAGACCTTGACCAAGCAGCAGAACGAGATCGCCCGCGCGATCCTGAAGGAAATCCGCGAACGCCTTGGTTTCCTTGTCAATGTCGGCCTGAACTACCTAACGATGAGCCGGGCGGCGGGCACGCTTTCTGGCGGGGAATCGCAGCGGATCAGGCTGGCGTCGCAGATCGGGTCGGGCTTGACCGGCGTGCTCTATGTGCTGGACGAGCCGAGTATCGGCCTGCACCAGCGCGACAACGACCGGCTTCTGACCACGCTGAAGAACCTGCGCGATGCGGGCAATACCGTGCTGGTGGTGGAGCATGACGAGGATGCTATCCGCGAGGCGGATTATGTCTTCGACATGGGGCCGGGCGCCGGGGTGCATGGCGGGCAGGTGGTGAGCCACGGCACGCCCGCCGAGGTGGCGGCGGACCCGGCCAGCCTGACCGGCCAGTATCTTTCCGGCACGCGGGAGATTTCGGTGCCGAAGGTGCGGCGCAAGGGGAACGGCAAGAAGTTGGTGGTCGTCGGCGCGACGGGGAACAACCTGAAAAGCGTCACCGCCGAATTCCCGCTGGGCAAGTTCGTTTGCGTGACCGGGGTGTCGGGGGGCGGCAAGTCCTCGCTGACCATCGAGACGCTCTACAAGACCGCCGCGATGCGCCTGAACGGCGCACATGAGACGCCGGCGCCCTGCGAGACGATCAAGGGGTTCGAGCATCTGGACAAGGTGATCGACATCGACCAGCGGCCCATCGGCCGGACCCCGCGGTCAAACCCGGCCACCTATACCGGGGCCTTCACGCCCATCCGCGACTGGTTCGCGGGGCTGCCGGAATCGAAGGCGCGGGGCTACGGTCCCGGACGGTTCAGCTTCAACGTCAAGGGTGGGCGCTGTGAAGCCTGCCAGGGCGATGGCGTATTGAAGATCGAGATGAACTTCCTGCCCGACGTCTATGTCACCTGCGAGACCTGCAAGGGCCATCGCTACAACCGTGAGACTCTGGAAATAAAGTTCAAGAACAAGAGCATCGCCGATGTTCTTGACATGACATGCGAAGATGCGCGCGACTTCTTCCAGGCGGTCCCCGCGATCCGCGAGAAGATGGATGCTCTGGTCGAGGTGGGGCTGGGCTATATCAAGGTCGGCCAGCAGGCGACCACGCTCTCGGGCGGCGAGGCGCAGCGGGTGAAGCTCTCTAAGGAGCTCAGCCGCCGGGCGACCGGGCGGACGCTGTACATCCTTGATGAACCGACCACCGGGCTCCACTTCGAGGATGTGAGGAAGCTTCTGGAAGTGCTTCATTCCCTTGTGGAACAGGGCAACACGGTGGTGGTGATCGAGCACAATCTGGACGTGGTGAAAACCGCCGACTGGGTGATCGACATCGGCCCCGAAGGCGGCGACGGCGGCGGCGAGATCGTGGCGACCGGCACGCCGGAGGATGTGGTCAAGGTCGCAGCCAGCCACACCGGGCATTATCTGAAGGATTTGCTGAAGCCCCGGCGGGTGGCGGCGGAATAGGATAGGCAACCTGCCTGTAGCTGCTCGGGCCGTTGATTTCTGGCTATCATGGCCCTATGATGGCCAAGTTAGCCATGAGGATGCCATGCCCAATGTGCAACTGACCGAAGCGATGCAGGACTATGCCGAACGGCAGGTCAGGTCCGGCGCCTATGCCAATGTCTCGGAGGTCGTGCGCGCCGGGATGCGCAAGCTGATGGACGAGGACGGGGCGACCGCCTTCTACCGCCTGAAGCGCGAACTGGGAGAGGCGATGGCTGAACCTGTAGTGGACGTCGATCTGGACGAGTTGTTTTCCGTGAAGCGCGGGTAGCCTTTTGCCGATTCAGTTCCGGGCAAGGGCCATTGCTGATCTTGAGCAGATAAAGTCCTGGGGCGTGGCGGAATGGGGCGAGGACCGGACCGACGCCTTTCTGGCAGCGATGCGGGCGTCGGTTTTCCGGCTTGCCGAATTTCCTCATCTCGGCAGCCCGCGACCTGCACTTCACCCGTTGCTACGGTCGATGCGCTTTGAAGGCTATCTGATCTTCTACGTGAATGAACCTGAAGGCCCGACCATCGTCGCTGTGCTGCACGAGCGCCGCAATCACGCGGCGCTCGACTTTTCATCGAGGTGGACCGTGACCGGTGAGGCCGTCGTTCAATCCAGCGCCTTGAAGTTCAGGCTGGCGCCATCCTTGATGCCGCTGAACCAGCGCGCGGTGACGGTCTTGGTCTTGGTGTAGAAGCGGAAGGCATCCGGCCCGTATTGGTTCAGATCGCCGAAGGCCGAGCGTTTCCAGCCGCCGAACGAGAAGTAGGACAGCGGCACCGGGATCGGGAAGTTGATCCCGACCATGCCCACGTTCACCCGGCTGGCGAAGTCGCGGGCGGTGTCGCCGTCGGCGGTATAGATCGCGGTGCCGTTGCCGTATTCGTTGTCCATCACCAGCTTCAGCGCGGCGTCGTAGGAGGGCATCCGCACGGTCGAGAGGACCGGGCCGAAGATTTCCTGCTTGTAGATGTCCATCTCGGGCGTGACATGGTCGAAGAGCGTGGCGCCGACGAAGAAGCCGTTCTCATAGCCCTGGATCTTCAGCCCGCGGCCGTCGACCACCAGCTTCGCACCCTGGTCCACGCCGGAGGTGATCAGACCCTTGACGCGTTCCTGCGCTTGCTTGGTGATCAGCGGGCCGAAATCCACATCGTTTCCGGCGGTATAGGGGGCGACCTTCAACTTCTCGATCCGCGGGATCAGGCGCTCGACCAGCGCGTCGGCAGTCTTTTCACCGACCGGAACGGCGACCGAGATCGCCATGCAACGTTCCCCCGCCGCGCCGTAGCCTGCACCCACCAGCGCATCCGCCGCCTTGTCGAGATCGGCGTCGGGCATGATGATCATGTGGTTCTTCGCGCCGCCGAAGCATTGCGCGCGCTTGCCGTTACTGGCAGCCCGGCCATAGATGTATTGCGCGATCGGGGTGGAGCCGACGAAGCCCACGCCCTGGATCACCGGATGGTCGAGAATGCCGTCCACCACCTCCTTGTCGCCGTTCACCACCTGCAACACGCCGTCCGGCAGGCCCGCCTGTTGCAGCAGTTCCGCGAGGAAGAGCGAGGTCGAGGGCACCCGCTCCGACGGTTTCAGGATCATCGCATTGCCCGAGGAGATCGCCGGGCCGATCTTCCACAGCGGGATCATGGCGGGGAAGTTGAACGGCGTGATTCCGGCAACGACGCCAAGGGGTTGCCGCATGGCGTAAAGGTCGATGCCCGGACCGGCGCTGTCCATCATCTCGCCCTTCAGCATCGCCGGGGCGCCCATGCAGACCTCGATCACCTCAAGGCCGCGCTGCACGTCGCCCTTGGCGTCGGGAATGGTCTTGCCATGTTCGCGCGCGACCATCTCGGCCAGCTTGTCCATGTTCTGGTTGATCAGCGCGCCGAAGGCCATCATCACCCGGGCGCGGCGCTGCGGGTTGGTCGCGGCCCAGCCCACCTGCGCCTTCGCGGCCTCCTGGATCGCGTGGTCCAGCTCGCCCAGCGTGGCCAGCGCGACGCGGGACTGCACTTCGCCGGTGGCGGGGTTGTAGATGTCGCTGAAGCGGCCGGAAGTCCCGGCGACCTGCTTGCCGTTGATCCAGTGTCCGATCTCTTGCATGAGAATCCCTCCTATGGTTGCAAACCTTTTATCCTTGCACAAACGCCAGACAAAGCGGCAATGTGCCAAAAGCATTTTGCAGGATTGCATGCCTCCTCGTTGCCTTTCAGGCGCTCGTCGGGGCCTTACGACGAGAAGCGAAGCGCACGAGGAGTTTGCCTTGGACTGGGACGACCTGCGCGTGTTCCTTGCGGTGGCGCGGACGGAAAGCCTGTCGGCGGCGGGCAAGCGACTGAAGATCGACCCGGCCACGGTGGGCCGCCGCATCGCAAGGCTGGAGGAGGCGACGAAGGCCCGGCTCTTCAGCAAATCCCCGCAGGGCTATGCCCTGACCGAAGAAGGCGCGCGGCTGATCCCGCATGCGGAAACCGCCGAACGCGCGGCGCTGGGGGCGGAGGAAAGCCTGTCCGGGCCCGGCGGGTTGACCGGGTTGATCCGTCTCGGCGCCCCGGATGGTTGTGCGAACTACCTTCTGCCGCAGGTTCTGGCGCCTATCTGCGATGCCAATCCGGGGCTGGAGGTGCAGATCGTGGCGCTGCCCCGCGTCTTCAATCTGTCCAAGCGCGAGGCGGACATGGCGATAGCCGTCAGCCGCCCCGAGGCCGGGCGGCTGACCGTGCAGAAGCTGACCGACTACCGCCTGCATCTGGCCGCGAGCCGCGACTATCTGGCCAGCGCTCCCGCGATCCACAGCCCGCAGGACCTGATCCCGCATCGGATCGTCGGCTATATCCCCGACCTGATCTTCGACAAGGAACTGGACTACCTGGCCGAGATCGGCATCGGGCCAGCGACACTGACCTCCAACTCGGTCTCGGTGCAGCTGAACTGGCTGCGGCACGGGGCAGGGGTCGGCGTGGTGCATGATTTTGCGCTGCCCGCCGCCCCCGGACTGACCCGCATCCTGACCGGCCAGATCAGTCTTACCCGCAGCTTCTGGCTTATCCGCCATGAAAGCGACACCCGGCTGGACCGGCTGAACCGCTTTGCCGACCAGCTGACCCGCGAGGCCCGGGCCGAGATGGCGCGGCTGGAAACTGTACTTCGGCAGGACGAAAAGCCGCGCTTGACAGAATCCCCTTTCCGGCCCGACCCTTGACCTCCGGTCAGGAGGAGGGGCCGTCCCATGCTCGTACAGCAGATCCTCGCATCCAAGGGCGATCACGGCGTGATCACGGTGGCACCCGGAACTTCGGTCCAGGCGGTGGCCGAGCTTCTGTCGTCGAAGCGCATCGGGGCGGTGATCGTCTCGGCGGATGGCAAGACGGCCAAGGGCATCGTGTCCGAGCGCGACATCGTGCGCGAGTTGGGAAAACGCGGTTCCGTCTGCCTGGGCGACAAGGTAGAAACCCTGATGACCGCGAAGATCGTCTCCTGCACCCGGACGGAAGGCACCGATGCGGTGCTGGGCCGGATGACCGACGGCCGCTTCCGCCACATGCCGGTGATCGAGGAGGGGCAGATGATCGGCCTCATCTCCATCGGCGACGTGGTCAAGGCCCGGCTGATGGAGCTGGCTGCGGAAAAGGACGCGCTGGAAGGCATGATCAAGGGCTTCTGATCCGGTAGAAAGCCCTTGCGCCCCGCCGCGCAATATTGTTGCGTGCGCGGGTCGGGCGGCTGCGGAGGACACCATGCGCATCGGGCTTTATCCGGGGACCTTCGACCCGATCACCCTTGGTCATACCGACATCATCCAGCGCGCGATGGCGCTGGTCGACCGGCTGGTGATCGGGGTGGCGATCAACCGCGACAAGGGGCCGCTCTTCACGCTGGAAGAGCGGGTGGCAATGGTCGAGGCCGAATGCGCGGCGATCACTGCAAAGACCGGGGGCGAGATCGTCGTCCACCCGTTCGAGAACCTGTTGATCGACTGCGCGCGCGACGTGGGCGCCGGGATCATCATCCGCGGCCTGCGGGCGGTGGCGGATTTCGAATACGAATTCCAGATGGTCGGGATGAACCGGGCGCTGGATGCCAGCATCGAGACGGTCTTCATGATGGCCGATGCCCGGCGGCAGGCCATCGCCTCGAAACTGGTGAAGGAAATCGCCCGGCTGGGGGGCGACGTGTCGAAATTCGTCCCGGCCCCGGTCGTGGGCGCGCTGGCGGGCAAATACGCCTGACATGCAAAAGGGGCCCGAAGGCCCCCGCATCAGCCCGGCAGTGACTGCCTGGCTCAGGCCACCTTGCCGTAGACGGCTTCGCGCGCAAGACGCTCGGCGTCGCCCGGGTAGATCCCCAGGTCCAGCGCGATGTCGGCGGGCAGGTTGGCAATCTCGCTGCGGGTCTTGCGATACAGCGCATAGTTCGCGGCGGCGGTCTTCAGCATTTCATACACAGAGGTCATCTTCATCGTCCTTCTCATCGGCGAGGGGTCTGCTTTTCCTTCTCGCGTGGCCAGAACATAATGATTTCGTTAGCGCCAACAACGACCAATGCTGCGGTGCGGCTATGCGGGGGTTGCATGGCTTTGGAAAATAAAAAAGGCGCCCTAAGGCGCCAATTTCCTGAATTTTCAATAAGATCAGATCAGCTTGCCCATCGCGACCGCCGTATCAGCCATGCGATTGGAGAAACCCCATTCGTTGTCATACCAGCTCAGGATCGACACGAAGGTCCCGTCCATCACCTTGGTCTGGTCCATGTGGAAGACGGAGGAATGCGGGTCGTGGTTGAAGTCCGACGACACCAGCTTCTCGTTGGTATAGCCAAGGATGCCTTTCAGCGGCCCGTCCGCCGCCGCCTTGATCGCGGCATTCACCTCCTCGACCGAGGTCGCGCGCTTGGCGATGAACTTCAGGTCCACGACCGAGACGTTCGGCGTCGGCACCCGCATGGCGAAGCCGTCGAGCTTGCCTTTCAGTTCGGGCAGCACCAGCCCCACCGCCTTTGCGGCCCCGGTGGAGGTCGGGATCATCGACAGCGCCGCAGCGCGGGCGCGGTACAGATCCTTGTGCATCGTGTCCAGCGTCGGCTGGTCGCCGGTATAGCTGTGGATCGTGGTCATCATGCCCTTCTCGATCCCGATGGCGTTGTTCAGCACATAGGCCACGGGCGACAGGCAGTTGGTGGTGCAGGAGGCGTTGGAGACGACGATGTCATCCTTCGTCAGCGTCTTGTCGTTGACGCCGTAGACGATGGTCTTGTCGGCCCCGTCGCCGGGCGCGCTGATCAGCACGCGCTTCGAGCCGTTTTCCAGATGCGGCAGGCATTTCTCCTTGGAGGTGAAGATGCCGGTGCATTCCAGCACGATGTCCACATCACCCCAGGGCAGGTCGGCGGGGTTCTTCAGCGCCGTCACCCGCATCGGTCCGCGGCCGACGTCGATGGTATCGGCGCCCGTCGTTACCGTGGCCGGGAACTTGCCATGCACCGAATCATAGCGCAGCAGATGGGCGTTGGTCT
>NZ_DAIQAT010000073.1:0-16328 GCF_036781545.1 Tabrizicola sp.
CCGAGAGTTTCCTGCGGGAACTGGCCTGGCGCGAGTTCAGCTATCACCTGCTGCATCACACGCCGGAGATCGGCCGGGCGAACTGGCGGCCGGAATGGGACGCCTTTCCCTGGCGCGGTGACAGCCCGGAGGCCGAGCGGTGGCGGAGGGGCATGACGGGCGAGCCTTTCGTCGATGCCGCGATGCGCGAGATGTATGTCACCGGCCGGATGCACAACCGGGCGCGGATGATCGCGGCGAGCTATCTGACCAAGCATCTGCTGACGCATTGGAGGCTGGGGCTTGACTGGTTCGCCGACTGCCTGACGGACTGGGACCCGGCGGCGAATGCGATGGGCTGGCAATGGGTGGCGGGCTCGGGGCCGGATGCGGCGCCCTATTTCCGCATCTTCAACCCGGCTGGTCAGGCGGAGAAGTTCGATCCCGACGGAGGCTACCGCCAGCGCTTCATCGCGGAGCTTTCGCCGCAGCCGGGACCGGAGGCGCTGGCCTGGTTCGAGGCGGTGCCACGGTCCTGGGGACTGGCGCCGGGACAGGCCTATCCGGCGCCGGTGGTGGACCTCGCGGCGGGCCGCGCGCGTGCCCTTGCGGCATATGGTTCACGAAACGCTTGAGCAACACATCGAGTTTGGTGAAAGTGTTGCGAACGACAGAGACCCGGGGGGTGGGGCCGATGGACGTGCTGACGACGGTGAAGGGGCAGTCGGGGCTGCCGCGCTGGTTCGCCACGGTGTTCGAGACGGCGGGGCGGCTGGGCGAGGGGCGGCTCGATTTCGTGCTGCCCGATGGTCGCCGGTTCCGGGTGGAGGGCAAGGCGCCGGGGATCACGGCGGAGATCGGCGTCGAGCATCCCGACCTTTTCGCGCGGCTGGTGCGCGAGGGCGATCTCGGCTTCTGCGACGCCTATCTGGACGGCTGGTGGACCACGCCGGATCTGCAGGCCTTTCTGGATCTGATCCAGCGCCCGGCGAACAACATCGTCGGCGACGGCTTTCCCGGCCTGGGGCTGGTCCGGGCCTATGAGCGGCTGCGGTTCTGGATGCAGTCGAACACGAAGCGGCAGGCGCGAAAGAACATCGCGCATCACTACGACCTGGGGAACGACTTCTACCGGCTGTGGCTGGACGAGACGATGACCTATTCCTCGGCCCTCTTCCAGAACCCGCAGGAGAGCCTAGAAGCGGCGCAGCGGCGCAAATATGCCAGCATGGTCGACCAGATGGGCGCCGAGGCTGGCGACCATGTGCTGGAGATCGGCTGCGGCTGGGGCGGGTTTGCGGAATATGCGGCAAAGGAGCGGGGGCTGAGGGTCACGGGGCTGACGATCAGCCAGGCGCAGCACGACTTTGCGGTGGAACGGGTGCGGCGCGCGGGCCTTGCCGACCGGGTAGAGATCAAGCTGCAGGACTATCGCGACGAAACGGGCAGCTATGACGGGATCGCCAGCATCGAGATGTTCGAGGCGGTGGGCGAGCGCTACTGGCCGGTCTATTTCGGCGCGCTGCGCGACCGGCTGAAACCGGGGCGGAATGCGACGCTGCAGATCATCACCGTGGCCGATGCGCGCTGGCAGCTTTACCGCCGGAGCGTCGACTTCATCCAGAAATACATCTTCCCCGGCGGGATGCTTCCCGCGCCCTCGGTGCTGCGGGCCGAGGTGGAGCGGGCGGGCCTCAGGGTCAAGCATTCCATCGAGTTCGGCGAGAGCTACAGCCTGACGCTGCGTCGCTGGCACGACAGCTTTGCCGCGCGCTGGGGCGAGGTGCGGAAGCTTGGCTTCGACGACCGGTTCCGGCGGATGTGGGAGTTCTACCTCGCCTCTTGCGCGGGGGCGTTCCAAGGTGGAAACTGCGACGTGACGCAGATCACGGTGACGCGTCCCAGTTGAGGGTTCAGAGAATGCCGCTACCGATGCCGACGGGCGCCAAGATGATGGCCGCAGCGAGTTTCGCGGTCGTGGGCTGGGTGATGGCAAACTACTATGCGATGAACATGCCGGACGCCGCCGCGGGCGGGCCGATGCGTGAGGCGGCGGCCCTGGTGGGCGCCATCATCGGCTGGAAGGTCATGGGTCCGACGGTGGGGCGCGGCTATGTCGAGGCCGCGGGGGCGGGAATCAAGACCGCCGTCATCCTGGCGGTGGCGGCTCTCTTCCTGCTGGCGATGCGTGAGATGCTCGATAACTCGGTCAAGATGCGCTACGATGGCGCGCTAGATGCGATCACGGATGTGTTCCAGCTGATGGCGCAGCGGTCGCGGGCGCTGTTGTCGCTGGGGGTGTTCGGGACGATCCTGTTCGGCGGGATCATCGCGGGGCTTTTGAGCGAGAACGCCGGGCGGCGCTGGAAATAGGATGACATCGGGGATTAAGGGCCTGTCGCCCGAGGTTCGGGCGCGGGTCGTGGCGGGCGCCGAGGGGGCCGAGGCTGCGGCGCGGTTGCAGTTTTACAGGGCAGTGCGGATGGCGGCGGGCGAAGGGCCGGGTTCGGTTCCGGAAGCGCTGGCGCTGGTCGATGCGATCATGCGGGGCTATGGGCATCTGTCGCCCGAGGCGGTCGCGCGCCGCCTTCCCTCACTGCGGGTGGAGGCTGCAAGCCGATTGCGGGCCGAGGGGGCCGCGGGGCCGCGTCTGCGCGTCGGGAGCGGCGAGGTGGAGACCGGTGGGGTGGAGCCGTCCCATGCCGGGTTCTTCGCGCTGGATGTGGTGAGCTTGCGGCACCGGCGCTTCGACGGAGAGATGAGCCCCTGGCTGATGCGCGAGGTCTTCGTCGCGGGCGATGCGGTGACGGTGCTGCCCTATGATCCGGTGCGGGACCGGGTGCTGCTGATCGAGCAGTTCCGGATGGGCCCTTTCGGGCGGGGCGACCCTTTTCCCTGGCAGCTGGAGGCGATCGCCGGGCGGATCGACCCGGGCGAGACGCCGGAAGAGGCCGCGCGGCGCGAGGCGGTGGAAGAGGCCGGGCTGGTGCTGGGCGCCCTGGAGAAGGTGGCGGAATATTATCCGACGCCGGGGGCGGTGGCGGAGTATCTTTATTCCTACGTCGCGCTCTGCGACCTGCCGGAGGGGGTGGCGGGGGTCTTCGGCGCGGTGGAAGAGGCGGAGGATATCAAGGGGCACCTTCTGTCCTTCGACCGACTGGTCGAGGTGATGGCCGCGGGAGAGATCGGCAATGCGCCGCTTCTGTTGACGGTGCTGTGGTTGCAGCGCGAGCGGGCGCGGTTGCGGGGGTAGACGGTGGGTTGCGCCCACCCTGTGCGACGAATCCGGTAGGGTGGGTGCAACCCACCATCGCTCAAAGGTTCAGCCCGACCCATGCGCCGTTTTTGGCTGAGGATCTAGCGCAGGCATCGACGAAGGCCACGCCTTCCAGCCCCTCCTTGAGGCCCGGAAAGGTTGTGCCGTCGGGGACGGGCGTGCCGGTCTTGGCGGCACGGATGGCGCGGGCGGCCTCGGTATAGATGTTGGCGAAGCCTTCCAGATAGCCTTCCGGGTGGCCGGGGGGCACACGGGTGACGCGGGCGGCCTCGGGGCCGGAGCCTGCGCCGCCGCGGGTGATCTTGCGCTTTTCTTGCCCGAAGGGGGTGAACCAGAGATAGTTCGGATCCTCCTGCGCCCATTCGAGCCCGCCCTTCGAGCCGTAGATGCGCAGGCGCAGGCCGTTCTCGTTCCCCGGTGCGACCTGGCTGCACCAGAGCATCCCCTTGGCGCCGCCCTTGTAGCGCATCAGCACATGGCCGTTGTCATCGACCCGGCGGCCGGGGACGAAAGAGGACAGATCGGCGGCGAGCGTGTCGAGCGTCAGGCCGGAGACGAAGCCCGCGAGGTTGAAGGCATGGGTGCCGATGTCGCCGGTCGACCCGCCGACGCCGGATCGGGCGGGGTCGGCGCGCCATTCGGCCTGCTTGTTGTCGACCGCTTCGGTCAGCCAGTCCTGGATGTATTCGACGTTGACGAGGCGGATCTCGCCCAGCTCTCCGGCGGCGATCATCGCCTTGGCCTGCCGGACCATCGGATAGCCGGTGTAGTTGTGCGTCAGCGCGAAGACCACGCCTGAGGCCTCGGCGGCCTTCGCCAGTTTCTTCGCCTCGGGCAGGGTGGCGGTCAGCGGCTTGTCGCAGATGACATGGATGCCGCGCTTCAGGAACTGCATCGCCACGGGGGCGTGCATGTGGTTCGGCGTGACGATGGCGACGGCGTCGATCCCGTCCTTGCGGCGGGATTCCCTGGCCGCCATCTCGGCAAAGCTGGTATAGGCGCGGGGGACGCCGAGGTCCTGCGCCGAGGCGAGGGCTTTCTCGGGGTTGGAGGAGAAGGCACCCGCGACCAGTTCATATTGATCGTCGATCCGGGCCGCGATGCGGTGGACGGCGCCGATGAAGGCATCGCGGCCCCCGCCGACCATGCCGAGGCGCAGACGGTCGGGGCGGGCGGTATGAGCGGCGTCGATCATGGGTTACTCCAGTCCAAGCATGCGTCTGTTAGCGGCAACATCAGTACCCGCATCCGCGAAATCGTCAAAGGCCTTCTCGGTCACGCGGATGATATGGGCGTCAACGAAGGCCGCGCCTTCGCGGGCGCCGTCCTCGGGGTGTTTCAGGCAGCATTCCCATTCCACCACGGCCCAGCCGTCGAAGCCGTATTGGGTGAGCTTCGAGAAGATGCCGCCGAAATCGACCTGCCCGTCGCCGGGAGAGCGGAAGCGGCCCGCGCGGTTGACCCACGACTGGAAGCCGCCGTAGACGCCTTGGCGGCCGGTGGGGTTCAGCTCGGCATCCTTGACGTGGAACATGCGGATGCGGTCGTGGTAGATGTCGATATGCTCAAGGTAATCAAGGTGTTGCAAAACGTAGTGCGACGGGTCGTAGAGCATGTTCGCCCGCGCGTGGCCATGTACGCGATCCAGGAACATCTCGTAGCTGATGCCGTCGTGCAGGTCCTCGCCTGGGTGGATCTCGTAGCAAAGGTCGATGCCGCAATCCTCGGCATGGTTCAGGATCGGCAGCCAGCGGCGGGCAAGCTCGTCGAAGGCTTCCTCGACCAGCCCCGCCGGGCGCTGCGGCCAGGGGTAGAGATAGGGCCAGGCCAAGGCGCCGGAGAAGGTGGCATGGGCGGTCAGGCCGAGATTCTTCGAGGCGGTCAGGGCCTTCTTCACCTGGTCCACCGCCCAATCCTGCCGGGCCTTGGGATTGCCGCGCACGGAGGCGTCGGCGAAGCCATCGAAGGCGGTGTCATAGGCGGGATGGACCGCGACCAACTGGCCTTGCAGGTGGGTGGACAGTTCTGTCACCTGAAGGCCTGCGTCCTTCGCAATTCCTTTGAACTCGTCGCAATATGACTTTGAGCTTGCAGCCTTTTCCAGATCGAAGAGCCGCCCGTCCCAGCTGGGAACCTGTACCCCGACATAGCCGCAATCGGCGGCCCATCGGGTGATCTCGCCCCAGGAATTGAACGGCGCCGCATCGCCCGCAAACTGCGCCAGGAACAACCCCGGGCCCTTGATCGTCTTCATGCTTGCTCTCCTTTGTCCGGTCCGGGGCCGGTTTCCACCTGCATCGGAACTTCCAGCCGCTGGCGTTCGGTCCAGTCTCGCTTCTCGATCGCCGCGACCAGGGCCTTCGCCAGGAAGTCGCCGGCCCGGCCCACGTCTTCGCGCACGATGAGGATGTCGCGGCGGAAGCGGCGCAGCAGGGGGATGGCTTCCTTGCCCACCACGTCGAAATCGCGGCCCAGCATGCGGCCGGTCTGCTCTGCCCCGGCAATCGCCGCCATTCCGGCGGTGGTCGAGCCGACCAGCAGGCCATCGGGCGGGTCTGGTTGCCGGAAGCGGGCATGGACCGCCGCATCCACCGCGTCGCCGCCGCTGTCAGAGTTGACGGTGTCGGCCACCTCGAACGACAGGCCGAGGCGGGCGGCCTCGTCCGAGAAGCCGTGGATCATGTGGTTGGCATACATCTGCGCGCGTGGCGGGGCGACCAGAAACAGCCGCCTGCGTCCGCGATCGGCCATGGCGCGGACGCCGAGGCGGGCGAAGGCCTCGTTGTCGAAATCGTAGTAGGGGTGGTCGATCCCCATCGCGGTGCGGCCATGGGCGGCGAAGGGGAAGCCGTGGTCGTGCATGTAGCGGATGCGGGGGTCGTCTTCCTTGGTCTGGTTCAGGATGATGCCATCGGCGCTGCCGGTCTCGACGATGTAGCGGATCGGCTCCATCGGATCCTGGTCGGGGAAGAAGGGCATGACGACCAGATGGTAGGCGGTGCCGCGCAGCGCATTGGCGATCGAGTAGATCAGCCGCGAGGTGTGATTCATCACGTCGGTTTCGGTCGACAGGACCAGCGCGATGACATTGGTCTTGCCGGTGCGCAGGCGCACGCCCGCGCGGTTCGGGCGGTAGCCGAGCCGGGCCGCCGTCTCGCGCACGCGGCGCTTGGTCTCTTCGCCGATGTCGGGGGCGTCCTTCAGCGCGCGCGAGACGGTGGCGATGGCGAGGCCGGTGGCTGCGGCGATGGTCTTGAGCGTGGGGCGCTCGGGTTCCGAATCGGGGGCGGGCAGCGGGGCGCGATCAGCGGGCGGCGGCATCGGCGCCCTCCTTTTCCGCGCGGGACAAGACGGAGCGGGGAAGAATCCCGCGGGCCGATTCGGCTGGTAGCGCTATCTTCGCAGGCGCAGAAACAGCCCCGACCCGGTGTCGGGGAATTGCCAGTCTTGGGGCCGGGTTGGCGGTGGTTTTGCGCTGCGGCATCGGTCTGCTCTTGCCCGGTTTTCCGGCGCGGAGGGTGCGGATCATCTGCCCATGAAAACTTCTGCGCCGGGCGGCGACAAGCGAAAAGATCGGTTGATCGGTGAAACTACAACGTTATAGGCTTCTTCTATAACGTTATAGGAAACCGGGAGGAACGGATGAAGCTTTCAAAACTGACGGCGGTGCTTTGTGCTTCGGTGGCGATGCCGGCCATGGCGACCGAGCTTGAAGTCACCCATTGGTGGACCAGCGGCGGCGAGGCGGCGGCGGTGGCCGAACTGGCCAAGGCCTTCGACGCCACCGGCAACAAATGGGTCGACGGGGCCATCGCGGGGTCGGGCGATACCGCGCGCCCGATCATGGTGTCGCGCATCACCGGCGGCGATCCGATGGCGGCGACGCAGTTCAACCACGGCCGCCAGGCGGAAGAGCTGGTCGAAGCCGGGCTGATGCGCAACCTGGACGATGTAGCCAAGGCGGAAAACTGGGCCGCCGTGGTCAACCCGCCGTCGCTTCTGGAAGGCTGTACGCTGGATGGTCACATCTACTGCGTCCCGGTGAACATCCATGCGTGGCAATGGCTGTGGCTGTCGAACAAGGCGTTTGCCGATGCCGGGATTCCGGTGCCGACCGACTGGAACGGCCTGGTCGCCGCAGCCCCCGCGCTGGAAAAGGCCGGGGTCGTGCCGCTGGCGGTGGGGGCGCAGGGCTGGCAGCAGACCGGGCTTTTCAACAATCTCCTGCTCGCGATCGGCGGCAAGGACCTGTATCTGAAGATCAACAAGGACCATGACGCCGAAGCCGCCGCCGGGCCGGAGATGGCCAAGGTCTTTGCAGCGCTTGCCGATGCCCGCAGCATGACCAAGGGCGCCAATGTGCAGGACTGGAACCAGGCCACCAACATGGTGATCACCGGCAAGGCGGCCGCGCAGTCGATGGGCGACTGGGCGCAGGGCGAGTTCCAGGTCGCCGGGCAGGTCGCGGGCGAGGACTACACCTGCCTCGTCGGGCTGGGGATGCCGGATCCCTATATCACCACTGGCGGCGACAGCTTCTATTTCCCCAAGCTGGATGACCCGGAAAAGTCCAAGGCGCAGGAGCAACTGGCCTCGATCATGCTGTCGCCCGAGACGCAGGTGGCCTTCAACCTGAAGAAGGGTTCGATGCCGGTGCGCGGTGACGTGGACCTGAGTGCGGCCAACGACTGCATGAAGAAAGGGCTGGAGGTGCTGAAGGCCGGCAACGTCATCCAGAGCACGGATGAACTGCTGAGCCCCGACACCACGACCCAGCTGAACGACCTGGTGACGCAATTCTTCGCCAATGACAGCATCACGCCCGAGAAGTTGCAGGCGGATTATGCCGCGCTGATCGGCACCGCCGACTAAGGCCTTCGGGCGCAAGGTGGATCGGCCCGGGAACGCTCCGGGCCGGTTGCCGCGCTGGACCCGGCGGGTCGGCGCGCCTGACTTTCCACAAAGCCGGACGGTCCGCCCCAGGCGCGGCCGCAGCGCAGACCAGGGGGCAGATATGTCACAAGCCCGGCGGCCCAGCCGTCTTTTCAAGAATATCAGCGCCAAACTCGCCTCGCTGCCGATGGTGCTGACCGCGCTGGTGGTGTTCCTGGGCGGAACATTGTGGACGGTGCTGTATTCCTTCACCGATTCCAAGCTGTTGCCGCGCCTGCGCTTTGTCGGGCTGGATCAGTATGAACGGCTGTGGGCGACGGAACGCTGGCTGGTTTCCATCCAGAACCTGGCGATTTACGGGCTGTTGTCGCTGGTGTTCAGCTTTGTGATCGGCTTCTTGCTCGCAGCGCTTCTGGACCAGAAGATCCGGTTCGAAAGTGCCTTCCGCACCATCTTCCTGTATCCGTTCGCGCTGTCCTTCATCGTTACCGGGCTGGTCTGGCAATGGATCCTGAACCCGGATTTCGGCGTGCAGCAGATCGTGCGCGATCTGGGCTGGACCAGCTTTACCTTCGATCCGCTGTATGACGCCGACATCGTGATCTATGGCGTCCTCTTCGCCGGGCTGTGGCAGGGCACCGGGCTGATCATGTGCCTGATGCTGGCGGGTCTGCGCGGCATCGACGAGGATATCTGGAAAGCCGCCCGGGTCGACGGCATCCCGATGTGGAAGACCTATCTGTTCATCGTCATCCCGATGATGCGCCCGGTGTTCATCACCACGCTGGTCATCGTGATGAGCGGGATCGTCCGGGTCTACGACCTTGTGGTCGCGCAGACCGGCGGGGGGCCGGGTATCGCCTCGGAAGTGCCGGCGAAATACGTCTACGAGTTCATGTTCCGGGCGCAGAACCTGGGCCAGGGCTTTGCCGCCTCGACCATGATGCTGCTCAGCGTGGCGATCGTGCTGATCCCCTGGGCCTATTTCGAATTCGGAGGGAAGAAGCATGGCTGAGCGCGGAACCCATGCCTTTGCCGCGGGCGAGCCGCGGGGCACCCGGCCCCGGCGGGCGCTGTCGGGCCGCAACATCATGATCTACGGCGCGCTTGGGGTGATGGCGCTGTATTACCTGCTGCCGCTTTACGTGATGATCGTGACCTCGCTGAAGGGAATGCCGGAAATCCGGCTGGGCAACATCTTCGCCCCGCCGGTGGAGATCACCTTCCAGCCTTGGGTCAAGGCGTGGTCGGAGGCCTGCACCGGCCTCAACTGCGACGGGCTGAGCCGGGGGTTCTGGAACTCGGTACGGATCACGGTGCCCTCGGTGGTGCTGTCGATCATCATCGCCTCGGTCAACGGCTATGCGCTGGCGAACTGGCGCTTCAAGGGGGCGAATGCTTTCTTCACCATCCTGATCTTCGGGGCCTTCATCCCCTATCAGGTGATGTTGTACCCCTTGGTGATCCTCCTGCGCGAGATGGGTATCTACGGCACGCTCTGGGGGCTCGTCATGGTGCACACCATCTTTGGGATGCCGATCCTGACGCTTCTCTTCCGCAACTATTTCAGCGCGATCCCGGAAGAGCTGTTCAAGGCCGCAAGGGTGGATGGCGCGGGGTTCTGGGGCATCTACTTCCGCATCATGCTGCCGATGAGCCTGCCGATCTTCGTGGTGGCGCTGATCCTGCAGATCACCGGCATCTGGAACGACTTCCTGTTCGGCGTGGTCTACACCAAGCCCGACCTCTACCCGATGACGGTGCAGCTGAACAACATCGTCAACTCGGTGCAGGGGGTGAAGGAATACAACGTCAACATGGCCGCGACGCTGCTGACCGGCCTGGTGCCGCTGGCTGTCTACTTCGTCTCGGGGAAACTTTTCGTCCGCGGTATCGCCGCCGGTGCCGTGAAAGGCTGATGCATGGGAAATTCGATTGAAGTCAAGGACCTGACGCTGAACTTCGGGTCGATCTCGGTCCTGAAGAACATGAACCTCGACGTGGCGGAGGGAGAATTCGTCGTGCTTCTGGGTCCTTCGGGCTGCGGAAAGTCGACGCTGCTGAATTGCCTAGCGGGCTTGTTGGACATTACCGACGGTCAGATCTGGATCAAGGGCAAGAACGTCACCTGGGCCGAGCCGTCGGAGCGCGGGATCGGAATGGTGTTCCAGAGCTATGCGCTTTACCCGCAGATGACGGTGCGCGGGAACCTGTCCTTCGGGCTGAAGAACGCCAGGGTGCCGCAGGCCGAGATCGACAAGCGGATCGCCCGGGCGGCCGAGATCTTGCAGATCCAGCCTTTGCTGGACCGGAAACCGGCGGCCTTGTCGGGCGGGCAGCGGCAGCGGGTGGCCATTGGCCGGGCTTTGGTGCGCGATGTGGACGTGTTCCTGTTCGACGAGCCGCTGTCGAACCTCGACGCCAAGCTGCGGAGCGAGTTGCGGGTCGAGATCAAGCGCCTGCACAACCAGCTGGGCAACACCATGGTCTATGTCACCCATGACCAGATCGAGGCGCTGACACTGGCCGACCGGATCGCGGTGATGAAAGGGGGCGTCATCCAGCAGCTGGCCGCCCCCCTGGAAATCTACAACCGCCCGTCGAACCTGTTCGTCGCGGGGTTCATCGGCAGCCCGTCGATGAACCTCCTGAAGGGGCGGACGGTGGAGGGCGGCCGCGCCTTCCAGTTCGGGGCGACGAAGATCGACCTGGCGGGCTATGACGGGGGCGCGGTGCTGGAGCGCGACCAGGCGATCCTGGGGGTGCGGCCCGAACATATCACCGTGTCGAAGACGCCGCTGTCCGGCCCGTCGATCCCGGCGGAGGTGGAGATCGACGAGCATCTCGGCGCCGACAGCCTGCTGTGGCTGAAGGCCGAGGGGGTGAACCTGAGCGTGCGCGTGCCGGTCGAGGGGCGCCTGCCGCCGGGGACCAAGGTGCATCTGGGGCTGGATATCCCCAAGGCGTCGCTCTTCGACGCGAAGACGGAACAGAGGATCTGAAGGATGCTCGACCTGGCGGGGCGCTGGACGCTTTCGGATGAAAGCGGCGCCCATACCGTTGCCATGGACCTGCCCGGAGACGGGATCACCGCGCTGGCGAAGGCGGGGGTGATCCCGGAGCCGTACTGGGGCCGGAACGAATATGACTGCCGCTGGGTGGCCGAGCGTGACTGGGTGGCGCGGCGGGTATTCACCTATGACGGACAGGCCTGTGAGCTGGTGGTCGAAGGGCTGGACACGGTCGCCGAGGTGCGGCTGAACGAGGTTCTGGTCCTGTCGGCGGCAAATGTGCACCGGCGCTGGCGGGTGGATGTGTCGTCGGTGGTGATGGCAGGAGAGAATGAGGTCGAGATCCTGTTCCGCTCACCCGTTCGCGAGGCGGCGGCGCGGGCGGCTCGGATGCCTTTCCCGATCCCCTACCAGCAGGTCAACGGGCCGATTGCCCATGCCAACATGCTGCGGAAACAGCAGTGCGATTTTGGCTGGGACTGGAATATCGCCCTTGGCGTCTTCGGGGTTTCCGGCGCGATCCGGCTGGAGGTCATCGGGCCAAGGATTGGGGATGTGCTGGTGGATCAGGTGCACTCGGCTGGTCAGGTCGAGGTGCGGCTGACGGTTCGTGCGACATGTGAGGATGTGACGGCAAGCCTTTGTGGCGTCATGAAAACTGCGCCGGTTATTGGCGGCGTGGCGAAGCTGTCGCTGGTCATCCGCAACCCGGTGCTATGGTGGCCGGCGGGTCAGGGCGCGCAGGTGCTGCATGAGCTGGTTCTGGAGGGTGGCGGGGCGCGGGTGGTCAAGCGGATCGGCCTGCGCGACCTTAAGCTGGTCAGCGAGCCGGGTGCGGCGGGACGGTCCTTCGGGATGCAGGTCAACGGGCGGCCGATCTTTGCCAAGGGGGCCAACTGGATACCTGCGGATGCGCTGTTCGGGCGGATCACACCAGACTCGGTGCACGGCCTCCTGCAATCCGCCGTCGATGCCAACATGAACATGATCCGCATCTGGGGCGGCGGACGGTATGAGCCGGACTGGTTCTACGATCTCTGCGACGAGTTGGGGCTGATGGTCTGGCAGGACTTCATGTTCGCCTGTCACCTTTACCCTTCGACCCCGGAGTTTCTGGCGGAGGTGGATGCCGAGGTCCGCGATGTGGTGGCGCGGATCAGCCACCACGCCTGCATCGCGCTCTGGTGCGGCGACAATGAGTTGATCGGGGCGCTGACCTGGTTCCCGGAAAGCCGCGCCGACCGGGACCGCTATCTGGTCAACTACGACCGGCTGAACCGGACGGTGGAAGCAGCACTTCTGGAGGTGCTGCCGGTGGCGAACTGGTGGCCGTCCTCGCCCTCTCCCGGCCCGCTGGCGTTCGGCGATGCCTGGCATGACGACAGCAGCGGCGACATGCATTTCTGGTCGGTCTGGCACGAGGGGCGGGATTTCGATCATTATCGCGACGTAAGCCCCCGGTTTTGCTCCGAGTTCGGCTTCCAGTCCTATCCCTCGCTTTCGGCAATCCGGCGGTTCGCCGACGAGAGGGACTGGAACATTGCCAGCCCGGTGATGGAGAGCCACCAGAAGAACCCCGGCGGGAATGCGCGGATCGCCGAGACGATGTTCCGCTATTTTCGCTTCCCGGTGGACTTCCCGAATTTCGTCTGCCTCAGCCAGGTGCAGCAGGGGCTGGCGATCAAGACTGCCGTCACCCATTGGCGCAGCCTCAAGCCGCATTGCATGGGCACGCTCTACTGGCAGCTGAACGACACTTGGCCGGTGTGTTCCTGGTCGAGCCTGGACCATGGCGGCAACTGGAAGCTGCTGCATCACATGGCGCAGCGGTTCTATGCCCCGGTTACGGTGGTGGCGGTGCCGCAGGACGGGGGTGTCGCCCTGCGGGCGGTGAACGACCGGCCTGAGGCGGTGACGATCACCGTCACGGCGCGCGCGGCGGCGATGGATGGGTCCACTCGGGCGCTGGCTGAGGCGACGGTTACGGTGCCGACCGATGCGGCGGTGCCGGTGCTGGAGCTTGGGCCGGAGGCGCTGGGGCCGGGGGAGGTGCTGGCCTTCACCTGGGCGGGGGATTCGGAAGGCGGGGACGTCCATGCGCCGAAGCCGTGGAAGGCCTACGACCTGCTGCCCTCGGGCCTGACCGCGGATATCCGGCGGGAGGGGATGCAGTGGAAATTGACATTGCAGGTCAAGGCGCTCGCCCCCTTCGTTGCAGTGGAGTCTGAAGTCCCGGGCCGTTTCTCCACCAACGCCGTCACGCTCTTCCCCGGCTATCCGGCCACGATCACCTTCACCCCCGATGACCCTTCGGCGGTGCCCCGCTTCACCCTCCGCGATCTCCATTCCGCCACCTATGGCGGCTGACGAAAGGCAATCCCATGTTCAGCTATCAGCTTTATTCCTCGCGCAACTTCGGGCCGATGCCGAAGACCTTCGAGATGGTGGCCAAGGCGGGTTATACTGCCGTGGAAGGCTACGGCGCGCTTTATGCCGACGATGCGGCGGTGG
Source organism: Tabrizicola sp. (assembly GCF_036781545.1). Taxonomy (GTDB): domain Bacteria; phylum Pseudomonadota; class Alphaproteobacteria; order Rhodobacterales; family Rhodobacteraceae; genus Tabrizicola. Next base: position 13,672 of record NZ_DAIQAT010000073.1, read on the forward strand.
AAGCGACGAAGGCGGGGCTGGCAGCCACCGGGCTGACCATGCCGACCGGGCATTTCGGCCTGCAGCAGCTGGAGACCGAGGTCGACAGGGTGCTGGGCATCGCCCGGGCGCTGAAGATGGAGCGGCTTTACTGCCCCTATGTCCTGCCCGAGGACCGGCCCTCGGACCCGGCGGGCTGGACCGCCTTTGGCGAGCGGCTGCAGAAGGCGGGGGCACCCTACAAGGCGGCGGGCTATGGTTTCGGCTGGCACAACCACGATTTCGAGTTCAAGCCGCTCTCCGATGGCTCGATGCCGCAGGACCGCATCTTCGAGGGCGGGCCGGGGCTGGAATGGGAGATGGACGTGGCCTGGGTGATCCGCGGCGGCGCCGACCCGCTGGTCTGGATCGAACGCTACAAGGACCGGATCACCGCTGCCCATGTGAAGGACATCGCCCCCGCCGATGAGAACACGGACGAGGACGGCTGGTCCGATCTGGGCCAAGGCACGGTCGACTGGAAGACGATCATCGCCGCGCTGCGGAAGATCGGTGTCCGGCATTTCGTCATGGAACACGACAACCCGAAGGACGACGCGCGCTTCGCGACCCGTTCCATCGCCTCGGCCAAATCCTTCTGAGGAAAAGACAAATGGCAAATCTGGGTATCGGCATCATCGGCTGCGGCAATATCTCGACCGCCTATCTGACGCTCGCGCCGCTGTTCAAGGGGCTGGAGGTGCGGGCGGTCGCCGACATGAACATGGAGGCCGCAACGGCGCGGGCCGAAGAGTTCAACGTCAAGGCGCAGTCGGTCGACGACCTGCTGGCGAACCGCGATCTGGACGTGGTGATCAACCTCACCATCCCCGACGCGCATTACGCGGTGACGAAGCGCATCCTCGAAGCCGGGAAGCACGCCTATTCCGAAAAACCGCTGGTCCTGACGCTGGAAGAGGGCAAGACGCTGCGCGATCTGGCGAAGGCGAAGGGCCTGGCGGTGGGCTGTGCGCCCGACACTTTTCTCGGCGGCGCGCACCAGCAGGCCCGCGCGATCATCGACGAAGGACGGATCGGCACCATCACCACCGGCGTCGCCTGCGTGCAGAGCCACGGGCCGGAGGGCTGGCACCCGAACCCGGAGTTCTTCTTCCTGCCGGGCGCGGGGCCGATGCTGGATCTCGGGCCGTATTACGTGGCGGACCTGATCAATTTCCTGGGGCCGGTGAAACGGGTGGGGGCGATCACCTCCTCCGCCACGCCGACGCGGGTCATCGGCTCGGGCGCGCGGGCGGGGCAGGAAATCCCCGTCCGGACGCCGACCAACATCCATGCCCTGCTGGAGTTCCACACGGGCGCAGTGGTGAACCTGACGACCAGCTGGGACGTCTGGCATCACAAGCGCAACCATTTCGAGTTCTACGGCACGGAAGGCACGCTCTATGTGCCGGACCCGAACTTCTTCGGCGGCACCGTCGAACTGGCGGACCGCGAGGGCACCCTGACCGAGGTCGCGCCCTGGGCGCATCCTTTCGGGGTGCCGAACCAGGACCATCCGCAGCGCGGGCCGCTGGCCAACTACCGGACGGCAGGGCTGGCCGACATGGTCGCCGCGCTGCAGACGGGCCGCGACGCGCGCTGCTCTTTGGAACGCACGCTGCACGGGGTGGACGTGATGACCGCCTGCCTGGCCTCGGGCGAGACCGGCGGTTTCGTCACCCTGACCACCACCTGCACAAGGCCCGCGGCGCTGTCGCCGGAAGAGGCGCGGGCGCTGATGGTGTGACGAACCAGTCCCGCCCGGCGCATGCCGCGCGGCGGGGCCAGCGGGCGGAGGGAGTGAGGGATCCCTCCGCCCGACCCATGCAGGAGGCTGACGATGCTGGAAAACCCCGTGATCCGCGGCTTCAACGCCGACCCGAGCTTCGTCCGTGTGGGCGAGGATTACTACATCGCCACCTCGACCTTCGAATGGTATCCGGGGGTGCAGATCCACCATTCCCGTGACCTGGTGAACTGGCGGCTGGTGGCGCGGCCCCTGCGGCGGGCCAGCCAGCTGGACATGCGCGGCAATCCCGACAGCTGCGGCATCTGGGCGCCCTGCCTTTCCCATGCCGACGGGCGGTTCTGGCTGGTCTATACCGATGTGAAGCGGCTGGATGGCGCCTTCAAGGACGCGCACAATTACATCGTCACCTGCGCGACCATCGACGGGGAGTGGTCGGAGCCCACCTACGTCAATTCCTCGGGCTTCGACCCGTCGCTCTTCCGCGACCGGGACGGGCGCAAGTGGTTCCTCAACATGCGCTGGAACCACCGGGGCAAGGGGACCGGGCTGAACCCCGCGCATGACGCCTTCGACGGGATCGAGCTGCAGGAATGGCATCCGGAGGAAGGGCTGCTGGGCGAGGTCACGACGATCTACACCGGGACGGACCTTGGCCTGACCGAGGCGCCGCATCTCTTCCGGCATGGCGACTGGTACTATCTGACGACGGCAGAGGGCGGCACGGGCTACGACCATGCGGTGACTCTGGCGCGGTCGCGGGAGATCCGGGGGCCCTATGAGACACATCCGCAGAAGCACCTGATCACGGCGCGGTTCGATCCGACGAACCCGATTCAGCGGATGGGGCACGGGCAATATGTCGAGGGCCATGACGGGCGGCACTGGCATT